>JBOHHE010000100.1:0-76878 GCA_050700355.1 Pseudonocardiaceae bacterium
GGGCGTCGTCGAGGTGGTCGACGACGCCCAGCGCCATCTCCCACAAGGCGACCCGGTGCGGGAGGTGCCCGCGCCGGTAGGTGTACGTGGCCAGCACCCAGGCCAGCTGACACACCACGTCGTACCACCCGCGTGCCGCTGCGGTGCGCTGGCTTGCCAACAGGCACAGGTGCTCTTCGTCGAACCACGCCAGGGTCGAGCGGCGCCGGAGAGTGCGATTACCTCGCGAGCGTCGCCGTGTATCCATCCGAGGTGTCCCTTAAAGGACAATGCCAGGGAGATCAGGTTCGGGTCGTCGAGTTCGACGCCGATCGCCAAGGCCGCGTCGAGCTCGACACTCGCCTGTTCGTGGTTCCCGGTCGAGGTGAGCAGCCAGCCGAGGTATTGGTGCAGCTCACCGGTGAGCGCACCGATCCGGTTTCGGACTGGGAGACGGGCGTCGGCGAAGAAATCGCGGGCCAGGGCGAGCTGGTGGCGGGGAGCACAGCGACCGACCCGGCGACATCCTCCAAGCGCCGATTAGCGGCAAGCACGTCAGCCAGCGCGATTACTGTGGCGACGTTGACCCGGCGGGGTGATCGGCGGCCAGGGCGAGCCGTTCCCGGTCGTCGGGATCGCGGGGCACCGGGCTTTCGGCGAACTCAGCCCGTCCCCCGGCACCCATACTCGCGTCTCCCTCGAATGTCACCTGCCAGAATTGACACCGACAGTGTTCCGCCCTGGTGCGCACACCGCCATGGTGAGCGTCGTGATCACCGACATCGGCTCACTGTTGGGGATCCTTGATAGCTCTGGGCGGGTTGGTCAGGCGCCGGTGGCGGGGGCAAAGTAATTATGCAACATCTCCGTGGGCCATTTTGCTTGCCGGACTTCGCCGCGCGGTCCGAACTCGATGAACCACGGTTTGATATCAAGGACCGGTGTTCCATCGACCGCGTCGAGATCTTCAACGTGAAGATCAATTCCATCGACCTTGATGAGTCGGCAGCGCGAAACTCCCAGCCAGTTCACACGACGCATGTTGCGATGGCCGAAAATTCCAACCTCGGGCCAGGCCGGGTTGTCCCTGGGACGACGAGCACCGAGGTTGAGGTCTGTCGGGTCGGTCAGATGAAATCGAAATAAGATTTCTAGGTGAGAGAACTCCTCCAGGCCCTTTGTCGCATCGACAGTGAAGCGGTTGCCATCGATACGGATGATCGAACGGGTGCCACCCCAATAGTCGTCGGTCGGCTCGATGCGCCCGCCGACAACGTAAGCGAGAGGCTCTACAACAAACGACTGACCTGTCATGGTTCCTCTTGTTCGGCAATCTTAATGGGACTGCGCTTGGACTCGTGCTAATGTTACTCTAATATGACGCTGTCGCCAAGTATGCGGCAGCTCGTCGGTCGAGTTCTTTGGCAGCAGTGACGCCTCGGTTGCAGCGCGCAGAACGTACCCGAACCCGACGCCTTCGACCAAGACGAGGACTGTCCGGGGTGCCGGGACTGTCTGCGCTACTGCCCGGAGTGCGTGCACGAGGCGACCCGCTATAGCGTCGAGCCCGGACAACTCGACCACACACCACACCGATGACCCTGTACCCAGGACAACGACCCCAGGACAACAACGGAGCGCCGGTCAGGGAGGGGCATTGGCCTCAGCTATTGCCGGAGTGGGTTATGAAGTGGAGTTCCGGTGGGGTCGATAGCTCTCGGTGGAATGAATTCGGGTCGGCCGCGTCCGTCGAGGCGGATGTGCCAGCCCTGGCGGTGCACGATGGCATGATGGTACTCGCACAACAAACACATATTGTGCAATGCCGTCTCGCCCCCGTCGAGCCAACTCCGAATATGGTGCGCCTCGCAATAACGGGGTGGACGAGTACACCCAGGAAAAATACACCCCTGATCCCGCCGACCCAACGCATCACGGATTGCGGCGGTGGCCAGGCGCTGGTGTCGTCCGACATCCAGGGGCAGGGACTCCGAGCCAAGAACCATGGGGATCATGCCGCAATCACACGCCGACCGGCGGGCTCCGGCGGCAGACAGCCGTCCCCCGGTATCCAGGACCGCCGAGCTCAGGCCGTCGATCAGCTCACGCAGCCCCATGGTCAGAACCAGCTGCGGACGCTTCCCACCGCGAGTAGGCAACTCCCCCTCGTTGAGCAACCGGCCCATCGCCTCCACCAACGCATCGGCATCCCGGCGGGACTGGCTACGGGTATCAGGGACCCCTCGACCGGGGCACGGCGACCGTTGAGCGAACCCAGAACCTCCAAGACACGGGCACCACCCTCAGGATCCAGCTTGCCGGTAAGACTGACCGTCCCGTCGGCTCCGGTACGTACTCGCAGCTCCCGGATGGTCTCAGGTTCCTCAATGGGCTCCGGGCCATCGGGATCAAGATAGGCCAGCAGGCGCTCACCGATCCGACCCAACTCCGCGGGAGCGAACCGGCGCGCCGCCTGCGCCAGGGTCTGCTCCGCCTCAGCGACGGTATCGGGGTGGATACCGTCTGGGATCCGGCGCATGGTCGCGGTGATCACCCGCAGCTGACCGGGCCCGATCACCCCCGCCGCCAACTCCGCCGCGGTCGCGGGCAACACCGGCGGTAATTCCTGCCCGGTCAACGACCGTCGCGCGGTGAGCAACCCCGCCTGCTCCACCCGAACCCGACCCTCCCCCGGAGACAGCTGCAACACACCGGCCACCAACCGGGCCGTGGTCCCGAACCCAGTGACCACCCCCGCCCGCTCGGTCTCCAATTCCGCGACCGCATCCAAAACCCGAGCATAAGACCGACGATACTCAGCCTCAGCAGCACGCAGCGAATCAAGCAGCCCGTCAATCCGAGCTTGCTCACCCGCCAACACCGCTGTGGTCACCCACCCATTCTCACCACCGACACCGACAATTCCGGACCACCCGACAACCACTCCGAGAAGAATCTCGAACATGCGACGAACGGTCACTTTAGAGCGATAAAAGGTAACCGACGACAGCACCTCGGCAAGAGCCCACCGCACTGAAGCCTTCCACGTAACCGGTTGTTGCGTTGTGTGATCGATTGTGGGGAGTTACGTGGTCTGGCGGTTGTCGTGGTGGATCGGGTTCACCTTCGCCAGGCTCAGGTGGCCGTTGCTGACCCACTCGGCAATGCGGGCGAGCAGGTCGGGGTCGCCGCGGGCGGCGGTAGTGTCGTGCTCACGGCCCGAGCGCGCCAGTCGCTACTTGCGTGATACACAGTAAGTCGAGAGAGGGGTTGGCGATGGACTGCACAGTCATTCCGGGAGCTGTGGCGGGGTAGCCAGCATGCTCCAGTCCAACTGATCGGCCCACACGTCCCGGGGGCGTGTGCGTGTGCTGGAAGGACCTCGTCGTGCAGCTGGGCCGGGCATTCGCCACTGCATGGCCACGCAGGTGCCCCGTAACCGCTGATGTGGCCAGTTGAGAGGCAGCCGAGTGTGATGTGGCGGGCTCGTCGGGTAATCCGCTGCCTTTACGCACAGGTGACTACAATCGCAAGTGACACCGTGCTGCTTGGTCACCGGGTCTGTGTCAGGGGTTCGGAGGTGAAGCCTTCGATGGCACCGGCCAGGTCGATAGCATCCCGGCCGGGATTCTCGATCGCCGCCAGCGCGGTGCGCACTCGTTCCACGGACGTCACGATCGCGTGCCCGCGTTGGGCCGGGGAAAGGCTGAGCACTGGGGCAAGGGTCTCCGCCGCGCCGTCGAGCTCGCCCCGGACCACCCGAGCCACCGCGAGGGCACCGCGGGTACCCGCTTGGATTCTGAAGGAGCGGCCGGGGGTCGCGGCATAGGCGTCCAACGCTTCGAGGGCGGCTCGTTCAGCGCGGGTCGCCTCCGGTTCACCACCCCAGGAGAGCGCTTCGGCAGCGTAGTAGAGCTGACCGCGCAAGCTGAAGGTGCAGGCTCCGCCGAGACTGTCCAGCTCGTCGGGCTGCACTCGGTTCCGTGCCTCAGTGGCCCGGACCAAGGCGTCGTGGGTCTCTTCCAGTCGGTTGAGCGCGGCCAGCGCCCGCGCCTCGCCGCTGGCCAGAAAGACGCTCGCGGTACCCCGGCTGCGGGCGGCGGCCTCGGCGCCGAGCTGGGCGTAGCGCACTGACTCCTCGAACCGCCCTGACCAGTAGGTGATAGCTGCCTGCAGGCCACGGATCCAGGCCCGAAGTCCGTCGTGCCCGGCATTGTCCGCACACGCATAGCCTGCACGGGCTTGCGTCATCGCATCATGAAAGGCGTCCATGTCGTGCGAGGCTCTGGCCATCAGACCGCAGGCGACCCCGGCGATCAAGTACAGATCGCGGCTCTGTTCCAGCCGCTGATGTCCCTCCAGCAGCACAAAGGCACGTTCCTGGGTGTCCACCAAGTCACCGAGGAGGGTGGGCAGCGGCTGCTGATCGTAGGTAGTGATCAGGCGGCGCACATCGTCGGTCAGTTGATCGAGCGTCTCGGCGCCGACGTTGAGTGCTTCGATGCGGCTGAGAAAGTCACGAGCACGGTCTGCGCTCATGGCTAGCACCTGCCCTTCGCGGTCCGTCCGCGCGCTACCGCGCCGCGACACCACCCCATCATGGCACCGGCCCGGTCGCAGGGCCCCGATGCCGTAGGGCGGACCGAGCAGCCGCACCACCGGCTCCTCGAACATCTTCTCCAGTACGCCTTGGGCCTGCGGGCGAGGCAAGCTACGCAACTCGCCTACCACCCACCGATACACCTGCCGTTCACTGAGCTCGATCCCGCCTGCCCGTTGATAGCGCTTCCGGAATTCCTCCAACGTGAGGTGTCGTTGCCGAAGCAGCTGCTCCAGCCGCGTACGCGGTGGTTCCTGTTCGATCATCCCACGCCCTCCTCTCTGATTGGTCGGCTCACAGTAGAGCCTCCCGGACCGGAACAGGCCACTTGACGAACAGACGGCGAGAACCGACAAGGATACGACCTGCCTACGACAACTAATCTCCGGCGAAAGTGACCACACTAAGGCAGATCAGCCAGGTCTTGGCGGAACACCAGGTTCGGCCGCTTTCCCCCGAGCCCCGACTACCTCCCCCTGGAGTGGCCGGTCGGCCTTCTTCCGAAAGGTGTTCGCCGCCAGCCGCACTGATGAGCGCACCAGTCGCTACTTGCGTAGTACGGAGTGAGCCGAGAGAGGGGTTGGCGATGGATTTGCACAGCGCACAGGAGAGCTACCGCGCAACTCCGCACGTGAGGCCGGACGCGCATAGCATTGTACGCATGATGTCGTTAACTTCGGGCTAAAGCTTATTGCTTAACCTGTTTGCTTCTTGCAGCCTGTGCGGTCGTCTCGAGTCACTAGCAGAGTGAACAGCCATGACGCACACCTGTTACGACGATCGTGGTCAGGGATTGATGAGAGGCATCATCTTGTGACGGAGGAAACTCCGGATCTCGTCACACTGAGAGTCGGTGGCTGTCACGAGGGGGCGGTCGCACGTATGGAGGAAAGCCAGGAAGTCGACGAGGTCGCGGAGGAATCGTCGTGACCAGCGAACTCCGGACACTGAATGCGGACAGGTCCACGTGGGCCACAGTGTTCGCTGGCAGATCTGTGGCCACGGCACGCGCGAGTTCGGTCTTCCCTATCCGATGACTCCCACAGGACGTCAAGTTCGAAGGCATCATCAGGATCATGCCACGTCGTTACGCCCCAGCAAGTTCTTCGCTCAGTATGACACCAGGTCATAGCGTGGCCCCCGGAACGCTAGCGTTGGATCTGTGAGCGACGAGGCGAGCGTTCGGGCAGGGATCGTGGTCACCGGGACGGAGATGCTGAGCGGCAAGATCACCGACCGGAACGGGCCCTGGCTGGCGCAGCGGCTCGGTGAGCTGGGGGTCGAGGTGGCCCACCTGCTCTGCGTCGGGGACCGGCCCGAGGATCTGCGCGCGGCACTGGATTTCTTGGCCGACCAGGGCGTCGACCTGATCGTCACCAGCGGGGGGCTCGGCCCGACGGCGGACGACCTCACCGTCGAAGTGGTCGCCGACTTCGCCGGGCTGGAGCTGGAACTCGACGAGGTGATGGAAGCTCGGATCGCGGCCATCCTGGCCGGATTCCGGCATCTGGCGAAGTTCAGCCCGGAAGCGCTGCGCGCGGCGAACCGTAAGCAGGCGATGGTGCCCCGCGGCGCCCAGACCCTGAACCCGGCGGGAACGGCACCCGGGCTCGTGGTCGGAGTCGAAGGCGGACCGACGTTTATCGTGCTCCCCGGACCACCCCGTGAGCTGCAGGCGATGTGGCCCAGCGCGCTGGCCACGCCCGCCGCCAAGGCCGCGCTGCAACACGCCCAGCCCTTCGAGTCGGTGCAGCTGCGCCTGTTCGGACTGCCCGAGTCGGAGATCGCGGCGACACTACGCGATGCGGGCGCGACGCTGGACCTGTCCCCGCTGGAGATCACCACCTGCCTGCGGCGCGCGGAGCTGGAGATCGACATCCGGCACCGGCCAGGCGCCGAGGCGCTCCGTGAGGCGCTGGTCGAGCAGATCGCCGCCCGGCACGCCCGGCACCTGTTCTCCAGCGACGGTTCCACCCTGGACGACCAGGTGGCCGCGCTGCTGGCGGGGCGGCTGATCGGGCTCGGGGAATCGTGCACCGGGGGGCTGCTGACCGCCCGGCTCACCGAACGGCCGGGGTCGTCGGCCTACGTCGCGGGTGGAGTGGTGGCCTACGCCAACACCGCCAAGACCGCGTTGCTCGGCGTGCCAACGGAGTTGATCGAGCAACACGGCGCGGTGTCCGCGCCGGTGGCCCGAGCCATGGCCGACGGAGCACGCGATCGCTTCGGCGCCGACGTCGGTGCCGCGATCACCGGAGTGGCGGGCCCGGGGGGCGGTAGCGCGGCCAAGCCGGTCGGCTACGTGTGCGTCTGTGTAAGCACCAGCAACGGTGCCCTGGCTCGTGACCCGGTGTTGCCCGGTGATCGCACCGAGATCCGCGACCGCTCGGTGACCCTCGCGATGCACCTCATCCGGCGGCTCTTGACCGCGGCGAGCCGGTGACCAGCGATAGCCGGCCGCCTCACGCAGCTGGCGCGGTCGGCGGGAGGTTCTCCTTGGCGGTCGCCGCCCAGGCGGTGATGAACAACAGGAAGCGCGAGACGAAGTAGGCGAACACCATCAGACCGATCACCGGGCCGAACAAGCTCCCGGTCGGGCTGCTGCTAACGACATCGAGGTAACCCGCGAACGCCTGTTTGAGCAGCTCAAAGCCGATCGCGGCGAAAACCGCGGCGCGTATCGCGTTACGCAGCGTGACCGGCTCCCTCGGCAGCCGCGCGATCACCCAGAGAAACACCAGCCACATACCGGTCAAGGAGAGCAGCACGGTGAGGATGCGCAACACCTGCCGGGCCCAGAACGTGTCACCGAAACCGGCCAGGTCCAGCAGCGCACCGGCGAAGCCCGCACCTACACCGGTGAGCGCGAAGGACACGACGAGAGCGATTCCCAGGCCGAGCAGCGCCAGCAGATCGACCAGCGTGGTGCGCAAGAAGCTCTGTGGCTCGTGCCGCTGTGTCCATTGCGCGGTGAGAGCCTCGCGAAGGTTGCCCATCCACGCCAACCCGGAGTAGAGGGCAAGGAGCAAACCGAGGATCCCGACGCTGCCACGCGACTCGATCGACTCCGTGATCACCTCGTTCAGGGTCTCCCCGAGGCCCGCCGGCGCCGCCGTCCTGATCTGTTCCTGAAGCTCACCCAGCAGCTGCTGATTACCGACCAGCACTATGGCGGCAACCGCGAAAGCCATCATCAGCAGCGGCACCAGCGACAGCACGCTGAAATAGGTGATCGCGGCGGCGTAGTGGTCGCCGTGGTTCGCCAGATAATTCTGACCGGCGCGCACAAGGTGATCGAGCCAGGGATATCGCTGGCGGTACCGCTGGACGAGACCCGGCTGCTGCACCCCGCTGGCGTTCCCCGACATGGGCACACGCTAGCGGGCTCGCCCACGTTCAGCACGGGAAGGCGCCACGCGGTCACGCACCCATGGCCGCGCGCAACCCCTGGTCTATCTCATCGAGGAACTCCTCAGTGGTCAGGAACGCAGTGTCCGCGCCGACCAGCAACGCCAGGTCCTTGGTCATCCGACCGCTCTCGACAGTGGCGACGCAGACCCGCTCCAGAGTCTGGGCGAACTCGACGACCTCGGGGGTACCGTCCAACATGCCTCGGTGCCGAAGACCCCCGGTCCAAGCGAAGATGGACGCGATGGGGTTGGTCGAAGTGGGCCTGCCCTGCTGGTGCTGCCGATAATGCCGGGTGACGGTGCCGTGTGCGGCCTCCGCCTCGACGGTCCGCCCGTCCGGGGTCATCAGCACGCTGGTCATGAGCCCGAGCGAGCCGAACCCCTGCGCAACGGTGTCGGACTGCACATCACCGTCATAGTTCTTGCAGGCCCATACGTAGCCGCCGTCCCATTTCAGCGCGGCCGCCACCATGTCGTCGATCAACCGATGCTCATAGGTGAGACCGGCTTCTTTGAAATCAGCCTCGAATTCATTCGCATAGATCTCGGCGAATACGTCCTTGAACATGCCGTCGTAGGCCTTGAGGATCGTGTTCTTGGTCGACATGTAGACCGGATATCCCCGGGCCAGGCCGTAGCGCAACGATGCCCGGGCGAAATCCTCGATGGACTTGCGGTAGTTGTACATTCCGAGGGCGACCCCGCCGTCAGCGGGGAACCTCGCCACCTCCAACTCGAGCGGACGGCCGCCGTCGTCAGGCGTGTAGGTGATCGTCACGGTGCCCGGTCCGGGGACCTTGAAGTCGGTGGCCTTGTACTGATCACCGTGCGCGTGCCGGCCGATGATGATCGGCTTGGTCCAGTTGGGCACGAGGCGGGGCACGTTCGAGCACACGATCGGCTCGCGGAAGATCACACCGCCGAGGATGTTACGGATCGTGCCGTTGGGTGAGCGCCACATCCTCTTCAGCCCGAACTCCGTCACCCGTGCCTCATCGGGGGTGATGGTGGCGCATTTCACACCTACGCCGTGCTTGGCGATCGCGTGCGCCGCGTCGACGGTAACCTGATCATCGGTGGCATCCCGGTACTCGATGCCGAGATCGTAGTAGTCCAGGGTGATGTCGAGGTAGGGGTGGATCAGCTTGTCCTTGATGAACCGCCAGATGATCCGGGTCATCTCGTCGCCGTCAAGCTCCACGACGGTCCCAACTACTTTGATCTTACCCACGTAACCAGGCTCTCCTCTCGACTTCAACCACAACGGCAGCGAGCGCGCTCAGCAAGATCGGGAAGCGCCACGCGCCCGCTCTAGAGGAGAGTACGGCTGCCCTGTGGTATCTGGCAGGCGTCCCTTGGCATCCTCAGGTAGCCGGGTGAAGGCCTCGGCTGCCGTTCACGATGGAGGGAAATATCATGCTGCAAGAGCCGGAAGCGGCGACCACTTACGAGCAAACCGGAGAGGCGAACCAGTTCGACATCACGGGCCCCATCGTGATCAGCTACTCTAGGACCAGCTTCGCAGGAGTGCCTCAGCTCTCCTATAAGGACGGCGAGCGCGACCTCAATTTCAGCGGCGAGGACATCAGTCGGGAGGACACTCCGCTGGGCGAGATCGTCACGGTCACGCTGGAGAACCTGGTCCCTGCCGATGGCCCCCTTCGTACCTTCACGTTGCTGGTACCGAAGACCAGGCTGAGCATGAACGACCAGGTCTCCTTCGACACCGTGGGCATCGAAACGATCGACAGCTCGGCTGGATTCGGGCCCCCGACTCCGGGAACACTACAGGTTTACCGCTCACACCAGCTCCAGGGCACCGCGGTGCTCGTCAGTTTCTGATGATCCACGAACACCCCAAGACCCCAAGAAATCTCCAGTACCGGTGTGGATGCGTTGGATACCTTCGTGTGGGCTACGCCCGCTGATATGGCGCGGCCGCCAGGGAGACCAGGGCACGGCGTAACAGTCCGAGTATGAGGCGTTCGGTTGCCGGGTCGAGGCCTAGTCGGTTGCAGCTCAGGTGAGTGAAGCTGCGGGCAAAAATGGCCATGGGAGACAGGGAGGGGTCGGCCTCGCCGAGCCGGGCCAGTGCGGCGGCGAGCGGAGTCAGCGCGGTCCGTCGGGTGGCGAGCGCTTCCTTGACCGCGCCGTGCCACGGCCCGAGTACCGAGACGTCGCCGGCCAGCAGAGCGCGAAGCCGGCCGCCGCGCGCCCGGTAGGCCACGCTGGACACCTTGGCCGGTGGGGCTGTCGATGAGTACCAGGCGAGCCTGGCCGGGCTGTGGAACCCGAGCCCGGCCAGCAGGTCGTCGACGCTGAGCGCGGCAAGATCGAGCCGGTCCGGCGCGCCCTCACCGCGCATTTCCAACAGCGCAGCACACGCCGCGCTGTCCGCGGCGAAGATCGCCTCCGCGATATCGGTGCCGGCCGGGCCGCCGTAACGCTCCAGTTCCCGGTCGTAGGACTCAATGCCCAGCCGGCTCAGCACGCCGGTGCCGATCATGCGGGCCGACCAGGTCGTCGCCTGCGGAAGCACCCGTGACATCAGGACTTCCGGCAGGCCGTGCAGCCGGAGCCGAACGTGCGGATCCGGGTCGGTGTAGCGCAGGAAGAACCAGCTGTCCACGGTCCGCGCGGCTACGAGGTCATCGGCGAAGCGCCGGAGCTGACTGGAGATCAGCCCGTCCTGGGTAGCTCGTGGCCCGTACAACTTGAGATAGAGCCAGTCGCTGCCTGGCGGCCGGTGCCGGTCCGATCGGTCCACAACGGACACCCGATGAGCCGGCTGTGGCGTGGGAGGCGTGCGGTGCGGGGAGTCGGTCTGTCGTCGGATCACCGAGATCACGAGCTCGCTGAGGTAGCGTCCGCCGGGACCCGGCAGCCAGGCGTCGTCCGGGCTCGGCATGGCCTCGTTCAGGAGAACATCGTTGCCGGGTTGGCGACGCAGCTCCTGACGCAGTTGGCCGGCCTGAGCCGGGTCGTCGAGGTCGATCAGGAGCCGGTTGTCCGCGAAGGCCAGGTACACGTGCCTGGGTACCCGCCACTGGGCGCGCCAGTCAGCCAATGCGGCGCCGAAGGAAGCCTGGTCGTCGACCCGCAGTGTCTGCTTCGCCTTCGCCCGTGACAGGCGCCACTGCGCTGGGCGCAATACGATCCTGCCGAGGCATACCCTCGGTAGCATCGGCAGCCCAGCGGCCGGTCCCCAATCGAACCCGGTCAACGAAGTCACGCCGTCGTGCCCGATCTCGTGCAGGAACCGGCACAGTGTCGGCGCGGTCGCCGAGTTGAGCATATGTCCACTGGCGATGGTGACCTCGGTGTCTCTGGCCGGCCACCACAACCGCATCCGTCCATCTCGGACCAGCACTGCCAGCTCGTTGGGCGGGATTACTCGCTCTGGTGGCACTCCGGGGCTGACTCCGATCGGGATCTCGTACTCGCGTACCGCCGGTCGCACCACCACGTTCGCCGACCGGAACTTCGTCGGCAGGTAGACGAGTTCGGCGACCACACCGGCGCCGCGCCTGCCGCGCTCGGTGTCCGTGATCCGATGTAGTAGCGCTGAGCCGGCATCGCCGAGCAGGTCGGCGAACCGCGCGAGGCCTCGTCCCGCCGCCTGGCCGCCGAGGTTGGGGCCGATCACGAGCCGGTATTCGCCCCGGTCGATCGCCTGCGACGACGCCGCCGCAACGAATGCGCTCAGCTCCAGCGATGCGGGCAGCGCTTGGGCATTCGGAGACCAGAGCGACAGCTGGTCGATGTCGGCGTCGCCGAACTGAATCTCCCGGCCACCGCTGGCCATCGCCGTGTAGGCCAGGTCGAGCAGGCGCGCGGCCCGGCGACCGGCGGCGGGTTGGCCGGCCGGCGACTTGCGGGCGTGGCCGGCCGATGGTGGGCCAAGCCCGAAACGGAGGTCGAGCAGCTCGAGCAGCGGCACGGTGCGCAGTTCGCCGTAGCGCGCCTGGAACGCCGCCCGGTAGCCGGCGAGGTGTGCCGGCCCGCCGGGGGCCGGATGCATTCGCAGGAGCGCATCGACAGCTCGGCAGGCGTCCGCGGCCACTTCACTGGATACGGTGTGCCCCAGGAGCGGCAATGCACTGTCCACCTGTAGTACGTCCTCGTCACCATCCATAATGGATGTCGGACCGACAGATCGGATCCGTGCGCGCAGCGCTGGAAGGTCATCCGGGGAGTCGCCGTCCCGGTCGAACTTTGCAGCCAGGTCGTTTGCCGCGGCAAGGCTCTCCGCGAGTTCGCAGCGGCCGGGCACGCCGGCCAACCGCTTGACGACGTGGTCGACCGGATCCCCGGTGAGCGGCGGGCGCAGGTCGGTAAGCAGCAGATCCTGCGCACATAGGACCTCGATCAGGTCGGCCGCTCGGTCCGGTGTGGCGCCGGATGTCGATGCGACCAGCTTGGCGACAAGGTCCGCGTGGCTCACCGGATCGCGCGCGATCTCGAGCGCCCTGCGCGCCACGGGCGTCGCCTTGATCGAGACATCCGGCTGTTCCGGGTGCCCGCACGCGGCGCGGTCGGACAGGTACAGCCGACCATCCCGCTCGAAAACGCAGGTATTGGCGACCAGGTGCAGCTGGTGGCGAATAGCGGCGTCCTGCTCGACGGCCAGCACCAGGCGGATGAGCCAGCCGGTGTCGAGCCGGGTTCGGGTGGGCCGTGCGGTCGGCGCGACCCGCAGGTCGGTGTGCTTCCCCCAGTCTCCGATGGCGACGCCACCGAACAGTCCGAACGGAGTGGGGCGGGTTGACATCCTGATCAGGTAGCGCAATACCGAGGAGCGCCGCGCCCGCGAGGCTTTGCGGTCGCGGGGGTCCCGGTCGAGTGCTTCGGCGAGAGTCTGGCTCGCCACGCTGATCGCCCTGCGCACCAGCGGGTCGAGATCACGCACGTCGAACGAGGCATCAAGATCGAGGTAGCTTCGCACGGGCAGCAGCGGGGCGCGGATCACCACCTGCTCGAAGGGTTGATAGAACCCGGAACGGGGACGCGGCTGGGTCATGGGCTAGGCGACCAGGAACAGCCGGTCCCACGACGGTTCGACCGTCGTGCCGGCAGCCAGCAGAGCGAGGGCGACGCCAGGCGCTCCGCTGAGCAGACCCGGTGAGTCGACCCTGACGGACCCCGGTTCGGTGTTGCGGTATCCGAGCACCGAGCCCGGTTCGTAGACATCGAGCAGATCGGCGAGCACGGCGTCCACACCGGACTGGAACAGGGCCGAACCGGTGTCGGCGGCGAACCGGCAGGTTACCTGGAGCAGGCCGGCAATCCCGTGGCAGAACGTCGGGCTATCCAGGCCACGCCGCGCGGCCGGCCTGGCGAGCACGCCGTGCATGGCCTGCACCGCGAGATCACGGTAGCGCTGCTCGCCGGTCGCGACACCGGCAAGCCACAACGCCCGTGCCACGCCGGGCGCTCCGTAGCACCACGCGGTTCGACCGCCCGCGCCGCCGGCGGTCGGATCACCGGGTGGCAGGCTCACCGCGTTGGGCCACTCCGGGCCGAACTCGGTCGGCATAGCATGGTCGGCTAGCCACCCGGCCGCCGCCGCGATGGCCGCCGCCATCCCGTCGACCGCGAGGCCCGCCCGCGCCGCGATGGCAAGCAGCGCAAGCGGTCCTGGCACGCCGTGCGCGATCCCGCAGTTGTAGTTGCCATCCGGGTAGGCCGGGCGCATCTGCCCGGTGACCAGCCGCGCGGGCGTGTGCCAGCGGCGTGGTTCGGTGCGGTCGGCCAGCAGCCGGGTCAGGCAACCGAGCAGCCGCCCCAAAACCTCGTCCGCCGCTGCTGACTCCGAGCGGCGGGCCAGCAGGTAGACACCGGTTCCGGCGAGCCCGGAGATCAGGTCGAACTCGCCCACCCCACATCCGTGCAGCCGGTCCAGCTGCCGTACCGCTCTGTCGACTTTGGGCAACAAGGCACCGTCAACTGTGGACAGAAGTCGCCGGTACCGGTGCCGATCGCCGTCCAGCGTTACTGCGGCATAGCCGATTCCGGCCAATCCGCCGAACAGTGAGGCGTTGACCTCCGGCAGTCGTTCCAGCGCGGCGCAAGCCGCAGCGAGGTGAGTGTGACCGGCGAGGTCCCAGCCCTCGCCGGGCCAGCAGGCGTCCATGGCGCCGAGCAGCAGCGCGGTGCCCGCCCAGCCGGAGGCAATGGTGTATGGCCGCCACCTGACCGATGCCGGGAACGTCGACGCTGCCTGCTCGGCGGCCACCGCCTCGGCCACGACGGACTGGTCGGCAACCCGCGTCGCCACCGCCCTGGCCACGGCAACAGCAGTTCCGGCATCGGACGCGACCGTCCGCGCAGCGGCACGTGGAGGCGTCATTGTGGAGGTGGTTGGAAGGCGCATTTGTTAAGGTCGCACGTGAATGCGCAGGTATCACCCTGGAAGCAGGTCCCCTCACAGGTGTCGCCTTCACAGGTGTCCACGCAGGTCAGTGCGCAGGTGTCCACGCAGGTCGGAAAGCAGGTGTGGTCGCCGCAGGTGTCCCCGCACGTGCCGGCGCAGGTGTTCTCACCGCATGTGACACACGTCGCACAGGTGTCGAGGCACGTGTCAGAGCACGTGTCGCAGGTGTCCCCACCGCAGGTCTGGCAGGTGGCGCACGTCCCGGCACAGGTGTCGCAGGTCGCGCAGGTATCCGCACAGGTCTGGAAGCAGGTGTCCGGACAGGTGTTGAAGCACGTGTTGCCATCACAGGTGTCCACGGTGTCGCACGCCACCACGGTGTCCTGCGCAACAACCGCGCACTGGCCGGCTGTCTCGCCGAGCCCTTGCCGTCCATGGGCGACCGGTGACAAGGACTGCCGGCCGCGCCGATGGGGACTGCCCAGTTCACCCAGGCGCAGATCAAGGTCGAACTCGTCGATATCGGCGATGCGTAGCGGACGACCGCTGGCAACCGGTGGGTCATAGCCCATAACGCCTCCAGCAGACTTCGAAGAACCGATACAGAGCTCATCGCTTCGACCAATCCATCCGATACAAGCTGCCCTCCGACCGTTATACAACCGTAACTATTCAGGTGTCGGGACGCCGTTTTGCGGTAGATTCTGGCTGGTCGGGAAGGGGTCCAGCGTCGTGTTTGACAGTGTCGAAGGGCTCGATATCGCTACCACGGATACGACGATTAATCGACTTTCGGGTGATGTCGGTTCACCGCCATCGCTCACGATCGAGCAGCTGCGCATGCTCCAAGATGCCGCGACCCGCGCTCACCCCGTGCTTGGCGGCATCGGAAGCGGGCTGCGGCACACGATCGCCGTCGAACTGCAGCGCAAGGGCGTCCCGGCGGCCAAGGCCGCGGCCGGCGCCGCATTCGGCACGCTCGAGACCACGGTCGAGGAGAGAATCGACGGCGACGAAGCCACGGGGGCCTGGTACTCCTACCAGATCAAAATTATGTTCACACCCGACACCGCCGTCGTCCACGCCGATGAGATCGCGTTCATCCAGACGGTCCGACTCGTCGAGACCGCGAGCGGCTCCAACAAGAATCCCGACAAGAAGAGCGAAAAGCGCCAGACACCGTCGGCCACGAATGTGGACCGGCGCGGCGGCAAGAAACAAGGCTGGTACGCGATCAAGGACGACGGGACGCCCGGCACCATGCTGATTCCCTGGAGGAAGTCCGCCCCGGCCACGCCAGCCACGATGCAGGACCGCGCGAGTTGGAACGAGCCCAACACCACGTGGCAGTTCGAGGCCATGGCGGTCTGCCGCTCCGGGACCGACCTCGGCAAGGTATACACGGCTGTCACCTGGGGCTTCTCCGTCGACGCCGACCTCAAGCTCACCGAGCACGCACGAGTGGTGACGAACAAGCAGAGCGCGGAAGCCACCTCGGCGGTAACCAAGTGGAACGACCAGGCCACGGGTTCCCCGTTCGACCGCAACGCCCCGGAGCAAATGTCGTTACCAGCACTGACCTGAGCGCAGCGAACGCCGTCCACCTGGGGTTGACGATCCGAAATCGTCCACCTACGGTTGACGCATGACGAATCCAATCCGTATGACGAATCCGGTCCGGCTCGACGACCTGATCGAGGCCATCAAAAAGGTGCACTCCGACGCCCTGGAGCAGCTGGCCAGCGCGGTCATCGCCGGGGATCACCTCGGCGATGTGGCCGACCATCTGATCGGCCACTTCGTCGACCAGGCACGACGCTCGGGCGCCTCCTGGACGGAGATCGGCAGAAGCATGGGAGTCACCAAACAAGCAGCTCAGAAACGCTTTGTTCCGAAGCGCCCCAGCGAGCCCTCAGATCTCGACCCCAGCCAGGGATTCAGCCGGTTCACCGACCGGGCGAGGAACGTCGTGGTGACGGCGCAGAACGAAGCCCGCTCGGCAGGCAACGACGAGATCCGTCCTGAACACCTGGTCCTAGGGCTGCTCAACGAGCCGGACGGGCTCGCCGCAGTGTCGATCGCCGCCCAAGGCGTGCTGCTGGACACTGTCCGGCACACCGTCACCGCGACCCTGCCTCCAGCGGCCGAGCAGGTACCCGACCTCATCCCGTTCGATCCACAAGCCCGCAAAGCGCTGGAACTCACGTTCCGGGAAGCCCTGCGAATGGGCCACAACTACATCGGAACCGAGCACATCCTGCTCGCACTGCTAGAACTCGAAGACGGTGCGGGCGTGCTCACCGGCCTCGGCGTTGACAAGGCGACCGCCGAAGCCACCATCACCGACGCCGTGGCCGCCATCCAGCAGACGGACACTTGAGGCGATGGCGATCAGACCCCAGAGGCAGGCACGGTGAATTGCTCTCGGCGCTGAGCCCATCGAATACGTATTAGGATACAGAAAAGCAACCGACCTGGCAGCCCATCTCGGTGTCAACAGAGCGGGAACACATCACAATGCCGGAAGGGCGTACAGGGGATGATCGGTTTAGTCCTCGCGGCCGGCGCGGGACGTCGACTGCGCCCGTACACCGACGCACTACCCAAGGCGCTTGTGCCGGTGGACGGTGAGACCACTATCCTGGATATCGCGTTGCGCAACTTGGCCACGGTCGGCCTTACCGATGTCACCGTCGTTGTCGGGTACGCTGCTAACGTCGTCGAAGAGCGCCAGGCGGCGCTACAAGACAAGCATGGCGTCGAGCTCACCCTGGTGCACAATGATAAAGCTGAGGAGTGGAACAACGCGTACTCCCTCTGGCTGGCGCGTGAGTACTTCACCGAAGGTGTTCTATTGGTCAACGGCGACACCGTGCATCCGGTGAGCGTTGAGAAGGCGCTGTTGGCGCGCCGCACCGCTGGGATCCTGCTCGCCGTCGACAACGTCAAGAAGCTTGCCGACGAGGAGATGAAGGTCATCCTGAATCAGGCCGGCCAGCTCACCAGAATCACCAAACAGATGCATCCGGCCGACGCGTACGGAGAGTACATTGGCGTCACCCTGATCGAGCCGGAGGTCGCTGGAGCACTCACCGAGGCACTGGAAGCGACCTGGCGAGTCGACCCCAACCGTTACTACGAGGATGCCTACCAGAAATACGCTGACGGGGGCGGGGAGATCAAGACAGTCCCGATCGGCACGATCGACTGGGTTGAGGTCGACGACCACGCCGATCTGGAGCGGGCCAGGGAGATCGCGTGCCACTGCTAGCGTGGATGCATTCGGGAAATTCGGTGGTCGACCAGCTCAGCGCGGAGTTGCGGGTCGGTGGTCGGGACGAATTGGGCCGGTCACGCTGAACGCCGCTGGATGGAGTGCACGCCGGGGATCTCGTCGTTGCGGAACGCGTCGACGAACAGCCGGTGGTCGTCGCGCACCACTGCCGCGTACTCCCGGGCGAATGTGGTCAGCCAGTCGATGAACTGAGCCTCCCGGTTGCCGATCACCGCGGCGATCGCGTTCTCGGTCTGGAACGGCACCAGGGTGTGGTCGGAATCGGAATCGGAAACGCAGTGCACCTTCGCGGTGGCCCGGCCGAGGTAGTCCAGCACCGGCGTTATCTCGTCCGGTTCGGTCAATTCGGTCCAGGCCAGGTCGGTGACGTACGGGGACAGCTCGGAGACCACATATCCCACCCCGTCCACCTCGGTGTGGCCGAGCAACGGGTCGGCATGCGCTTGCAGGGCACGCTGGGAGACTGCGGTGCGGTGGCCGTGGTGCTGGAAGTAGGACGCGATCCGCTCGTCGGTGACCACCCGGGACGGGGCCGCGACGTTGCCCTGCTTCATCGAGAGCACCACATCGTTGTCCAGCGCCTGGTTGTAGCCCTCGATTAGCACGTTATAAGCGGGCAATCCGGCGCTGCCGATGCCGAAACCGCTGCGCCCCACGACATCCTTGATAGCGTAAGCGATGCCGTGGAATTTCTTGCTCTCCGGAATGGTGCCCAGGTAGTGCTCGAACGCCGCACACGCGGCGGCGCGCTCGGCGTCATCCAGTCGCCGTACCCCCGGCCCATCCCGGAACCGGCGGTTGAAGCCTTCTGTCTCGGTGATCGACTCGAGCAGTCCGAAGCGGGTGCGCAGCCGGGCCAGCTGCAGCACCTGGTGAATCACCCCCTCGGTGGTGTCCAGGCGCAGTGAGAAGTCGCTGTCGTCGTCGACGTCGAGGAACTGCCGCACCTGGTCCACATAGGCCTGGACATAGGTCGCCACCAGGGCGTCGATGGCCGTGTCGGACAGCGCCTTGCGCCAGCCGAGCAGCGCGACGCTGGCCGCCATTCGCTGCAGATCCCAGGTGAAGTGCCCGAGGTAGGCCTCATCGAAGTCGTTCACGTCGAAGATCAGTACCCCGTTGCCGTCCATGTAGGTGCCGAAGTTCTCCGCATGCAGGTCACCCTGGATCCAGACCCGGCTGGTGCGCTCATCGGCCCACGGGTCCTCCAGCGTGATCACGTCGGCGTAGAACAGGCAGGTGCTGCCCCGGTAGAAGGCGAACGGGTCGGCGGCCATCTTGCGGAACTTGGTCCGGAAAGCCGCCGGATCGGCCGCCATGAGGTCGGCGAAGGCATCGACCAGCGTGTCGACGATGAGGTGGCGCCGAGCATCGGCGTCCCGGGTGTGCAGAGATTCGATCAGCGACATAATGCTCCCTTCGGGAGCTCGTGAGTGGCAAGACGTGTCATAGCACTCAACGCCACTCACGGGGCGCAGCCACTCAGAGGTTGTGCACGTCGGCTTGTTTCGCGCGGACCGCTTCGGCGGCCTGGCGCAGCTCGGCGAGTTCGCCCTCGGTCAGTGGGGTCGCCACCACTCTGCGCACGCCGACCCTGCCCAGCTCGGCGGTGACGCCGAGGTAGACACCGGAGATGCCGTACTCGCCGTCCACCCAGGCGCACACCGGCAGCACGGCACCGGAGTCCTGGTGTACGGCGCGCACCATCCGGGCCGCCGCGGCGGAGGGGGCGTAGTAAGCCGAGCCGGTCTTGAGCAGAGCGACTACCTCGGCGCCGCCGTTGCGGGTCCGGGTCACCAGCTCTTCGATCTTGGCGCTGGGCAGCAGATCGGTCAATGGCTTGCCGTCCACCGCGCAGGCGCTGGGCACCGGGACCATGGTGTCACCGTGCGAACCGAGGGTCAGGGTGCGCACCGAGGACACCGGAACGGCCAGCTCCTCGGCAACGAAGTGGGTGAACCGCGCGGTATCGAGCATCCCGGCCTGGCCCAGCACCCGGTGCCGGGGGAATCCGGTCGCGAGCTGGGCCAGCGCGGTCATCTCGTCCAGCGGGTTGGACACCACGATCACCACCGCGTCCGGGGCGTGACGCGCGATGTTCTCCGACACTTCACGGACGATCCGGGCGTTGGTCTCGAGCAGGTCCATCCGGCTCATCCCGGGCTTGCGAGGCAGCCCAGCGGTGATCACAGCGATGTCGGCGCCCGCGACCGCTTCGTAGCCCGAGCCGTCCCGGCCGGTGGTCTGGCCGAGCACCCTGGTCTCGAAACCCTCCACCGGACGCGACTGGTTCATGTCCAGCGCGAGGCCCTCCGGCTTGCCCTCGACGACGTCAGTGAGCACGACTGTGTCGAACACGTCGTACTCGGCCAGCCGCTGCGCTGTCGTCGAACCGTAGAAGCCGGCCCCGATGACGGCGACCTTTCCCGAACGTGCCATTCGTGACGCAATCCTCTCTGCAAGCGATGTGGACGGCTGCGGCTCAGCCGTCTCCCAGCGGTCCCCCGGTGATGGTCAGCGCGACGGCCAGCATGAGCAGCCCGGACCCGCCGTAGGTGAGTACGTCCACGCGCTGACCACGGACGACGAGCAGACCGGCTCGCTCGGGCGACAGGATCGCCCGTAGTCCGGCCGCGAACAGCAACGTAACGCCGATGATCGCGGCACCTTCCCGCCAGTGATACTGCACGATACGCACCAGTGCGAGCAGCACCCCGGCCAGGACCGCGCCGAAAGCCAGGTGGCCGCGCCAGTTCGTCGCACTCACGGCGGCCATCCTTGCATCGGCGTTCACCCCCGACGGCGGCCGGGCAGCACGATCACGGTGACCGCCAGCAGGGTGATCGCCGTGCCGAGCAGAGTGGTAGCGCTGAGGTAGCTGGCCCCGGTGGGCACGAACAGGTCGAGCAGTACCGCCCCGACGAGCTGCCCCGCCACTGTGCCCAGCGCCAACAGGAGTACCCCGGTGAGCGGGACGATCACCGCGGCGGCGCTGACGAACAGCACACCCAGGGGGCCGCCCAGGTAGAGCCAGGGCTGGGTGGGCAGCGGATCCGGCAGTCCGCGGATCGTGAGCTCCACGACCGCCACCCCGGTGAGCACCACGGTGCCCACCACGAAGTTGACCAGCGCGGCGGGCAGCATGCTGGCCAGCGGGTGCCCTTCGGCCCGGGCGGCTGCTCCTACCAGCCCGTTCACCGCCTGTTGCCAGGCGATGCCCGCACCGGCCAGCGCGGGCAGCACCACCAGCCACAGGGCTTGGGGCGCGTCGAGCCGGTCGGACATGGCCAGCACCACAGCACCCAGCGCGAGGGCCGCGCCGACCGCTCGACGGGGTGTGAGCGCCCGCCGTCCGCCCGGCCCGATGCCTGCCCGGTCGACCAGCAAGCTGCTGGCCGCCTGCCCGGCCACCACGGCGACGGTGAACACCGCAACTCCGATGGCAGCGATGGTGAGTCCCTGGCAGGTCACCAGAAAGGCCCCGAACACCCCGCCGAGCAACTGGTAAGGCCGCAATGCGGATGACCCTGACTTCCGCACAGCGGCGCGGACCCTGCGCAACCCCCTCCGCAGCTGCGGCGACGCGGCCGCCACCAGGAGCAGCAATCCCAACCCACCGAGGAAGGACAGCAAGGCGGCGACCAGACCGTCGTCGATCCGCCTGCCGAGTTCACCGTTGATCCGGGCCTGCACAGCCGTCCCCACTCCGATCACGACCGCCACCGAGGTCCCGGCGCCCCGCACCCCTGTGGAGGTCGTCGCCGTCATGACGGCTCCACCATGTCGGTGCGGGACGCCCTCGCCAGGGTGACGATCGTCACCGCGATGGCCAGTGCGAGCGCAGCCACCGCAGCTCCCCCGGCGGGTCCGAAACGGTCCAGGCAGATGCCGACGGCGGGCGCGGCCAACGCTGTGCCCGCCGTCGACGCGGTGGACTGCCAGCCGAACGCCTCCGCTCGACGCCGCTGCGGGGCACGCTGCGCGAGCCTGCCATACACCGCCCCCAGTGCGGGCGCGATCGCGCTACCGCCGAGGAACAGCACGATGCCGACAAGTATCGGGGAGCCCGACTCCGCCAGTACCACCACCAGCGCCACCATGCCGGCGAGCACCGCGCCCAGCCGCAGGGTCAGTCGAGGTGGCGCCGAGGTGGAACGCGCGCCCGCGACCAGCCCACCGAGCAGGGAACCGACGGCCCACACCGCGGCGAGCACCCCGGCGAGGAAGGGCTCCCCCCGCTCCCGTGCCCAGGCGATGATCACCAGATCGGTCGCGATCAGGCCCGCCACCAACAGGCCCATCGCGACGACGAGCGCGGCCAGCCCCGGCTCAGCCAGCACACTGCGCCTGCGCAGCGGTCCTCTCGCCGGGGTGTCCTCCGACGGCGGCGCGGCCAGCCCGGCCCTGCGCAGCATCCCGGCGAACCCCAGCCCGCCAACCAGCACAAATCCGGCGACCAGCAGCGTGCTGGGCGACGTTCCGGCCAGCGCGACGGTGGCGGCGACCGCAAGCGGCCCGATGACGAACAACAGCTCCTGCACAGTGGCTTCCATGGTGTACACCGAATCCCGCAACGCGGGCGGCACCAGCCGCGGCCAGCCGGCCCGGGCGATCTGGTTCACCGGCGGCAGGGCCAGGCCGGTGACCGCCGCCAGCGCCACGGCCACCGCCCAGTAGTCCGCCGGTAACAAAGCGGGCAGCGCGGCGAGCGCCGCCAGCCCGGCGGAGTAACTCAGCGACGTGACGATCACCAACCGGACGACGTGACCCCGGTCCACGATGCGGCCCCACCAGGGTGCGGCCACGCTCTGGCAGACGGTGAGCGCGCCAACGACGACTCCAGCCAACGTGTAGGAGCCGGTCCAGCCCGCGACCAGAAACGTGAGTGCCAGCGCGGTGCACGCGAAATGCAGCCGCCCGGCCAGGGTCCAGCACAGCAGTCCAGGCAGGTGTGGGACCGCGAAAACTTCCCGGTACCGGCGGGTCAGCCCGGATCCGGTGCTGACCTGCTTTCCGACACGGCCCACGACTCAGGCCGGACCGAAGTCCACCCGCAGCCCGTTGGCGACGGCGAAGCGGACCGCTGTGTCGACATCGATCCGGGCGCCGTCCAGCCGCGCCTGCACCAGGGCATCGGCGTCGAGCCGGGCCCCGCGCAGGTCGGCGCCCTCCAGCCGAGTCCCGAGCATCCGGGCACCGGTCAGGTCGGCGCCGGAAAGATCGGCCCGGCGCAGGTCGGCCTGGACGAGGTTGGCCTCGGTCAGCCGCAAGCCCGACAATACGACCTCGCGCAGGTCGGCCCCGCCCAGCGCGGTGAGTCTCAGGTCGACCTCGCGCAGCGTCCACGGCCGCAACCGGCAGTCGCTGATCGTGCTGCCCAACAGGGAGCAGTTCGCCAGTAGCGAATCGGCCAGCACGGTGCGCTGGAAGGTGCAGGTGGAAAACGCCGTCGCGTGATGCTGCGAAGCGCCCAGGTCAGCCCGGGTGAAGTCGCATTCGGTGAACCGGCAGCCACGGGTGCGCAACCCACGCAGATCCGCGTCGGTGAACCGGCAGTTGACGAAGGAGCGCCCCTCCCACTCCTGATCATCGAACACCTGATCGGCGAAGTCCTCGCCGACAAAGTCCTCACCGGTACCGCCCTCATCGCGAATAGCCGTCACCTGCCCACCTTGTCAGCTTGCTCTACCGGATCGGGTAGCGCCCTGGCGGGCAGCGGCACCACGGCAGCTCAGCCCTGCTCACCGTCCGATCCCGGCACTCGCCGTCTCGGACCACACGAGCACCGATCGCTGGCACTGCGCGAGCAGACGGGCGAAGCCATCCTCGGTGACCACCGGAATGCCGTAATCACGGGCCTTGCGAGCCTTACCGGAGAGGCTGTCCGGATCGGCCGCGACAAGCAACGCCACCTTCTTCGTGACCGCACCATGCGGGACGAGGCCGACCTCGGCCGCATCCTGTTCCCACTCCGAGCGCAGGCGACTCATCTCGCCGGTAAAGACGACCAGATCTCCAGGGCGCAACGAGAGGCCTCCAATGGCTGTCGGATGGGCCGTCTCTGCTGGGCGACCGGGCATCGGTCGGGACTCCGCCAGCAGCTGATCGATCTCTTCGCCGCCGATGCCGAGCAGAATGCCGACCGAGCGAAGGTCGCTGTGCTCAGTTTCCGTGATGACGCCATCGGACCAGGCCACCTGCGCCAACTGCTGGACGTAGTGCAGGTGCAGCTCCTGTGCTGCCGATCGCCCCATGCCCAGCCCGGCGGCCACAGCGACCAGGCCGTCGGACTCGGTGAGGGAGATGTGCCGATCGAGCAGCGCCTGGTCGAGCATGGCGAGATAAGCGGCATGCTGATCGGGCAGCCCTGGGTCGGGCAGCCCTGGGTCGGCCAGCTCTGGATCAGGCAACCGCTCGACAAGCCGGGTGAGGAAATGCCGCTCCGGCCGCCGCGCCTGCTCGCGGGGCAGTCACGGCGTGCTCGATGACACCATCAGCGGCCAGGTCAGCGCTGCGGCCCGCACGCCGAAAGAGGCACAGCAGTCAGCCAAGCTGCGCCCCGAGCCCGGTAGGTAACGGTGAGCCAGACCCATCGTGCACAGCCCGTGCTCGACGGCGAGAGGGACCTGGTAGCCGCATCGCAGGAACTCGGCCGCGAGGAAACCCGCGTCGAACCGCAGGTTATGCGCGACTACCACTCGCCCCCGCAGCAGCGCAGCCAGCTCGCCGGTGATCTGGTCGAACGTCGGAGCGTGCACGATCTCGGCAGCACGGATGCCGTGAATGCGCTGCGGCCGAGGTCGCGTCGAGGGTTGACGAGCGTCTCCCAGGTACCGGTGATCACCCCGCGCGGAGAGACATGCACGACCGCGACTTCGACGATCCGCTCATGCCGGCCGGGATGGATACCCGTCGTCTCCAGATCCACCACCGCGTACCCGCTCACTGGAACCCTCTCAGTCGTCTCTGCTCGTTGCGTTGCCACACTGGTCTGTCGTCCCAAAGCTGGATGACGTTGCAGGTTCACCCGACGCATTCCCCCTCCTGAGTGACAACTTCTACGTCCAACTGGACGAAGTGGACTTGTTGGCGAATCAGCACAGAATATGGTCCGCCGACGACATGCAGACGGTGCGTGAACTCGTCCCTCGATGACACGCGTCATCCGCTACCCACCCAACCGGCAATTCGGCTTGCAGTGACCGCATGGTCACACCGGCCCGATGGCAGCTTCCATTAGGTGGGGGCACTACGCCGACGGCGACCCGCGAAGATCGTCACACCAAGAATGCCGATCGCGAGCGCGATCACTCCGGTGACCGTCGCGCCCCGTATCTCCCACCGCGAATTGGGTATGAGGAAGGCCGCGATGTCGAGCATGAAAGCCGCCGCCGACACCACGGTCAACGCGGCGGCCACGCGGTTCAGGCGCTCGTCGAGTCGCCCGCTGCGCAGCGAGGACTCCGAGAGCAGTGACGCTCCCACATAGCGCAGCAGTTCCTCGGCCCGCTGCCGGGCACTGTCCAGGCCCAGCACCAGATGGGCAGCCAGAAAGGTCGCTCGATGAGACTGCGCCGAATCGAGACGATAGGTGTCGATATGGTGGTAATCGGCCCAGACACCGTCGAGAAAACGTCGGAACGCATGGACATCGACATGATTGCGGTTGGGGCGCGCCAAGTCGGCCAGAATCCGGCGCCCACCCGCGGTAGCGCCGGCGAGCAGGGCGGCTTGCGCAACGGCGACGTCGGTGGGCTCGATCATCGTCAGGATCTCGGTGAGCGGCACGGAAGAATCGCTGTCCCAGGAATAGGTGTAGGGCAACAAGATGCGACAGCTGGGACTGGTGATCAGCTTGGGAACCCGAGGGTCGGGTTCCCAAGCTGGATCCCGCGTGATGAAGTGACAGTTGTACCGCACTGCACGCCGATCGATCGATAGCTGACCGGCGTCGATGATGACATCAGGTCGAGGTGTGATCTCTCCGAGAAGTCCGGCGCGCAGCACTGCGCCCAGCACCTCTTCCAGAATGGGTCTGTCGGCTTCTCGCAACGCGTAGTTGACCCGCGCATCAAGGGCGTCCAGTTCCGCCAAGTCCAACGTCCGGAGATCGATTTCATGCCGCATGGCGTACACCACGAGCAGTGTCCCAGCAGCCAGTGCACGAGCGTGACAGCGGATGATCTGGATACCGGGCAGGTCCAAGAAGGGCACCACCAGGTCGGTGAGATCAACCTCGATCGTCGGATCCGAGTTGTAGACCAGCGAACCAAGAGTTCCCGGCACGGGATGGATCTCGCCACGCCCTGGCACCTTGATTGTCCGGGGGGCGAGATCCAGCTGGCTGTAATGCAGCGGGTATGCCCGGCTCTGCACGTGCAACACACCGGTCATAGGACAGCCGTCGCCACGTACTCTGGGATCAGCTCGGTCTCCGGCACGAGTACCTCACCCAAGTACTGGCGCTGCAGGTCCTCCGGCCCGTGATCCTGGACCCGGCCGCCGAGCAGGAAAGCGATCTCTTCGCGCGGGAGGTAGGTGCTGTTCTCGGGTACCGAACGCCGCCGAAACCACTGCCGCTGGGCAGCCAGCACCCGGTTGTCCGCCGCCGCCGCGGGCCAGTAGCTCAGAACGGTCAGCGTCTGAGCCGACAGACCCGCACCCAGGCTCGCCGTGGCCCGTGCGGCGTCCGGAGACAGGTAAAAGATCAGCCCTTCAGCAACAAGGGCGACCGGCCGTCCACCCGCCAGCTCCCGCGCCTGCTCGACGAGCTGACGGCGTCCCTCGGTGGTGCCCAGGTCGAGCGCGAGGTAGTGGACGTTGCGTTCCTCGACGACCCCGGTGGCCACCAGTTGCGCAGCTCGTTGCCGCTTGGCCGAGACGATGTCCGGCAGGTCGACCTCGAGCGCAGCCGAGAACGGGAGTAGCCACGGATAGGAGGAGAATCCGGCCCCACACACCACCAGCACGGTGTCGGGATGCTGCACCAATGACTTGCTGAGCGTGTCCAGCACGAACCGTCCCCGCAATGAGACGACCAAGTCGTCATGGGGATACACGGTCTCGGCGAAGTCGTCCCACAGTTCGCGAACGGAGGCGCGCTCGGTCGCTGGGATCCAATCTTGCGCCACCCGGTCCCGCGCCAGGTCACGGCGTCGCGCCCGTGATTCGTTGACCAGGTACGCCGTTAGTTCCACTCCACCGCGCACGCCGGTATCCAACCACGCCCGCACCCGACCGGGTCACCGGAAGTCACGGGAGTTGGAGCGAATCCGCATATCCAGTGGTGCGGCGTATTCGGCTAGCACGTTGATCACTCCCTCAGCGATCTGCAACCGACCACGCAGTAGCAGCGCCGGATAGGCTCGCACAACCGTGCGGTAGCGAACCCAGAAACCCGGTGAGCAGATCACGTTCACCATGCCGGTCTCGTCCTCCAGGTTGAGGAAGGTGACTCCGCCCGCGGTGGCCGGGCGTTGTCGATGCGTCACCGCGCCCGCGACCAGCACCCGCTGCCCGTCGCTGTGGTCACGCAGGGCGGCGGCGGTCACCACACCCAGGGCGTCCAAATCGGCCCGCAGGAACTGGGTGGGAAAGCTGCCGGGTGAGACGCCGGTGGCCCAGACGTCGGCCGCAGCGAGCTCCAGCCCGCTCATCCCGGGCAACGCGGGCGCGGTGACCCCCACTGCGGTGCCGGGCAGCCGGTCCGGTCGCTCGGCGGCCACCGCTCCAGCGGACCACAGCGCCTGGCGGCGGTGGGGGGAGAACTGGTCGAACACCCCGCCGGTGGCCAGTGCCTCGGCCTGAGCTGTGGTGAGCCCCACCCGGCGCGCGACGTCGGCGATGCTGCGGTAGCGGCCGTGGGCTTGCCGTTCCTCGACCAGCCGGGTGGCCAACAGCTGGCCCACGGTGCGCACCGTGGCCAGCCCCAGCCGCAGCGCCTGTTCCGGCGCACCCTCGGCGGCCGGTTCCAGCCCGGCATGCACCGCGCTCTCGTTGACGTCCGGGCCGCGGATGGTGACGCCGTGTCGCCGGGCATCGGCGATCAGCGACTGCGGGGAGTAGAAACCCATCGGCTGTGCCCGCAACAATGCGGCGCAGAACGCCGCTGGGTAGTAGTACTTGAACCAGGCGCTGTAATAGACCAGCGCCGCGAAGCTGATCGAGTGGCTCTCCGGGAAACCGAAATTGGCGAACGCCAGTAGCTTGGTGTAAATCTGCTCGGCCGGCTCGCCGGTGATTCCGTGCCGCGCCATTCCGTCGAAGAATCGTTCACGTAGGCGTTCCATCCGCTCGGTGGAGCGCTTGGCACCCATCGCGCGGCGCAGTTCGTCGGCCTCGGCGGCGGAGAAGTCGGCGACGTCGATGGCCATCTGCATGAGCTGTTCTTGGAACAGTGGCACGCCCAGCGTCTTGCGCAGCGCACCCGCCAGCCGCGGATGGTCGTAGTCCCAGTCCTGGCCATTGCGGCGCCGGAGATAGGGATGCACCGAGCCGCCTTGGATCGGACCGGGGCGGATCAGCGCCACCTCGACCACCAGGTCATAGAAGCATCGGGGTTTCAATCGGGGCAGGGTGGCCATCTGCGCGCGGGACTCCACCTGGAACACCCCGATCGAATCGGCCTTGGCGAGCATTTGGTAGATGGCCGGGTCGGTGGGGTGCAGGTCCGCGAGCTGTATCCGGTGCCGGTGGTGATGCTGGACGAGATCGACCGCGTAATGCAGCGCGGAGAGCATTCCGAGCCCGAGCAGATCGAACTTCACCAGCCCGGCGGCCGCGCAGTCGTCTTTGTCCCACTGCACCACCGAGCGGTTCTCTTTCCGAGCCCACTCCACCGGGCAGACCTCGGCGATCGGGCGGGAGCAGATCACCATGCCGCCGGAGTGGATGCCCAGATGGCGGGGAAACCCCTCCAGTTCTGCGGCCATCGCCAGCACCGGCTCGGGAATCTCGCTCGGTCCTTGTTCCAGCGACCCCCAGCCGTCGATCTGCCTGCTCCAGGCGTCCTGGGTGCCGGTCGAGTAGCCCAGTGCCTTGGCCACATCCCGCACCGCAGAACGAGCCCGGTAGGTGATCACGTTGGCGACCTGGGCGGTACGGTCGCGGCCGTATCTGCGGTAGACGTACTGAATGGCCTCTTCCCGGCGATCGGATTCGATGTCCAGGTCGATGTCGGGATAGCCGTCCCGGTCCGGGGCGAGGAATCGCTCGAAGAGCAGGTCCATCGCGACCGCGTCGACGTTCGTGATACCCAGCGCATAGCAGACTGCGGAGTTGGCCGCCGAACCGCGGCCCTGGCAGTAGATGTCGGCCCGGCGGCAGAATCTCACGATGTCGTGCACGATGAGGAAGTAGCCGGGGAAGTTCTTCTCCTCGATGACGGCCAGTTCGTGCTCGATCTGATGGTAGGCACCGGGACGCTCGTCGTAGCTGCCGTAACGGGTGGCCGCACCCAGCCAGGTGAGCTCCCGCAGCCAGCCGACCTCGGTGTGACCGGTGGGAACGTCGAACGGCGGTAGATCCGGTGCCACCAGGTGCAGGTCGAAGGCGCACTCCCGGCCCAGCGCGGCAGCCCGTCGCACCGCCCCGGGCCAGCGGGCGAACCGCTCGACCATCTCATTACCGGAGCGCAGATGGGCCGTTGCCGCGGCAGGCAGCCAACCGTCCATCTCGTTCAGGTTGCGCCGGGCCCGAATCGCGGCGAGTGCGGTAGCCAGCCGGTATCGGGAGGGGGTGGCGTAGTGCGCGGCGGTGGTGGCGACGGTGTCCAGCCCGTGGGCTGCAGCCAGCGCGGCAAGTGCGTCGTTGCGCTCGGTGTCGTCCGGGAGGCCGTTGGCGGTAAGTTCGACGACGACATGGTTGGGGCCGAACAACCTGGTCAGACGGCGTAACTGCGCGGTCGCGGCGGCCGTTCCGGCACGCTCCAGCGCCCGGCGCACCGCTCCCTTGCGGCAACCTGTGAGCACCACCCAATGCCCGCCCGCAGCGGCGGCCACCGCGTCCAGGTCATAGACCGGTTTGCCCTTCTCTTTCCCCGCAAGCTGGGCCTCGCTGATTACCCGAGATAGCCGGCGATAGCCCTCGGGATCCCGGGCCAGTACCAGCAGATGCTCCCCCTCCGGATCGGGCACCCCGTTCTGCGGCGCGGTGAGCCCGAGGCTGAGCTCCGCGCCGAACACGGTCTTGACCCCCAGCTCGCGGGCAGCCTCAGCGAAACGCACAACGCCGTACAGGCCGTCGTGATCGGTGATCGCTATCGCATCCAGCTCTAATCGGGCGGCCTCCTCAACCAGCTCCTCGGGGTGACTAGCCCCATCCAGAAAACTGAAGTTGGAGTGGCAGTGCAGCTCCGCATAAGCGGTATGCGGCTCATTCTCCGCCTGAGCCTGTCCCTCAGCCTGGACGGATGGCGACTCATGACGGTCCCGACGCCGTACCCACGCCGGACTGTCCCCACCATCCCCGGGATACTTCTCATCGCGATGACACCCCGACCGCCCGGACCCGGCGCACCCGGAATCCTCAGACCCGGACCCGGCGGGTCGCCCGGACAGCGCCCGTTCCAGGTCCGCCCACCGCACCGGCGGGTTGTTCCAGCCCATAGCCCGGATCCCGGGTTAGAACGGAGGCGGGTCGAGATCCGGGTTGTACTCGGCTTCGACCTCACTTTGGGGAGCGTTGATTTCGGGGGCGTGGGTTTTGATCAGGTGGTCGTGGCGGCAGCCGGCGTAGAGGTTGTGCTCGCTGGTGTCGCCCTCGGGCCAGGGGATGGTGTGGTCCAGATCGGCGGTGGCGGCGCGTTGACCGCAGATCGGGTTGCGGCAGTACACGTCGCGGGCGCGGACGAAATCAGCGAGTCCGGTTGGTGAGGTGTAGGTGGTGCGGCCGTAGTCAAGCAGGGTGCCCGAGGCGGGATCGGTGAGCAGCCGGCGCCAGGTTCCTTCGGCGGCGATCTCGCGGGCCAGCGCGGCGGGGATGGGTCCGTGCCCGACCAGTTCCCCGGGGTGCTCGTCGAGTCCGAGCAGCATGGTGATCGGCACGATCACCGAGATCAGCGGTTTGCCCGGCCCAGCTGTGCCGCGCCCAGCGCCGCAGCGGTGCCCACCCCGGCTGGTCCCCCCGCGATCTGCCGGATCGGCAGGACTGGCTGACGGCGCCCCGGGCTCGGTGTGTGGGGGTTCGGCGGTGTCTGTCTGGTGCTCGGTGTCCCCGGTGCTGGTGTCTGTGGTGCTGGAGCAGGTGCCCTCGGAGGGAGTCTCGCAGCAGCCGTCGTCGACGCTGTCACCGTTGGCGCAGTCGCAGTCGGGGTCGGCGCAGTCGTCGGTGGCTGCGCAGCGTCGCCCGGTGAGCAGATCGACGAGCAGATCCACCCGGCGCGCGTCCATCCCCCGGGGGTCGTCTGCGCCCAGTCCGCGGGCGAGGTGGCACAGCCGCTGATACGCCGCGCTGGCATCTGGGGCGGAGAGCAGTGCCCACAGCGTGGCCATGCCCGTCTCCTCCGGGGACACCACGACGCGGCGGTCTTTACGTCGCTGCTGGTGGCGGGCTGCCGCACCGTCGGGGTCGATCGCCAGGACCGCTCGGGTCAGCGCGGCCCGTAACTGGGATCGGGTCTGGGTCGTGGCGCGGGGCAGTACCCGGGCTTCCAGCGCGCCGCGCTGCTCGGGGGTGAGCAGGTAGCTGGTCTCGGTGATCGCCCGGACCTTGAGCACATCCAGCGTCCCGGCCTCCCACGCCGCCAGGGTGGCGGGCAGATCCTGCACCAGGGTCTGGGCCATCATTAGCCGGTCCAGCGCCGCGCTGCGGGAGAGCCGCAGCGCCAAGCCCACCTCGTCGGAGGCATAGTTACTGCACGCCACGGGCACATCCGAGCGAGTCGGCTGGGAATAGTTCTCCGGGCGACGGCGAGCGAACTCCGCCAACAACCCCGCCTGGCGCGCCCCGGCCCAGGACACCACCCGATCGAACGCCACGATGCCCTCGATCAGATCGGCATCCGAAAGCGCCGCGGGCACCGCCGCACCCTGCTCCAACTCCAACGCCAACCACCCCGAGGGCACACCCGCCGACCACGGCACAGGCGCCGGCTCGGACTCCCACGGTGGCGGTAGTGCGCCGACGGGAGCCCCGGCGTCCAACGCGTCCACGATCCGGGCGTACTCAGCCAGCACCTGCTCGACCGGAACCTGCTCGACGGGGACGTCCTCCAGCGCAGCGGGAGACACCTCCAGCAGGTCCAGCAGGCCGTCGAACATGTGTTCGATTATAGCAGAGGGTTCCGGCGAAACTACTAAAGGCTCAGTTCACGGTGAGTGACCCACAACACCTCTACCAGTTGTCCAGAAGAGCGCCGACCGGGAAGACATGGATGAGACCAATCATCACAACCCTGGCGTGGCAGGCCCACCTGCTCCGCACCAGTCAAGGAGACGCCAGTCTGGGCACGCTGCGGGACGAGTTGGGCAAGAGGCTTCCCCGCAGCAGGGTCACCGCGCCGCTGCTTCACCGGACTCCAGTCCTCCTTACACGGTCGGTGCAGCGTGGCGTCGATAAATGAGTCCATCCTGGACCAGGCGGCCGGCAGGGTCATACCCTCGGGCGCCAGCACGCCCGCAACCCAGAACGCTGCGTCGATGCGGACCCGGCCCTGACAATCGGCGGTCCAGAACCACAGATGCGTGGTGGCCTGCGGCAGCGTGTCGGGGAGGATCGGCATGCTCTGAGCTATATCGGTGATCACCGGAAGGGTGGCGAGCGGATAGTCTTGGCGCCAGCTGTGTTCGTCGTCAGCGAGCCGGAGCCGGTGGTCTGCTTCCAGAACTCGAAGCCCGCATCGAACTCGGCCCGCTTCCCCCGCCCGGTCGTTGCAGGTGTGTCCGGGTGGGTACCAGACGAGATCGACCGGCACAGCATCACGGCGTAGCGCAATCCCCAGAGCCCACAGCTCTCAAGGTCAGCGCGGTCCTCGCCTGTGCAAAGATCTCAGCAGATCATCGCGATCAGCAGCGAGGTCAAAGCCGTCGTCCGGCTCGTGCTGATGCGGACCTTTTCCACACGTTACTGAACGACATCAGACCCAACTCCGTCCTCTCTACCAGGACCCTTGCTTCGAAATACGGAAGACCACTACCCGCGCTGGTATGGAACTCGACGCACGGAGGACACTTCAGAGCCCGCTTTCATCTCTCAGAGCAGCGCGCAGCACCCCCAACTCGACTGCGGACCCGGCTGGCGGGGGGCACTCGCCGCAGACGGTGCTGTCGCTGGAACGCATCCGGCCGTCGGCGTGCTCACGGAAAAGTCGATACCCCCGTGAACGTGGCGGACCGGAACTACGTCCATGAGTTCACAGGACCGTATCGGCCCATCGCCGGCACCACGAGAGGACAGGGCAACCATGGGCATTGTCCGCACATCCGCCTATTGCGCGGTCCGCACTCACCAGCCGGCCCCGGCCGCCCGCACCGAGGACGAGCATGTCCATGCCTGCCGACGACGGTGACGACGCAGCGCGCTTCACGCGGGCCTACGGGTGCTCACCCGAGCAAGTACTCGACTGGCTGCTGCACAACGGTTACCGGATCACCCACGGGAACCGCAATGCCGCCGAGGATCTGGCCCAGGACACCTTCGAGCGGCTGCTCAAAGCCACGCCCACGGTCGTTCCATCAGCACCGAAAGCATACATCCTGCGAATCCAGACGAACCTGTTCATCGATCAACGACGGCGGAACAAGGCAGTTCGACGAGGAAACGATAACCGCTCCCACCCGCTGCATGAAGCTCCGGAACCGGTGGTGCTGATGCCTGGTCCGGAGGCGCTGGCCCTGATGGAGGAAACCCGAATTTCGGTGCTGGAGGCCATCAAGAAACTTCCCCAGCGCGAGCAGGAGGTCGTCGAATTGGCTCTCGATTACCTATCGATGGGGCTGGACTACCGAACCAGAGACGAGATCGCGCGAATACTGAAGATACCAACAGGCACCGTAAGGAGTCGCCTGCACAACGCGATCAGAAATCTACGGAAGTTGATCCAGCGCCCGGGGGGCGACATCCCGGGAGAGGATGCCCCAGAGAAAGGAGAAAATAATGACCGAAGAAGTCGAAGAGATCGACTTTGAGCACGCCGATCCGGAGCGAGTGGTGGAGCTGCTTGAGGTCATCGTGGCCCGAGACGACAATCAGGATGGCGGCGGCGAAGAGTTTCCCGAACCGGAACTCACCGAGGCGCGGGAGCGTATCTTGTCGAAGATGCTGCGCTATCCCATCCGGCAACGACCGGAACCGGCGTCGGCCGAGCACAGGCGCAGGGAGCCTGTTGACCATACCCCTGGTGGGTTGGCAACCGCACGGCAACGAATGGCCGCTTTCTACGACCGGTGGAGATTAAGCCGAGTCAAGCGGCTTTGTTCGCCCGCTGAGCGGCTGGACCTGGCGCTCACCGGCATAGAAGTGGCCAGCTCCGCGCAGTTGGGAACCACCAGCGCCAGTGCTCGCACGCAGCTTGCGAAGCTGACAGATACCGTGCAACAACAGATCAGTAACGGCGCAGGAAGTCGACTGCGGAAGGTCAGCTACGTCAGCGCGATCTTGACCTGCGGTCTGTTGATCGCAAACTTCGCGATATTGGCTGCCGCGCTCAATGCGACATTCTCACCGGCTGTTCCGGTGTGGGGCGTGGCGAGCTCCCTCGCGCTCGCATTGCTCATAGTAGGAGTGCAGACACGGCTCGGCGCCACTGTTGGCGAACGTTTCCATAACTCGAAGGTCGGCCTGGCCTGCGCAAGCATCCTGACACTCTTGAGCGCGCTGAGCGGGGGCACTGTTTTCACCTACTACGCGACAAGTGCCGCCGCTATGCCCGCAGCGGCCCTTGCGGCCGCCTGCGTGGTGACGGCGCCATGGCTAGTCGCCCTTCTGGAACGGTCCGCGACGGCGATCGAACTGCAAGAGGTGCGAAGGCTTCGTGGTGGCTTGTGTCGACGCGATGCACGCGTGTTGCGAGCGTACCGCATCGCGCTGCGGAACATCCGTTTGGCACATCGCGTGATCAATGCCACGGAGCGCCGGCAAGCCAGACGGCCTTCGAACCACTATTTCGAGATACTCCAGGAGATGTACGCCACTCTGATGCGCGCCGACGATCGCGCACGATACACGCTGTGGCGATTCTCGCAGCCACACCTGTCACCACTTGAAAGTCTCTCGCAGACACGTGGACCCGCAGACGACATCGATTCCGGACATCGTTCTGAGCAACCGATGTACGACGAGACCTGGCGGAACTTTGAACGCCAGTTAACGGAGCGGAAAGAGCCTTGATTTCAACGTTGGAAGTGCGGCAGCGGCTCATCGGCGGTGGGGGCACCACCCCCGGGAAGTTTCGCATTGTCCGCAGGGCGCTGGTGCTTGTGTTGCTCGTGACCGGCGCCGTAGGCAGCTATTCCGCGACGGTCTACACCGGCGCGACCCGAGAGATCGCTGACCGGGTCGGGCCGCTGAGCACGGATGCCACCGAGCTGTACCGCTCGCTGGCTGACGCGGACGCCACCGTCGCACGCGAGTTCCTCTCCAGTGGGGCCGAGCCGGCCACCATCCGTACCCGCTATGTCGAGAACATTGCAGGAGCAGAAGCGATTCTGGGGCGCGCAGCCAAGCAAACCGGCAACGACAGCGTGGCTACCGACCGGATCGCCGACATCAGCGCGCAGTTGCCGACCTACACCGGCCTGGTGGAGCAGGCCCGGGCCAACAACCGCCAGGGCTTACCAGTCGGCGTGGCATACCTGCGAGCAGTTTCGAATCTGATGCAGTCCACGATATTGCCCGCGGCCGAACAGCTGCAGCGCGGCCAGGCGAAGCGACTGGACAAGGAATACGAACGCGCCGGAACCGTACCCGTCCTCGCGCTCCTGTTGTGCGTCACGAGCCTGGTGGGGCTCGTCTGGGCGCAGGTGGTGCTGTTCCGGCGGACGAAGCGGGTCTTCAACGTGGGCCTGCTGGCATCGACGTTGGCCGTTTTCGGTGCTCTGGCGTGGTGGATTGTCGCGAGCGCCTATTACCACAGTTATCTGGAAAACTCCCAACGACACAGCCAGTCCGTGACCGATGCGCTGGGGCCTGCGCAGATTGCTGCGCTGCAGGCCCGCACGAACGAAAGCCTCACGCTCGTGGCCCGTGACGGTGGCGCGACAGGTGAAAAGAACTTCTCCGCACAGGCGCAACACCTCGCCCGCGACGATGGTGCCGGCGGCGCGCTCGGCGCGGCCCGGATGCTTGCCTCGGACGATGAGGGCCGGATGCTGGTGGAGACTGCGCTCGTCGAGACCCGCGTCTACCTGAAGGCATATGAGCATGTCCGTCAGCTCGACTTGGATGGAAGGCACACCGAGGCAGTGGCGGCCGCGGTCGGCGCAGATGCCCCGAGCGCCGCGGCATTCGGCAAGCTGGACGCCGCGCTCGGTGAGGCCGTCAAATACGAGCGAGCGCAGTTCATCGACGATCTGACGCGGGCCCGGAGCTGGCTGGAAGGCCTGCTCGTGGGTACCGCCCTGCTCGCGCTCGCCGCAGTGCTGGGCGCGGTGTGGGGAATCGGCCAACGGCTGAAGGAGTATCCATGATCACTCGTGCCGGTCGTACGGCATGCCTCGTGGCAGCTCTGGCCTTCCCCGCAGCCGCCTGCCAGGGATCAGTTGCGGCACCGGAGGTGCCCGTCAGCGCCTCACCCTCGGTCGTGAACCAACCTGCCCAGCAACCACCGGCCCAGCAGCAGCCGACTCTACGGCAACCCGATCAACAGCAACCCAGCCCATCGTGCGATCGACGGGCCAGTCTGCGCCCGCTGGACCCGCTGCCCGAACCCGGTCTGATGCCACCGGGTTCGACGATGGCCCGCATCGTCGAACGGGGGCGGCTGATCGCCGGTGTGGATCAGAACACTTACCTGTTCGGCTTCCGCAACCCGCTCGGGGGACAGCTGGAGGGATTCGACACAGACATCGTCCACGACCTGGCGGAAGCCATCCTCGGTGACCGGGACAAGGTGGAGTACAAGGTGGTCTTCGTCTCCGACCGGGTCCGGGTCGTCGAGGAAGGAACGGTGGACCTGGTGGTCAGTACGATGACCATCACCTGTGAGCGCCGTGAACGGGTGGAATTCTCCATCGTGTACTTCGACGCCGGACAGCGGGTCCTGGTCAACGACGGATCCACGGTAACGGGAATCAGTGATCTCGGCGGCAAAAGGGTGTGCGCGGCGCGCGGGTCGACGTCCCTGCAGAACGTCTTTCGCGACCCCTCGCGGCCGGTCCCGGTGGGCATGCCCAACGCGTCGGACTGCCTCGTTCTCCTCCAACTCGGAAAGGTGGACGCGATATCAACGGACGACGCACTCCTAGCCGGCTTCGCCGACCAGGATCCCCGGACCAAGATTGTCGGTGAGCGCTTCAGTTCGGAACCATATGGTATCGCCATCAGCCGCAACTCCCCTGATCTGGTTCGTTTCGTCAACGCGGTGCTGGAACAGCGGATGAGGGACGGCAGATGGCAAGCGAGCTTCGAGCGTTGGCTCACCAGGCTAGCTGGACTGGGTGAATCGGCCGGGATCCCGCAACCGCCGCAACCACGTTATCGAGACTGAGTAGGCGCAATGACGGACTGTCCGAAACCTGACTGCGTCGGATTCATCGAGGACGACTACTGCAACCGCTGCGGCCACCGCCACGTGCTGGCCCCAGCACATTCGCTACCGACCGTGGGGCCGAGTCGATCGGTATCCAGAGGGCACTTATCGGTCCGCGGTTCATCGGGTCCCGTCTGGCCGAGTTCCCACCGTGGCGAGTTCGACGCTGGACTGATCACGCTGCCGCCGGTGTCAGCCGAAGACCCGACTGCTGCCGTGCTCGACGAACCGGAGGTTTCCGAGCGCCGACGATTCTGCGCAGACCCCGATTGCAATGCCCCAGTCGGTCGCAGCAAGAACGGCCGGCCAGGACGCGTGCACGGCTTCTGCCCGCAATGCGGCCGGGAGTTCTCATTCAGCCCGCTGCTGGCCCCGGGTGATCTGGTCGCGGCGCAGTACGAAGTGCGAGGCGCGCTCGCGCACGGTGGACTCGGATGGATCTACCTCGCCCGGGACAACCAAGTCCCCCAATGGGTGGTTCTCAAAGGTCTGCGAGACCCGGACGTCCCCACCGGAAGGCAGGCCGCTGCCGCTGAGCTGGAAGCCCTGGCGGACGCCAACCATCCGAACATCGTCGCGGTCTACAACCGGGTCAAGCATCCGCACCCGCGGACCGGCAAGCCAATCGACTACATCGTGATGGAGTACGTGGGAGGCCGCTCGCTCAAGCAGCTTTACCAAGAACAATGGAAGCTCGGCGGTGGATTGTCCCTGGCGCAGGTGTGCGGATGCATCCTGGAGGTGTTACCCGCGCTCGGCCACCTGCACAGTCGTGGCCTGCTGTATTGCGACTTCAAACCGCACAATGTGATCGTCTCGCCGGATCGGGTACGGCTCGTCGATCTCGGCGCGGTCCGCCACGTGGACGACAAGGACAGCCCGATCTGGGGCACCCCGGGCTTTCAGGACCCGGCCATCTCGCGGCATGGACCATCGATCGCGACCGACCTGTACGCGGTCGCGCGGACGATGGCGGTCCTCAGCTTCGAGTTCCCTGGATTCTCCCAGGAGTACCAGGCCACCCTGCCGAGCCCGGACGAGGTCGAGGTGCTTGCCCGCCACGAGTCGTACTACCGCTTGCTGCGACGCGCGACGAACCCGGATGCCAGCCGACGTTTCGCTTCGGCGGCCGAGATGGCCGACCAGCTCGAGGCCGTCTTGCGGGAAGTTCTCGCCCGCGAGGACGGCGCTCCGCGGCCCGCGGTATCCACACTGTTCGGTCCCGAGCTGGCGGTGGTGGGCGCAGATCCCGCCACGTTCCTGACCGGGGACGGAGATACGGTCGCCGCAGCGCTGGCCCTACCGGACCGGCAGGCGGATCCCGACGACCCGCAGGCGGGGCTGCTGACCGCGGTCGGCACCATGCGCCCTGAGGAGACGCTACGGGCGCTGTCGGAAATCCCCCACCAGTCGATCGAGACGAGGCTGCGTGCGGCACGCACCCGGATAGAACTGGGCGAGCTCGACACCGTGCGCGCCGATGTCCAGAAATTGGAAAGCGAGCAGCCCGGCGACTGGCGAGTGAGCTGGTGCCGCGCGCTTGCCGCGCTCGTTTCCGGGGAGCTTGACGAGGCCCGCGAGGGATTCGACGCGGTACTGGACGCATTCCCGGGCGAAGCGGCTCCCAAACTCGCGCTCGCGCTGTGCGCCGAGCACCGAAGCGACCACGAGACAGCCGTGCACTACTACGACATCGTCTGGCAGACCGATCGGTCTTATCTGAGTGCGGCGTTCGGGCTCGCTCGAGCACGGTTCGCCCTCGGGGATCGTGCCGGAATGACCTCGGCACTGGAATCGGTTCCGGAAAGCGCCCGTTACGGCGTCACGGCCCGGTTGTGCGCGATTCTGGGGCGGAGCCGGGCCCGCACGGAGGGGGACCCGCTCGTTGCGGACTTCTTCGAGGCCGCCGAACGGCTGAGCACCCTGGGTCTCGAGGCGGAGCGACGCGGGCGGGCTGTCGTGGAGGTGCTGGAGACTGCGCTGGCCTGGCAGCTGGCCGGACGTCCGTGGCCGGCTGACTCTCCTCCCAGAATTCCCCCTACCCTGCTCGGCTACGAGCTCACCGAGCGTGGACTGCGCGGCGGACTGGAGAAGACCTACCTGGAGCTCGCCCGCCTCGCTCCAGCAGCAATGGAGGGGATCACGCTGGTGGACAAGGCCAACGCAGTCCGGGCCCGGAGCTGGATATGAGGAGGCCGACCATGGTCAGGCGAAGATCGCTGCTGGTCGCGGCTGTCTTGATCGCAACAGGCTGCACGAGCACACCGGAGCTCAGCGGCGCAGACGGGCAGGTCGAGCTGGTGTGGGCCACCGGAGCGATCACCGCGGACAGTGGCGCCGCCAGCGTCACGGAACTATGGAACGAGCTACATCCGGAAGGTCCACACGTGCGGGTGGAAAAGCTGCCACCGGCCGCTGACGACCAGCATGACCTGATGGCCGTCGAACTGAATGCCCGAATCAGTGAATTCGATATTCTCGACGTCGATCTGGTCTGGACCAGTGAGTTCGCCGAAAGCGGCTGGCTGGTCGATCTCGAGGACATTCGTACCGAGATCGAGCAGGTATCACTGGACGGGCCGGTGCAGTCCGCGGTGTGGGACGGTCGGCTGTGGGCCGCTCCATTCACGACCGACGTGGGTTTGCTCTATTACCGTAAAGATCTGGTAGAGAAACCGCCTGCCACCTGGAAGGAGCTGGCGGATCTCGGATTCCAGCTCGGCCCCCCGATGGGAATAGCGCCATTCGTGGCTGATGGCATGCGACACGAGGGCCTGGTGGTACAGTATCTCGAATACCTCTGGGGTGCGGGCGGAGATATCTTCGACCCCACGTGCGAGACGGTGCTGTTTCAGGAAGAGCCCGCCCGCAGGGCCGCCGAATTCATGCGGACTGCGTATCACACCGGCTTCTACGCACCCGGGTTCGACGTGATAGGGCTGGAACAGGCCCGTGAGGTGTTTCAGGCCGGTCAGGCGGTCTTCCTGCGCAGTTGGCCATACGCCTACCGGCTCATGAACGGCGGAGACAAGACGAGTCGAGTCGCCGGGAAGATCGGGATCGCGCCGCTGCCCACGTTCGACGGACAGGGAGCAGCCGCCGGGCTCGGTGGCCACAACCTCGCGGTGAGCCGGTTCTCACCGCACATCGATGCCGCAAAGGACTTCGTCCTATTCGTCTCCACCTCACCAGAGGTGCAACGGATGCTGGCACAGCGGCACTCGCTCGCCCCGACGATGACGTCGGTGTACGACGAGCTGGCCGACGACCCGCTCATGGCGGAGCTGAAGCGGGTCCTGCCACAGGCCAGGCCACGACCCCTGACTCCCGAGTGGGCCAGCATCAGCGAGGAGATACAGCAGCAGATCTTCGCCACGTACACCGGCAACAAGGACCCCGCGGCGGCCGTCGCGGCGATCCGCAAATTCCTTAATGCGACGGGCGCGAGGTGCTGAGCACCGTGCCTCCCACCAGCTGTCTTCGCTGCGCCGAACCGGTTGGCGTCCGAGACCGCTTCTGCGAAGCATGCGGCATTCGGGTGGCGGGCTACCCCGCCGAGGGATGTGTGGCCTGCGGCGCCAGAAACATCGGTCCTGATCGGTACTGCTTGCGGTGCGGCAGGCTGCAACCGAGCCAACGGGACCGGATCGAGGTGGACCTCGGCACCGCGGCGGGGGTGAGTGATCGAGGCGTTCGCCGCCGCCGCAACGAGGATGCGCTCGCGCTACGTCAGCTCGGCTACGCGGGAGATGGCATCGATGCGATCCTGGCCGTGGTGTGCGACGGCGTGTCCACCACCCACCGCCCCGACGCGGCGTCGAAGGCCGCGTGCGAGGCCGGCGCCGATGCGATGGTCGCGGCGCTGCGTACCCACGGCTCCGCAGAGGCGGCGACTTCCGCTGCCATCCGGGTGGCTCACCAGGCCGTCGTCGGCCTGGCCGATCCGTCGGCCGCGGGGCACGCCCCGGCGTGCACCTACGTGTCGGCCCTCATCACCGGTGGCTCGGTGGCGGTGGGATGGATAGGGGACAGCAGGGCGTACTGGATACCCGATCCCCGGCACCGGCAGAATCCGGCGGCCCAGCTGACCGGGGACGACTCGTGGCGGGCCCAGGTCGTCGCCTCCGGCGCGATGTCCGCTGCCGAGGCGGCCGGCAATAGGCGCGCGCACGAGATCACCGGCTGGCTGGGCGCGGATGCCGATCCGATCCAGCCACACCTCGTCACCATCGAACTCGCCGGTCCCGGTGTGCTGGTGGTTTGCACCGACGGACTCTGGAATTACTTCCAGACCACCGAACAACTCGCGGCGGTGATCCCACCCGACGTCCGCGAGGCTCCGCTGCGCGCGGCAAAGGAACTGGTCAGGATCGCCGTGCAAGCCGGCGGCCACGACAACATCACGGTCGCCGTACTGCCGTTCGTTACGCCATCCCCAGGAGGAACCTGGTGAACAGCACACCCGAGTTCCACGGTCAGGTCCACCAGAACCTGTACCTGCCCTCCAGTGGGCGCGAAGTGCACGCCGTGATCGCGGTCGACGCTGGGGGGGAGCCCGACGCGAGCATGCCCGCGCCCGAAGCGGCGGTGGTCCTGATCGTGGACTGCTCAGGCTCCATGGCGAGTCCACCGGAGAAAATCGTCAAAGCCAAGGAGGCCGCGGCGGCGGCGATCGACGAGATGCGCGACGGGGTGGCGTTCGCGGTGATCGCCGGGTCACTTGGGGCCAGAATGATCTGGCCACCGACGCCGAGCCTCGGATGCGCGGACGCACGAACCCGCGCCGAGGCGAAGAATGCGCTGCGACGGCTGCGCCCAGGCGGAGGTACCACGATCGGACAATGGCTGCGGCTAGCCGGAAAACTGTTCGCCGACTGGCCACATGGGATCCGGCACGCCATTTTGCTCACCGACGGCAAGAACCAGCACGAACCGCCGGGACAGCTCGCTGACGCACTGAGCATCTGTGAAGGTGAATTCACCTGTGACTGCCGTGGCGTCGGCACCGACTGGTCCGTACCTGAGCTTCGGGCCATCGCCTCGGCACTGCTCGGAACGGTTGACATCATCGCCGAGCCGGCCGACCTCGTCAACGACTTCCGGACGATGGTGTCACGGGCAATGGACAAGACGGTAGGCGAGGTCGGAATGCGAGTGTGGGTGCCGGAGGGGGCGACCGTCCGATTCATCAAACAGGTGGCGCCGACGATTGAGAATCTCGCCGGTCACCGACTCGAGGCTGATCCGCTCACCAGCATCTATCCCACGGGATCCTGGGGTTTCGAAAGCCGGGACTACCATCTGTGCATAGAGGTCGAGCCCGGCCGGGTCGGTGAGGAGAAGTTGGCGGCCCGCGTCAGATTCGTGCACACCCATTCGGACGGCGCCGAGGAAACGCTGAACCAGCAGTTCGTGCACACCGAACCGGACGGTACCGAGAAAGTATTCGGACATGCCCGAGTCCGTGCGTTGTGGACCGACGATGTCGCGCTGTCCGCGAAAATCGATCCGCAGGTCGCCGCAGCCACCGGGCAGGAAGAGCTTGCCAACGCGGTCCAGGAGGGCCTGCATGCACACCGGCAGCAGAACTGGGGTCGCGCGAACGAGCAGCTGAAGCGCGCGCGTGAACTGGCGGAGCAAGCAGGTAACGAAAACGTGCTCTCGCGACTCGACCAGCTCTACGACCCGGGCACCGGCACGTTCCAAGTAGACCGGATGGGCGCCAAGCACGAGATGGAGCTGGACCTGGAATCCACACAGACCAAGCAAGTGCCGCGGAGGTAGGAGTTCCAAGCCATGCCGACATGCCCGAACCACCATGAATCTCGGTCGACCGATTATTGCGGTGTGTGCGGCGCACGGATAGCCGAAGTTCCTCCACCGGTCCGGCTCGCCACGCCGGTCCGGACCGCTGCGCCCACGTCGTGCCCGAGCTGCGGAGAGGCACGCGAGGATCAGTTCTGCGAAGAGTGCGGTTACGATTTCGTCGCCGGTCAGCCGTCTGCGCCGGCGAGATGGACCGCCGTGGTGACCGCCGATCGTGCCTACTTCGAGGCTGGTGGAGCTGCCGCCGAGCAGTTCACGTTTCCGGCTTCCTGTCCTGAGCGCCGGATTTCCTTATACGGCGACAGGATCCGGATCGGGCGACGCAGTCTGTCACGGGCGATCACCCCCGAGATCGATCTTTCCTGTGATCCCGAGGACTCCGCAGTGTCCCGCGAACACGCTCAACTGATCGCCCAACCAGACGGCTCGTGGTCGGTGGTGGACAAGGGTTCCGCGAACGGCACGTACGTCAACGACCATCCCGAGCCCATCCCCAGAAATCTTCTGGTGCCCCTAGCCGACGGCGATGTCATCCGTCTCGGTATCTGGACGATGATCACCCTACGCCGTGACCTTTAGAGCACTCCGGCGCGATTGACTGATCGGTAACATCATCAAGTGGGGAACTTGCCGGAAGGAGAGCGCCATGAGAATGAGCCTGGAGCCGATCGAGGAGATCGTCGGAGTCGACCCTAGGTACCTCTGGGACCTTCCCCTGCGCACCGCAGGCCGGCCGACCGGAGAGATCCGGTCAGTGTGGTACGTGGGTCTTCCCCTCACCTCGGCACACCGCGGCGGTCACTCCGGGGGTGGTGCTTTCATCGAGGGAGTGGGTGGCCAGGAGCGCTATCTCAATGAAGGCACCGTTTATCCACACGCCGGTCTGATGGAACTGGTCACCTACCACGCAATGTGTTTTCCCGACACCGCATGGCGGTACCTCGACATGAGTCACTGCCAATGGCCCGAGGTGCGCGCGGCGATCAACGCAGACCCACCCGACGTCATTGCTTTTACTGTCTACACCTCCACAGTCCTATGGGCACTGATCGTGGCAGCGGAGGTCAAGCGGGTAAATCCGAACGCGGTCGTGGTCTTTGGCAACGACCACGCCGGAATCCTTTATCGGGAGATCCTCACCGGGCGCTACGGTCAGCGGCTTGTCGATTTCGTGAGCACGGGTAACAATGGCCCTTTCACGATGATGGGCCTGCTCTACGCGCTGCAGGGGCAGCTCGACATCGGACGGGTTCCCTCACTGGCGTACCGACGCGGCGATGCCATAGTCAACCAGACCGCGCCAAGCTTTCCCCTGAACCGCCGTATCCTTCCCGATTACCGGCTCATCGAAGACCAGTTAGAACGTTATTACGACAAGGCCTTCGACGTCTGGTACTCCGAGCACTACCGACTGAAGCGAATGGTCACTCTTCCGCTCGATGGCGGCTGCACCTGGGGAAAGAGACCAAGTCGGCGGTGCAAACACTGTTCGATCCAGGGGCTCACCCCGAAGACGGCGGATGTGGCCGGAATTGTTCCGGTACTCGAGACCGTCGTCGGTGGGCTCTGTTCAAACGTCTACGCGGCCGGAGACTCCACGCTGGGTTTTTCGCGGGCGCAATGGGAGGGGGACTTTGCGTATCTGGACGAGCTGGCCGAGGCGTGCGAACAGTCGCCGATCCTACGGAAGCAGCGTTTCATGCTGGCCTACGGTCTCGAGTACGAGTTCTTGCAGTCGGCAAAGCTGTGCCAGGGCTTCGTGCGCACCTGGAACGTCGGTTTAGAGGCATTCGACCCCAAGCTCCTCAAGGGTGATTCCAAGGGGATCAACAAGGGGCCGGATCGGATGCACGAGGCACTGGAACTCGCCCAGAAGCTAGAATACAAGATTTATGCATCTGGTATCATGGGCCTGCCCGGTACGACTCTGAAGCTGTTGAGATCGGAATCTGAGAACTGGTTGGCGATAGCCGAGACCTACCGCGACTCGATCACTACCATTTCAGTGGCAGCACCCGGAATCATCCCCGGCTCCCGGATGTACTGGGAAACCTATAACAGCCATCCACAGGCTCGCGCCTGGCACGGGGAGATCATACCGGCGCGCCGGCTGACCGAGCTCTATATCAGGGAGAACACAGAGGTCGAGCTGACCGACGTCGAAGCGGCTATAGCGGAGGTCGGACGCGGTGTGGTGACACTCGGCCAGCAGCGCGGGAATATGAAATTCGGCGGTTACATGCTGGGCGGACGAGACGAGGACGAAAACGTTGAGCGAGAACTTCTCGATAATATCTGTGCACAGCTCTGAGCAACCCCGGCGGTCGTGCTGTTCGACCAGCGCGGATGCGGGCGCAGCATCCCTGGAGGTGCCGGAAACTCGGCCGTTCCGCTGACCTGGGAGGATGTCAGTCCGGTTCGTTTGGCATGATCGCCGCCCGTGACGTTGCGGCTGGTGTACCTGATCTTCTGTCAGCGCAGCGCCTGGATGACGCTCCTCGTGCGGTGGAGGCGTCCAAGATTGCGGAGATCCTGGTGCTGCGCCACCAGGGGGAGCGTCGTGCGTCGGCAGGTCGGCCGTCCTCGGCCGTGGGCAGACACACGCGCGGGCAGGCACATCAGTCGAGTGGTCGACGTCGGGCTTGCTCGCCGCCCAGCGCGAGCCCCCGAGTCTTATCGGCGTTGTTTCGGTAGAACTGATGGCATGCCCGACCAGAGCACTCCGGAAATCCAGCTGGCGGCTTTGTTCAGCAGCATCGGCGGGCCGCAGCGCCACAATGCTTACGCGGAGCTGGCGGCGACCGGGCCGGTGCACCACGTCGCGCTGCCCACTGGCGAGCCTGCCTGGCTGATCACTGGTTACGACGAAGTACGGGCCGTCCTGCATGATCCGCGGTTAATCAAGAGCGATCCGAAGCGAACCGCCCTGGCGGGTGACCGGCTGTCGCCCGAGTTGTTCTCGGCAATCAGTCATCACATGCTCAACCGGGACCCGCCGGATCACACCCGACTGCGTCGGCTGGTCACCGCTGTGTTCACCCGCCGCCGCATTGACGAACTCGCCCCACGTATTCAGCAGATCACCAACGACCTGCTCGACGCCCTGGTCGGCGTAGCGCAGGCCGACCTGATCGCGTCGTTCGCCTACCCGCTGCCGCTCACCGTGATCTGCGAGCTGCTCGGCGTGCCCGCAGATAACCGTAGCGATTTCCGCGCCTGGTCGGCCACTCTGGTGACCGGCACGATGGCCAATCCGGACGAGTTTCTTGCGGCAGCCAGGGCGATGGTGAGCTACCTGCAGGAGCTGATCGCCACCAAACGCGCCGATCCAGCCGATGATCTGCTCTCCGCATTGGCGGCGGTGCACGAAGGCGCGGACCGGCTCGCGGCCGACGAGCTCACGTCAATGGTGTTCCTGCTGCTCGTCGGGGGTCACGAGACCACCGTGAACCTGATCGGCAACGGGGTGTACGCGCTGCTTACCCATCCCGAACAGCTGACGCTGCTGCGCGCCCAACCGCACCGGCTGCCAGCAGCGATCGAGGAACTGCTGCGCTTTGACGGGCCGGTGCAGACGGCGACGTACCGAGTGACCACCGAGCCGGTGGAGATCGGCGGCGTTGCCATCCCGGCCGATCAGATCGTGATCGCGGGCCTGCTCGCCGCCAACCGGGACGCGGCACACCTTCCCGATCCCGACGTACTGGACCTCAGCCGCGAAGACAACCCGCATCTGGCTTTCGGCCACGGCATCCACCACTGCCTCGGCGCACCACTGGCCCGGCTGGAAGGGCGGATCGCGTTGGGCTGTCTACTGGCCCGCTTCCCCCGGCTACACCTAGCGGTGCCCACGGAGCAGCTGATCTGGCGGCCGGGCTTGATCATGAATGGTCTGGTCGCGCTGCCCGTCGCAATGGGCTGACACCACGGCCGGGTCCGGATCGCTCAACGTTCAGCCGAAAAATGTCGGTGTCGGCTGTCACGATGCCAGTGCATCCGCTCGACGACCGTCCGGCCCCGGGGCTGAACCTGATTGAAGGAGAGACATGCGTGAGCAAGACGTGTTCGTGTTGGCCGACCGTGCCCTCAACGACGTCATCCAGCAGATCAAGGACGACCAGTGGACCATGACTATGCCGCCAGGCTTCGCCATGCGCCAGATGGATCATGTCCCGACCCTGCGCGAGATCGTCAACTACCACGCCTATGACGACGCCTGGGTGCCGGACATGCTGGCTGGCCGGACAATGGACGAGGTCGGCCGCGACAAGTTCGACGGTGACCTACTCGGAGCCGATCCCAAGGCCGCCTTCGCGGCGCTCGTGGATAAGGCATGCACGGCGGCATCAGAACTGGACGATCCCGACCGGACCGTGCACTGCTCCTTCGGTGACTACCGCGCGCGGGAGTACTTCTGGCAGATCAACGGCTTCCGTGGGCTGCGCGCCCACGATCTCGCCCTGGTGATCGGAGTCGAACCACACCTCTCCGACGATCTCGTCCAAGGGATGTGGGACGAGGTCAGCCCGCACATCGAGGAGTGGCGCGCGATCGGTGTCTTCCCCGCGGCCGTACCCGTACCGGAGAGCGCCCCGCTGCTGGATCGCCTGCTGGGCCTCACCGGGAGGAAACCACCGACCCACGCCTGACTAGGCGGAAAGAGCTCAGAGCGCAGCCGCCAGGACCACGTTGCCAGCGGGGTCGCGGACCTGGAAGGACGTCGCGTCAGCGCGGAGCACTGACGAGTTGAGGTTGCACCGCATCTCGGTGCCCCCGGTACCGATGAACTCCCCGGCGTTGACCATCCGGCCGGTCCGATCAGCGACGCTGACCCGGTAGGTGCTGCCCGGCTCGAACCCGATGGCCGTGAGCTTGACCTCCATCCCCCACGTGTGCGCCACCAGGGCGGCGTTGGCCCGGATCTGTGACGCCGCAGCCTGCACCGGAACCGGCTCACCCGTCGGCGGGGACGCTACGGCCGCCCCCACTCCGTAGCCGATCCCACCGGCGGCGGCCACTCCCACCGCTGCCGCGGCGGCCCCCCACAGCATCGCGCGACGGGACCGCCGCGCCCCCTGCCGGGCAATCTCTCCTCTGCGGCCGGAGCGCACCTCGCGCAGCACTGCGGAGGAGAGCGGCGGCGCGGCGGGCTGGGCCTCGTCCAGCAGATCCGGATCCACGGTGCGCAGCGCCGCCGCGACCGGGGCCAGAGCCGCCACCTCGGCCCGGCACTCCGCGCAGGTCTGCAGATGGGCCTGCGTCGCGAGCCGCTCTGCGCCGACCAGCTGCCCCAGGGTGTAGGCCCCCAGCTGCTCCCGCAGTGCCCGATGGTCCTCAGGACTCACAGCTGCGCTCCCATCTCCTCCAGCACCAACCGCAGCGCCTTGAGCCCGTAGAACGCTCGGGTCCGCAGAGTGCCCACCGGCACCCCGGTCTCCGCCGAGACCTCGGTATACGAACGTCCTCGCAGGTAGGTCTCGACCAACACCGCACGGTGCTCCGGACTGATCCGCCGCAACGCGTCCTCCACCACCCAGCTCGTCACAGCCGCCTCGTCGAATCCGCCCTCCGCGCCACCCAACGCGACCAGGCTTTCCCCGGCGACCGGAGTCACCGGTCGAGCCGCCGTGCGGCGTACCTGATCGATCACCACGTTGCGGGCGATGGCAAACAGCCAGGTACGCAGGGCACCAGACCGAGGGTCATAGCTCTCCGCTGCCCGCCACGCCCGCAGGAACACCTCCTGCACCACGTCCTGCGCCGATCCGTCGTCACGGAGCTGACGCCACGCGAAACGGTACAGCTCATCCGCGTGCGCGGCATAGGCTGCGCGCACACCCTGCTCGTCGCTGAGATCGATAGTCGACGGCGCCGCGGGCGCACTGTGCCCCACCTTGATCCGTCGCCCCACCCTGACCAGCCGCAGCCTGTCCCTCATTCCATCTCCCCTCTGGGCCATCGGCTGAAATACGCAGCCAGCCGTGATCCGGATCAGAATCCGTCCGGATCACGGCGTTCGTCCGGTGGTCCGGACTTGCGCAGAGGGTGAGCCGCCGAGCAGCCGGAATCCGGTTGCTGAGCAGGGCGGATGGTGAAGCTGAGCAAGGGGCACCCTGGGCCGGGCAGGGCGCTGATCGGCCCAGGGTGGGAGCTCCCTGTGGTTACCGCTGCCTCAACGGGATGGCGATGTCCACCACGCTCGTCCCAGCGGAAAAGTTGCCCTGGGAGGTGGCCTTGCCGGTGAACAGGTTCACCGCATACAACGCGTTGCGGCCGCCGACCTGCAGGGTCGCGAACGCCCTGTTGTCGACGGTGATGCCCTGCTGGTCGAGGACCGAGTAGACGTCGAACCCGGCATTGCTGCCCGCGTCCACGGTGAGCTGCCCGGTTGCCGCCAGATCACCCTGGTTGGCGGGTGACTGGATGACCAGCGTGTCGCTGGCGGTGTTGACGTCGAACAGCGTCGTGTTGGTGGTGGAGGCCAGGTCGTTGTTGGTGTATCCGGCCGCCGTGACACCCACGGTGTTCCCCGCTGTGGGCGGGGTGTTGAGCGCGCCGTCCGAATTGGTCGTGCCGGGCGGTGGAGCATTCTGGGCGTTGTTGTCAATGTTGTGGCGGAGGTTCTGCCCAGTGTCGCTGATTACGCGGAGCAGGTTGGCCGCCGGGTTGAAGTCGACTCCGAAGAACTTCCCGGCCAAGGGTACGCTCAGTTGGGACACCTTGGTCGCGTAGCCGTTGTTGGGATCGAGGGTGTAGACGCCACCGGCGTTGCCCACGCCGTAGAGCAGATTGTTCTGGACTCGGTAGTCGATGCCGATCAGCGTGGTGTCGCCCTTTAGACCGGAGACCTTCACCCCGTTTCGGGCCTGGTCCGGTTGGCTGGTGTCGAAGCGAACGAGGCACTGGTCATCGGTGAGCCCGACGGCCGTGAGGTCAGCACCCTGCCGATCACTGCGAACGTCGGAACCACCGCGATCGTGGGCCAGCGCTGGGGTGACCAGGACGATTAGTCCGGCCAGTACTCCCGCGCTGATCTTCAGAGCGTTAGGCATCGTCACTCCTCGTGATAAGCGCCCGAACCACCGTGGCCGGGCGGCGACCGCGTGTCCCGGGATGGACACTGGCCGCAAGTGGATACGCACCCGAAAGGCTGTCGTTCACTTCCCAGCGCAGAATCCGCACCGAATACAGCCGAAAACCGAAACTGACCGCACTCGCGGCGATACCGCACCGGGTCGCGGTCGCCCTTGCCTACTACGACGGGCTCATCTACCGGCAGGTGGCCGAGAGGCTCGGCATCCCGGAGGGCACCGCGAAGTCCCGGCTGCGCGCGACGCTACGTGGGATAGCGGCGCGGCTGGAGAAGTTGTCGATCACAAGCTAGCGAGTACTCGGGCAACTACTCGTAGAGCCCTTCGACCCACCAGCGGTCCTGCTCGCAGCTGAGCAGCACCCCGAGTGGCTCGCTAGCGCGGCCTGGGCCAGGCTCGACGTCGAGCACCGCCTGCAGCCGGGCACAGCGCCGCCCCCCACCGGGGTCCCACCAACGCTCCTCGGCCAGCCACGGCCCCGCCCAGGTCAGCACCTGGCGGGGAGGATGCCCGTCCATCGCGACCCGGTACGGGACACCGGCGAGCACCCCGCGCTCGCTCACCCCGACGATGCGGCCCGCGTCGTCGAGTACCTCGGCGGATAGCGGGCGGGGTGGCACCCGGGACGGAGACGGCGCAGGCAGCCGGCCCGGCCAGGGTGGCTGATCCCGGCCGGACTGGTCCCGGCCAGGTTGATCAGAGCGCGCCGGAGTCGGGTCGTCGCCCCAGGGCACCAGGCGTACCCGATCAGCCGGACCGCGGCCACCGCCGAGCACCCCGGTGAGCACCGCGTCGGGCCCAAGCATTCCCTGCACCCGAACCAGCGCGCGGCCGGCCCGCTCATCGTCCTCCCCCAGCTCTCCCCACAGCCCGCGTTGCAGCGCCTGCCCGCCGATCACCTCCTCGGGAGCCAGGCGCAGCAGCGTGATGCCCGCGCCAAACTCTGCTCGCGGCGTCGAGTTCTCCACACCGCGCTGTGACCTGCTGGAAGTCAACCAGCCGTCGAGCTGCCAGCGCACCCGGTCGGCGATGCCGGATGCGGTCAGCGGCTCGGCACAGCGCCACACCCGGTGCAGCTGCTCCCCCGCCTCGGTGCGAGCGCTGACCCGGAGCCGGATGCAGGCCAGCCCGCGGGAAGCCAACGCGGCATGTAGCTGCTCGGTGGGTTCCCGGGAGGCGAAGGCTGCCGCGTCGGCCCGTTCCACCGGTGGGTCGAACTGATAGGTGACCGCGAGCTCGACCGGCGGGCGACGACGGGCCAGTGGGCGCTCGTCGAGCCCCTGAGCAAGCCGGTGCGCGCGGATCCCTTCGGGCCCGAAGCGAGCAGCGACGTCGCCGGAGTCCAGCGCGGCGAACGCGCCGAGGGTGCGCAGCCCCAGCCGATGCAGCAGCTCCACCAACGCCGAGCGATCCTGCCCAGTCCGATCAACCCCAGTGGCGCGATCAACCCCAGTGGCAGCGGGCTGGTACAGCTCACCGATGCCCAGTGGGGCGAGGAAGCCGGTCGAGCCGCCCGGTGGCACCAACAGACCCCGGCGCGCGGCCAGGGTTGCGGGAAACAGGCCGTCGGCGATACCAACCTGGCACTGGACCCCGGCGTGGGCGGCGACCACGTCGACGATCCGCTCGGCCACCTCGGATTCACTGCCGAAGTACCGGGTGGGGCCGCGCGCGGGCACCGCGACCAGTCCGGGACGCATCACCTCCACCCCGGGCGCCAGGGCCTCGACTGCGGTCACTACCGGCTCGAATGCTCGGGCGGGCCAATCGGGACACCAGACCACCACCAGCCGAGGAGGCACCATCAGCCCACCACCCTGATCGCTCCACCCGCTCTGATCGTCGGAGTCAGGTCCGCGAGTGTCTCTGCCACGGCACCGCCAGGACCGGGAAGCAGCAAGCGCGCGATGCGCGGCCTGGCCGCCACACCGCGACCCACCGCACGCACCACAACCTCGCGGCTGCGCAGCCGACCGTGCCCGGCCTCGGGGCCGCGCCATGCCTCGGCCCGGCAGTCCAGCTCAACGTCCGCACCTGGCCACCGACCGATCGGGAGCAACACCGCGCCGCACTGCCGCGCCCTAGCGGTCAGAGATCGCCGCGCGCGGGAGGACATCCGGTCCGCGCCCGTGAGTGCCACCAGCCCCATCCCGTCGAGCAGGGCCGCGATCGCCCGCGCCGGATCCGGCCCCGGCCGGGGAATCAGCGCCAGCCGCCGCACCACTATCCCCGCTTCGGCTGCGGCCAGCACTCCGAGGTCGTCGACACCAACCACGGCGGCCCAAACCCCTTGGGTGGTGGCCGCAGCCAGCAACGCCAGCAGCAACACCGTCGAACCGCGCACCGCAACCACCGAACCTCGCCGCAACCCACCGTTGGGCAATAGCGGAGCGAGTGGTTCAGCCACCGGGAACGGCAGTCGGCCCCCCGGCATGTCCAGCCGCCCTCTCAATGCCGACGCCGGCAGTACCGACGCCGAGGCCACCCGCACGATCGACCCCTGCAACAACGACGCGACACCTACACCCGCCATTCCGCAACCTCCTCCCGAGAAGTGGGTGGGCGCCGAACAACGTCGAACTAGGAACAGCCACCGATATCGAACACATGTTCGATTAAACTGGAACAACCCGACGTTGTCAACCCCGCACAGTCAGCCACCTTCAACGGTCTCAGCAGGGCCACGAGAGCGCTGAAACCCCGGTGAGCCCGCTGGCTGCGTGGGTTACTGCGGTACCCAAGGCCGGCCACGGGCCATCAATCGGGTGGGGGCGGGTCGGTTGGGGGGAGCGTGGCCAGGCAGAGAGGCAACTACCGGCGTGGCGGGTTCCAGTGCCCGCAGCGGAACGACCCTTCTACCCAAGGGCACGATCGCCAGCGGAATCATCTTGAACGAGGCGATCCCGAAGGGGATACCGATGATCGTGAGGCACAGCAGAAGACCGAACACCAGATGGCCTAGAGCCAGCCACCACCCAGCGAAGATGAACCACAGCAGGTTCGCCAGGAACACCAGGACCGGTGTGCTGGTCCGACGATCGACCACGACCCGGCCGAAGGGCCAGATCACGTAGCCGGCCAGCCGGAAGGAGGCGACTCCAAACGGGATGGTGACGATGAGCAGGAAGCTGATAATGCCCGCCGCCGCGTAACCGATCGCCAGCGCCAGCCCCGCGAACAAGAACCACAGCACATTTCCCACGGTCCGCATCCGCTCACCTCCTGGTCTTCTACCTCCATATTGCACTCACGCGGGAGTTCAGTGCGCGAAGTGCCGGGTTCCGGTGAGATAGAGGGACACTCCAGCGGCCTGAGCAGCGGCGACCACCTCGGCGTCGCGAACCGAACCACCGGGCTGTACGACAGCGCGGATGCCCGCCTCAAGCAGCACCTCCAGGCCGTCGGGGAACGGGAAGAACGCATCCGAGGCGGCCACCGAGCCCGCCGCCCGCCAGCCCGCGCGACTGACCGCGAGCCGAGCCGCGTCCACCCGGTTCACCTGCCCCATCCCGACGCCGACGGTGGCCCCATCCGCAGCGAGCAGGATCGCGTTGGAGCGCACAGCCCGGCAGGCCCGCCAGGCGAAGGTCAGATCGTCCAGTGTCGCGGAATCCACCGGCGATCCGGTAACCAGTGTCCAGGACGCCGGATCATCGCCAGGGGCGTCGAGCACATCCCGCGATTGCAGCAGCAACCCGCCCGACAAAGCCCGGAACTCGACACCGCTGCGGACCGGCGGGGCGGCCACCAACAACCGCACGTTCTTCTTGCGGGTCAGCACGTCCACCGCGCCGTCGGCGTAAGAGGGCGCAACGAGGACCTCGGTGAACACCTCGCCAATCTGCTCGGCCAGCGTCACCGTGACCTCGCGGTTCACCGCGATCACTCCCCCGTACGCGCTCACCGGGTCACACGCGTGCGCCTTGCGGTGCGCCTGCGCCACGTCGGCGGAGGAGGACACCCCGATACCGCACGGGTTGGCATGCTTGATGATCGCGACACAGGCGCTGTCGTGATCATGCGCGGCCCGCCAGGCCGCGTCGGCGTCGACGTAGTTGTTGTAGGACATCTCCTTGCCATGCAGCTGCCGCGCGCCGGCCAAGCCTTCCGGAGCCCGGTGCCCGGCCCGGTAAAGCGCGGCCCGTTGGTGCGGGTTCTCCCCGTAGCGCAGCGTCGCGGCGTGCCGCCAGGAAGCGCCCATCCAGTCCGGGAACCCACCTTCGGGCGCGGCCAGCGCCGACCCCATCCAGGACGCCACGGCGATGTCGTAGTCGGCGGTGTGCCGGAACGCGGCGATGGCCAGCGCTCGGCGCTCCTCGGCGCTGAACCCACCGGCCTGGACGGCGTCAGTCACGTCAGGATACCCCGCCGGGTCCACCACCACGGCCACCGAAGCGTGGTTCTTCGCCGCCGCCCGGATCATCGCCGGACCGCCGACGTCGATCTGCTCGACGCACTCCTCGATCCCGGCGCCGGAGGCGACGGTCGCCTCGAACGGATAGAGGTTGACCACCAACAGCTCGAACGGCTCGATGTCGAGGGCGGAGAGCTGAGCCAGCTGCGCGGGCTTGCGCGTATCGGCGAGCAGCCCGGCATGTACCCCGGGGTGCAGGGTCTTGACCCGCCCTTCGAGGCACTCGGGGAAACCGGTGAGCTCCTCGATCCGGGTCACCGGCACTCCGGCGGCGGCCACCTCGGTGGCCGTCGAACCGGTGGAAACGATCTCCACCCCCGCGACGTGCAGTTCGGTGGCCAGTTGAAGCAGGCCACATTTGTCCGAAACGCTCACCAGTGCCCTTCGCACCGGCTTGCGATCTTGAGCGCTCACGCCAATCGTGACCTTTCGTCCGGCGATGGTGCATCCATGGCGGGCTATCTCGGCGACGACTTCAACCAGCAGCCGCCGTTCCACCACCTTGATCCTCTCGTGCAGCCGTTCCTCGGTGTCATCGGGCAATACCTCGACGGCGCGCTGAGCCAGGATCGGTCCGGTGTCCACGCCGGAATCCACCAGGTGCACGGTCGCGCCGCTCACCCGCACGGCGTGTGCCAGCGCATCGGCCACCGGATGACGACCGGGGAACGCGGGCAGCAGAGCAGGGTGGGTGTTCACGATGCGACCACCGAAGCGCGCCAGGAACACTGGGCCGAGGATCTTCATGAACCCGGCCGACACCACCAGATCCGGCTGATGCGCGGCGACCGCCTCGGTGAGCTCGACGTCCCACCGAGCACGGTCGGGATAGTGCTCCAGAATGACCACGAAGGTGGGTAGGCCGCTACGTTCGGCGCGTCGCAGGCCCTCGATGCCGTCCCGGTCCGCACCAACCGCCACCACCCGGGCGGGATAGTCCCGCCCCATGGCGTCCAGCAATGCCTGCAGCAACGTCCCGGAGCCAGACACCAGCACAACAACCCGAGCCGGCACCGGCAAGCAGAGCTGGTGCACGGTCAGCGCGAGCTCCTGGCGGGCGGGATCGACGGACGCAGCCAGAATAGTTGCTGCGCCCCCCGGCCGGGGAAAAGGTGACGAGCTTGGTGCGGCGTCGGCCGCCCGTGCAACGAAGCTGGAGAAGGCCACCATGCTCGTGGACACGCTGCGCACCGAGGAGAAGGCGAGTACCCCTGATGAACGAACCGATCGCTGCCGGCCATGACTGCGTCGAGGTCGTCATCACGGCCGAGAGCGCCGAATGGCTCGCTGACTTCACCCGTAGCCTCGTCGAGGACCGGCTCGTCGCGTGTGGCCACCACATCGCCTCGATCCGAGCGATCTATCGATGGAACGGGCAGCTCCACGACGAGCCGCAGGCTCGTGTCGGGTTGCACACCCGGGCCTGCCTCGTGCCAGAGATCATCACTCGCGCCGACCGCGACCACGCCGACGACGTGCCCTGCGTCATCGCGCTCCCCATCGCCATCGGCCACCCCGCATATCTGCACTGGATTCACGACGAAACCCGCGAGCCGACCACCAACTGATAATTACCGTGGGCAGCTCAGCGAGATTTCGAAAGTACTGGATGGGTACGTCCGACACCGATGGATCAAACCAACCCCTCATCTTATCTAGCTCGATTGTTCCGATAAAGTCCGATGGCGCACCAGACGGTCGACCGCTCGGTCATGCGGAGGATCACCGCTAAGCAGACATCCCATGCACCGAACTTGTCAAGCCGGAATCCTTGAGATGGCCGAGGCAAGAGGTGAGGTACTGCTGAGGAACGAGCACGGTATAGGAGGACTCGCGAGAAAGTGTCGGCTTGGTTTCCGTATGTCATGGCTCTCCCCGTACCGTCACTGGATGTCTCGATTAGTATCGCTAAGCGACAGTCGAGCGTTTCAGTCCCAAATGGGTGCCGGCTGGGATAATGATCATCACCGACGCCGGCCAGCTGCCCTTGCAAGGACGGAGCTGCTCATGCAGCAGCCAGCCGGACGGACGAGGTAGTCGCGAGCTTTGGCTCGGCTCAGCCCTGACCCGGCGAGCCCGGCGGTGTCCCAGGTCGTTCGCCGGGTTCGTGTGGCCGTTCCGGCTGCGTGCGCTCGCCACTGCCCTGTCCGGGCTCATCACCGCTGTACTGGCCATGAGGCTCACCGCCGTACTGATCCTGGCCCGGCTGGCCGCCATACTGCGGCTGGCCGTACTGGTCCGGCAAGCTCTGGTACTGCACGGTATGGGGCTGGTAGGACTGCGGAGGCGGAACGGGGTAGCCACTCGCGGGCGGACCGGGGGGCTGATACTGGCCCGGGTAACCGACCTGGGTAGGACCGCCCTGGGTCGAGGAGGTTCCCTGATCCGGGTAGCCGCCATAAGTGGGGTAAACCCCCTGGCCGGGATAACCACCCGGAGCGGGCGGGCCAGGGTATCCACCCGAAGCGGCCTGGCCAGGATATCCGCCGGATTGCTGATGTTCCCACGATTGCTGAGGACGTGGGCGGGGCCGGGGCGGCAGGTTCACCAGTCCCGCCGACATGAGCAGCGCCAGCACAACGGCGCCTGATTCCAGGAAGGCCAGGATGAGGGCCAGGATCGCGAGCCCCGGCACATCTGAGCTGACTCCTCCTAGGAAAGACGGACCCGCTGTGATGTCGATCAGCAGAAATAGGGTGCCGGTGACCACCGCAACGGCGGCAGGCACCAACGTCACAGGCGCCTTGGGCAGTAGCGCAGCGGCCGCGAGTAAGCCTCCGCCGACAAGCAGGACCCCCGTCAGGCCGCGCAGATAACCACCGACGTCATCGGTGAAGGACAGGAAGTAGATGACCAGACCGAGGCCGCCCGTGGCGATCGCGAGGATCTTCGCGAGGTCCAGACCACCGTCAGATGGGCTGGTCGGTCCTGGCTGTGGCGCTGCCGGGAGCTGGCCATAAGGCATGGACATAGAGGACCTTTCGCTGTCGGCGCGGTAGGAAAACGGACCTGTTCAGAACGCTAGCGGAACCAGGCCGGATTCGAACCGTCCGGGGGAACGACGACGCTCCCCGGTGACACCGCGACCCGGAGCTCACGGCCCGGTCAGGGCAGTGCCTTGATGGGTTAGTGCATCAGCATGATCTCGCGCATCAGTCCGGCCGTGTCGCTGGGGGTCCTGCCCACCTTGACCCCCGCCGCTTCCAGGGCTTGTTTCTTGCCGGCAGCGGTGCCGGCGGAGCCGGACACGATGGCGCCCGCATGGCCCATGGTCTTGCCGACAGGCGCGGTGAAGCCGGCGACGTAGCCCACCACGGGCTTGGTGATGTGGGCGGCGATGTAGTCGGCAGCGCGCTCCTCGGCGTCGCCGCCGATCTCGCCGATCAGTACCATCGCCGCGGTGTCGGGATCATCCTCGAACGCTTGCAGGGCGTCGATGTGAGTGGTTCCGATGACGGGATCGCCGCCGATACCCACGCAACTGGAGAACCCGATGTCGCGCAACTCGTACATCATCTGGTAGGTCAGTGTGCCGGATTTCGACACCAGACCGATCTTGCCGGGAGCGGTGATGTCGGCGGGGATGATGCCCGCGTTGGACGCGCCGGGGCTGATCACACCGGGGCAGTTGGGGCCGACGATACGAGTTCTGTTCCCAGTCGCGCAGGCGTGCGCCCAGAATCCGGCGGTGTCATGCACCGGAATCCCCTCCGTGATCACGACCGCCAGACCGATCCCCGCGTCGATCGCCTCGATGACCGCGGCTTTGGCAAAGCGTGGGGGGACGAAGAGCACGGTGACGTCGGCGCCGGTCTCGGCCATCGCCTCGGCCACCGAACCGAACACCGGCAGCGTCGCGCCGTCGAAGTCGACCCGCTGCCCGGCCTTGCCGGGGGTGACGCCCCCGACCACCTGACTGCCCGCGGTCAGCATGCGCTGGGTGTGCTTGCGGCCCTCGGACCCGGTCATCCCCTGGACAATGATGCGAGAGTCCTTGGTTAGGAAGATCGCCACGGCTCAGGCTCCCTTCACGGACGCGGCGAGTTCGGCGGTCGCGGCGAGTTGGGCGGCCTTATCGGCTGCGGTGTCCATCGTGTCCACCATGGTGACCAGCGGGTGAGCAGCCTCGGACAGGATACGTCTGCCCTCGGTGACGTTGTTGCCGTCCAGTCGCACGACCAGTGATTTGGTGGCCGAATCGCCGAGGATGTCCAAGGCGGCCACGATACCGCTGGCCACCTGGTCGCATGCGGTGATGCCACCGAAGACATTGACGAACACCGACCGCACATCGGGGTCACCGAGGATGATGTCCAATCCGTCGGCCATGATCTGGGCGTTGGCCCCGCCGCCGATGTCGAGGAAATTGGCGGGGCGCATCCCACCGTGTGCCTCACCGGCATAGGCGACCACGTCAAGGGTGGACATGACCAGACCGGCGCCATTGCCGATGATGCCGACCTGTCCATCGAGCTTGACGTAGTTGAGGCCCTTGGCCTTGGCCTTGGCCTCGAGCGGGTCGTCCGCGGCGCTGTCGGCGAGCTCGGCGTGTTCGGGATGGCGGAACGCGGCGTTACCGTCGAGGGTCACCTTGCCGTCCAGCGCGATGATCACGTCCTGCCGGTCCCGGACCAGCGGATTAACCTCGACCAACGTGGCGTCCTCGGCGACGAAGGTCTCCCACAGCCCGACGACCACACCGGCCGCGGCCTCGACCACTTCGGTGGGAAACCGCGCGGCCGCCACGATCTCTCGGGCCTTGGCGATACTCACCCCGGCAATGGGGTCGACCGGCACCTTGGCCAGCGCCTCGGGTTTGGTGGCGGCGACCTCCTCGATGTCCATCCCACCCTCGACGCTGGCCATCGCCAGGAAGGTGCGGTTGGTCCGGTCGAGCAGGAAGGAGAAGTAGTACTCCTCGGCGATCTCACAAGCCGGGGTCACCAGTACACACCGCACGGTGTGGCCCTTGATGTCCATGCCCAGGATCGCGCCCGCCTGCTCGGCGGCCTCAGCCGGCGAGGCAGCCAACTTCACTCCACCCGCCTTGCCGCGCCCGCCGGTCTTCACCTGCGCCTTGACCACCACCGTGCCACCGAACTCCGCCGCGGCGGAGCGCGCATCGGCGCTGGTGGTGACGGCGGCACCCGGGAGCACCGGGACGCCGTGGGCGTAGAACAGGTCCTTGGCCTGGTACTCGTACAAGTCCACGCGGTCTCCAGGGGGTATGGCAGTACGACGGCTCGACCCTATCCAGCGCGGGCGTTTCTCTCCTCGCCGACACAGGTGAACCAGGTCACTCCACCGTAATCCCGGGGGTTGCGCCGACGATGCCACGTACCCACTCGACGATCTCGTAGGTAGTGGCGCCCGGTGTGAAAACCTTGGCCACCCCGAGCTCGGTGAGCTTCGGGATGTCCTCCTCCGGGATGATCCCGCCACCGAAGACCAGCACGTCGCCGGCGCCTCTGCTCTCCAGCAGTTGCACCACCCTGGCGAAGAGGGTCATGTGCGCCCCCGAGAGCACCGAGAGCCCCACCGCGTCGGCATCCTCCTGGATGGCGGTCTCCACGATCTGCTCAGGAGTCTGGTGCAGGCCGGTGTACACGACCTCCATGCCTGCGTCGCGAAGGGCACGGGCGACGACTTTGGCACCTCGGTCGTGGCCGTCGAGCCCAGGCTTGGCCACGACCACGCGGATCCGTCCGCTCATGAGGTGAGGGTAGCTGGTGAGCGGGCGGGAGCGATGCTGTTGCGGAGCACGCCACATGAGCTGCGACGCCCGCACAGTCCCGCCGGTCGCCCGCCCGAGGACACCGCTCAGCGGGTCGTTTTGCCGTATCACATGCAAATGTTGTGTTAACAACTTATCGTCCCTGTATGAACCCCGTCGGGGCGGTAGGCGCCACCGCGCGAAAACTGGTGGCATGCGGTGCCTGCGCAGCCGGCTCGGCCACCGCAACAGCGTCCTCCGCACTGGGCGCGCTGGCCCGGACCGTCAAGACGATCACGCGGCCGGCAGGTCTGCGGGGGGTATTACTGGAGGCCGGGTGGATGGGGGTGCATCTGCTGATGTACCCGTGGGGTGCACTCGCCGAGCAGCTGCGCCCCGGCGGCCCCTACGACCGCTATCGCACTGACGACCTTCCCCCCGCTCGACGCGGCCTGGTGATCGCCGACGTCAGCGCCGCGGGAACGCCGATCCTGCTGGTGCATGGCTTCGTGGACAATCGGTCGGTGTTCGCGGTGCTCGGCAGGGCGTTACGCAAGCGGGGCTTCGGGATCGTCTATGGGATCAACTACAGCGTGCTGACCGCGCTGACGGGCGACGTCCGCAGCGCGGCCCGAGAGTTCGGCCGTGAGATCGAGCGGATCTGCGAGGCGACCAGCTCCGAACAGGTGCACGTGGTCGGGCACTCCCTCGGTGGGCTGATCGCCCGTTACTACGTCCAACGGCTCGGCGGTGACTCCCGGGTGCACACGCTGGTCAGTCTGGGCACACCGCACCACGGGACGATGGCCGCATACCTGCTGCCGAGCCCGTTACTTCGCCAGCTTCGTCCGGACTCCGACGTGATCGCCGAGCTGACGGAGCCGGCGCCGGGTTGCCGGACTCGCTTCGTTGCGGTGTGGAGCGAGTTGGACCAGCTGATCGTGCCCCAACGCAACGCTCGGCTGGATCATCCGGACCTCCTGGTGACCAACCTTCACCTGAGCAATGTGGGGCATTTGTCGCTGTCTGTCGACCCGCGCGCGGTGCACGCGGTCGCCAGCACGCTGGCCCAGCTGGACAGCGTTTCCTCCGCCCGGGGCCAGGGCATCACCGCGATGCCCGAGAGGGCGGCTGAAGCGGCCAGCGTCAGCGCCATGGGCACTACCGCCCCGACCTCCGCTTCGTGAAAGACGCGGTCGGTCGTACACCGCAGGGGCATCAGTCCTGATCGCCCCGAGCAAGAACAACACTTCAGGTGACTTGCCCGTGACGTAAATCCTTCGTTACAGTCCCTGCGGCTCACGGTTACGGTCCGCTCGAGACCGGCTGGTCCGCTTGAAGCCGAACTAGGGAATTGCCACACCAGCTCCCCACCCGAATGTGTTCAGTACGGGTTCCTGAGACGGAAGGCAGGTCTTGGCTCGACACCGCTGTCCAGTGGGCCAACCACGATCCCCTGCTCTCGAGGCGGTCCTGCAAAATCGCCCCCCCAGCACTTGGTCGGCGCACCGCATTTCGAGCCCCTCCCCTGCCATACGCGGGCGGATGGTGGTCGCTGCGGTCGCGGCCGGCGCATTCGTGGCTGCGGGTCAGACGATCAACAACACCGCCGAGGTTCCTGTCGATCCAGCCTCGATGTCCGACTTGGACGCAACCTCGACAATGGGGGTCGGCGGATCCGCGGCGATCTCCGATCAACTGCCCCTGATCCGCCCTTCCGACTCTGTGGACGTCGACGCCGTAGCGGCCATGGCCAAAGGGGAGCGCCTAGTCGCCGAACGGGCGGCCCGCGAGGCCAATGCGCGGCGACCTCTGTTCGCCCTTCCCGCCGAGGGCATTCTCACCTCGGGATACGGCGCCCGATGGGGAACCACCCACTGGGGTATCGACATCGCAAACTCCATCGGGATACCAATCGTCGCGGCGGCCGACGGCGTGGTCACGGAGGCCGGGCCAGCCAGCGGCTTCGGCCTGTGGGTACGCATCCTGCACACCGACGGCACCACCACGGTCTACGGCCACATCAACCGCGCGCTGGTCAAGGAGGGTGAGCGGGTCCAGGCCGGTGAGGAGATCGCCGAAATGGGTAACCGGGGCCATTCGACCGGCCCACACCTGCATTTCGAAGTCTGGAACGCCGACGGTAAGAAGATCAACCCACTCGCCTGGTTGCGCAAGCACGGCATCAATCTCTGATACTGCACAACGACAAGTCATTCACACCGCGACAGTCGGTTTCGGCGCAGGCTCCGCAGCGATCTGCTCGAGCTGCGCAGCGGCTGGCTCAGGCTGCGCAGCGGCTGGCTCAGACTGCGCTGAGGCTGACGTGGACTGAAGCAGGCTCGGAGTACCGCGCGCACCCCACGGCTCTGAGGCCACCGACGTGAGCAAGGACAGCAACGCCGCCATGCCCGCAGCCGACAGAGCGGTGGTCCACGGGGCGTTGAGCAGCCCGATACCGCCAGCGCTCAACAACGCCACCAAAGTCTGCGCGAAGGTCTTGAAGGCGCGCTCCAGCGCCAGTCGCCAGAACAGGGAGGTGAACATGAGCGGACTCCTTTCGGGCAAGCACTGCTCTGCTCGAAGGAGGAGTCGTCGGAGACCGCTGATACATTACATCCCGGCCAGCAACCCCGTCGCCGTCGGAAGTCAGGTCCCTAGACTGCCTTGATCAATGGCGTACCCGGCTGCTGCACGGGACATCTCAGCCCGCTGTCACCTACCAGGCTTTTCAAGCAACTGCAGGATCCGCTCCAGCAGCTGACCATGACTGTCCAGACAGCCCTCAACACCACCGAGCCGGGTGTCCAGGCCCTCCAAGCGGGTGTCCAGACCCTCCAGCCGGGTGTCGACACCACCAAGCCGGGTGTCCAGACCCTCCAGCCGGGTGTCGACACCGTCCAGTCGGTCGTTTACTTGGGCGAAGCCTGCGGCTGTCTCGGTGCGTAGCTCGGTCAGTAGCTCGTACGCGTCCTCGATGTCGTGCGCCTGCTGGTTAAGACGACGACTGATCTCGCGCGGGGGAAGGCTCACGGTCGCATCCTTTCATCATCTCGGTGAGGTGCACGACATCTATCCACAGCACTCTGACAAAATCGCTCGCCTCGCTCGACCGCATGCGGATTTGCGCAGGTCAGCACACTGCTAACGAGGCATGAACGGCTCTTCACCACTTGCGCGTCGGCTATGTCAGGCAGCGCCCAGCGGCAGCGTGATGCGGCGGGTCTCCAGATCCCGGCTGGCCTTGCTCATGGGAGGTTTGCGCGTCATGGCCCCTCGCTTGGCCGACCGCACGGTGCAAGTGCCGGTAGGGTCCGGGGTGCTCACCGGGCACCGGCCAGAATCGCCTCCGCCACCCGCACCGCTTCAGCCTTCGTCAGCAGCACCCCCAGCTTGTCCACAACCATGTGGGTAAATGGCCCACGACTCTCCAGCGCGCTCATGGATTACCAGAAACGTGCAGTGCTGGTCATCGGCGACCAAACGCCCCTCCACCGCTATTCGGCTGCGCTCGTTCTCCCGCTGCGTCACGACATCCATTACCTCTGCTCACCCCTCACTGCTCCGGATCCCGTCTGGGGCCGATCACCGACCGTGGGGCGACCGGTGATCGACAGCGCAGAGTGTGGCCGGACAGCAGCAACGGGGTGTTGCTGCGCTGCAACGTTCTCCCGGATACCGATGTGGATTACTTGTGCACCAGCGTCGGCGCGAGACCCGGAGCTAGCCGGGTAGACCGGCGCGGTAGGCCATCGCGCGCAGCTCCCGGCCCACTGGGTCCTGGCGCGACCCTGGGAGCAGCACGGCGATCGCCTCCCGGGCAAACGGGTTGCGCAGTACCCGCATCGGGAACAACTCCTCAGCGGTGCGCAGCGCTCGCACCGCGTCGTCGCGATGTCCCCGTAGATGGGCCAGCGCCCGGCCGTAGTCCATCCAGTACGTGGCCCGGCGCTCCCGGCTGGGGTGTTCTGGCGGGTTCAGGCGCTCCGCGATGGCAGCGGCACGCTCATAGTCCCTAACCTCCAACGCCGCAGCCATTCGCCATAGGCCCACGTTGATCGGACCGAAGCCCATCAGGTAGGCGTTGCCCTGGCCGGTACGCTCCGCCAACTCACCGGCGTAGTCCAGAGCCGCATCGACGTCAGCCGGCTGCCTTTTCGCCGCCGCCACCAGCGACCGCGATAACGCCAGCATGCCGGCCAGCTGCATCGACTCCGAACTGTTCGTCGGCACGGTCACCGAGTCCAGCTCCTCAAGTGCCAGGTCGAAAGCCCCAGCAGCGAGCATCTCGATGACCCCGCCCCAGGCCGCAATGCCCAGCGCAATCGGTTCCTCACGGCGTTGGGCCGCCTGCTGGGCCAGCGTGGCGGCCTCCCGTCGCAGATCGAGTGGTGCGCCGGTGATGTAGAGCCATCCGCGGGTGGTCTGGGCATGAAACAGCACCGCAAGATCGAGCAGCTGGGCCACGTTCCGCCCGGCCGCCAGAGTGCTGTGCAAGTCTCGAACAAGGCCTGGCAGCACGATACCGCGACTGTCGTAGTCCATGCTCTCTACCGCCCTGGCTCTTGCCCTCAGCTCTTCGATGCCGACCACCTGCCCGCCAGGCCGGTCGCGGCTGACCGCCATCAGCGCAAGCCGCATTTCATCACCGGCCGCGTCGACGCCGCCGTTAGCGGGGGCGGACACGGGCAACTTGATCAGCTCTGCGGGGGCGATCTGCAGCGCGTGTGCGAGCGCGACGATCTCCGAGCGGCTATCCAGCGCGCGTAGCCCGTTCTCGATCCGACTCAGGCTTGACGCGCTCATGCCGGCCAGCCCAGCGATCACTCGCAGCGACTTCTTCCGAATCTTACGGATCTGGTAAACCCGGCGACCAATCGTGCGGACTTCCTCATCGTCCATCGAACACCTTCCCCACCGAGGTGAGCCCTCACCGAATACCGCAGGGAGATACCACCGGATGACATACCTCGGCCAGGGTGCGAACGCAAGGTTACTTGGCCGCAGTTTCGAACAGCGAGGCGTACTCGGTACCAACGAGGTGGGTCAGAGCTTCACCAGGGGGACGCCGCCGATGAGCATCAGGCGAACGGTGCCGCTGGAGCCGAAGTCGATAGTCACGGTGGCTCGGGGGCCGCTGCCGTCGGTGGCGATCACCCGGCCGAGGCCGTACTTGTCGTGATTGACCCGGTCTCCCACATCCAGGGACAGCGTCGGAGCGTCCTTCCAGCCCCGGAACGGCGTCGTACGCATGCCGCGGGCCGCCAATCCAGCCTGCGCGGAATCGTTACCGGTGCGGTCAGCGCCGCTCCGACCGGACGCCGGACGTCCGAAGGGACTGGCGCGGTCGGGTTCCTCACGGCGCCACACCACCAGTGCTTCGGGCACATCGGCTAGGAAACGTGACGGTGGGTTGGTCATCTGATCGCCCCAGGCGGACCGGGTGATCGCCCGGGAGAGGTACAGCCGCTGCCGGGCCCTGGTCATTCCGACGTAGGCGAGCCTGCGCTCCTCGGCGAGCTCGGTCGGGTCGCCGAGGGCGCGCAGGTGCGGGAACTGGCCGTCCTCCCAGCCGGGAAGGAACACCACCGGGAACTCCAGGCCCTTCGCGGTGTGCAGGGTCATCAGGGTCACCACACCGGTGGACCCGTCGTCGTCGGGGATCTGGTCGGCGTCGGCGACCAGCGAGACCCGTTCCAGGAAGGCGGCTAGGGAGCCCGGCTCGGCGCCACCGTCCTGCACCGGGACTCCCGGAGGAATCTCGGCGAACTCCCGGGCGACCGTTACCAGCTCGGTGAGGTTGTCCAGCCGGGAGGCGTCCTGTGGATCGTCGGAGGCATCGAGCAGCTCCCGGTAACCGGTGCGCTCCAGCACCGCCTCGAGGACCTCGGCGACCTCGGCGCCGGCCGTCAGCTTCTCCCGCAACTCGTCCATCAGCACCACGAACGCCGTGATCGCGTTGCGGGATCTGGGGCTCAGCAGCGGAATCTCCTGGCCGGCCGCCGCGGCCCGCAGCGCCGCGGCGAAGGAGATCCGCTCCCGCTCCGCGTACTCGGAGACCACGTCCTGGGCGCGATCCCCGATTCCCCGCCGTGGGGTGTTGAGGATCCGGCGCAGTGAGACGGTGTCCTCGGGGTTGTCCAGCACCCGCAGGTAGGCCAACGCGTCGCGAACCTCGCGGCGCTCGTAGAAGCGCACCCCGCCGACCACCTTGTAAGGCAGCCCGAGGCGGATGAACACCTCCTCGAACACCCGGGAGGAGTTGTTGGTCCGGTAGAACACCGCGACGTCGCCGAACCGCGCCGCGCCGTCATCGACCAGCCGATCGATCTCCGCGGCGACGAACGCGGCCTCGTCGTGCTCGTTGTCGGCGACGTAGCCGACGATCGGCTCGCCGTCCCCCGCGGCCGACCAGAGCCGCTTGTCCCGCCGTCCCGGATTGCGGGCGATCACCGCGTTCGCCGCGGACAGGATCGTCTGGGTGGAGCGGTAGTTCTGCTCCAGCAGAATCGTCTGCGTGGCCGGGAAGTCCCGCTCAAACTCCTCGATGTTGCGGATGGTCGCGCCGCGGAACGCGTAGATGGACTGGTCGGCGTCGCCGACCACACACAGTTCCGCAGGCGGCTGCCCCTCTGCTACAGGCGCCACCAATTCCCGAACCAGCACGTACTGCGCGTGGTTGGTGTCCTGGTACTCGTCGACCAGGACGTGGCGGAAGCGGCGACGGTAATGCTCGGCGACGTCGGGGAACGCCGTCAGCAACTCGACGGTACGCATGATCAGGTCGTCGAAGTCCAGGGCGTTGGACGAGGCCAGCCGCCGCTGGTAGCCGGCATAGACCTCGGCGACCCTGCGCTGCAGGTCATCGGCTGCCGCGCCAGCAGCCGTGGGCGGGTCGATCAGCTCGTTCTTCAGATTCGAGATCTGCGCCGCGAGCGTCCGCGCCGGATACCTGCGGGGATCCAGGTCCAGGTCGCGTGCCACCAATGCGACGAGCCGGCGGGTGTCGTCCGCGTCGTAGATCGAAAAACTGGAGGTGAGCTCCACGTGCTTGGCTTCCCGGCGCAGGATCCGCACGCACATGGAGTGGAAGGTCGACACCCACATCGCCGCTGCGCGTCTGCCGACCAGCGCGGCCACCCGCTGCGCCATCTCGGCCGCGGCCTTGTTGGTGAAGGTGATCGCCAGTACCTGGCCGGGCTGCACACCACGTTCGGCCAGCAGGTAGGCGATGCGGTGCGCGAGCACCCTGGTCTTACCGGACCCGGCTCCCGCGACGATGAGCAGCGGCGAACCGGCGTGATCCACCGCCGCACATTGCTGAGGATTGAGCCCGGCGAGGAGGTCCTGCCCGGAAAGGTGTTGAGGGTGCGCTGCGTCGGAGGCAGCCGCTGGAGCGGAGACATTCATCGTGGCGACCACCGTACCGGGAGGCCGGAACTGCGGCGGCAGTGGAAGTGAACAAGTGGACGTCGAGCACCCAACGTGGCAAACTCGTCGCCGTGCTCATTCGCCAGCGCTTTTTTTACGGGTACCGGCTCCCGGTGCCCGTGATGGCGTAGCGCACGACGCAGACCACCACGACGCCCCGGAGTCCACGGACCCGGGGCGTTGATGCTGCCGGGGACTCCGAGCCCCGAACCAGGAGCAGGAGACCACAACCAGATGTCCGAACCCACGGCAACAGAGACGGCGCAGGACGACCCGTCCCCCGATCTGAATGTGCTACGCACCGAGATCGACTACTTGGATGCTGAAATCCTTCGGCTGGTGCAGCGGCGAACCGCGGTATCCAGGGCGATCGGCGACGCGCGGCGGGCGGCCGGTGGTCCCCGGGTGATACACGGCCGTGAAATGGCAGTGCTGGACCGCTACCGCGAGTTGGGCGCCGAAGGCCACGAACTGGCGATGCTGCTGCTGCGGCTGGGGCGCGGTCGGCTCGGTCGCTGAATACGTCCACCCGGTATGGTCTCCCCTCGCCTGCACCGGGCACACTGGACACCATGGCAGCTGTTCTCCAGTTTCTTGCCGTGCTCGCCGCGTTAGGAGGGTTGGCGGCCGCGCTGGCCCACGGCGGGTATCTGGCCATGCTGGGGTCCGCAGCGAACCGGCGGGCCGGCGGGGAACCGGTCAACCAGTACGTCCGCGGCCGCGTCCCGGTGGCGGCGGTGACCCTCGGGGTTGCGTTGCTGGCTCTGCTGCTCTCCGCGGGCGGTTCGGTGGCCGATGTGATGGCCATCGTGGCCGGAGCAGGCAGCGGTGTGCTGGGCTATCAGGCCCTGCAGAGCACCCGTACGCGGTACCGCAGTGGCGGCTGAGCCCCTGCGCTGACGCTCAATTCGTCGACACCTTCCGGAGCTGAGCGATCGGCGGCTGAACATAAGCCGGAAAGCCCCTAACCTGGTAGTGAACGAGGGGAGCACCAGGTGACTGTCGATGCCCGGATCATCGCAGACCGCTACCGCCTGGAACAGCAAATCGGCGCTGGTGCGATGGGAGTGGTCTGGCGAGCACACGATAAACGGCTAGACCGCATTGTCGCTGTCAAGCAGCTGTTGATGCAGCCCGGCCTCGGCGAGGTGGAAACGCAAGCGGCTACCGCGAGGGCAATGCGCGAGGGACGTATCGCGGCCCGTTTGCAGCACCCCAATGCCATCAGTGTCTACGATGTGGCCCTCGACGACATCGACGACTCCGGCACTGGGAGTCAACCCGTGCCATGGCTGATCATGGAGTATTTGCCCTCGCGCAGTCTGGCTGCGGTCCTCATCGAACGGGGAACGCTGCCGCCGCAGGAAGTGGCCAGGATCGGACGTCAGGTGGCCGCAGCCCTCACCGCGGCGCACCGGGCCGGAATAGTTCACCGCGACGTCAAACCGGGCAATGTGCTCATCGGCGCGGACGGGATCGTCAAGATCACCGACTTCGGGATATCCCGGGCATCCTGGGAAGCTGCGGTAACCCGTACCGGAGTGGTGGCGGGCACGCCCGCCTACTTCGCACCCGAGGTCGCTCGCGGAGAACCCCGCGATCCTCCTGCCGATGTGTTCTCCCTGGGCTCGACGCTGTATGCAGCGGTGGAGGGTGCGCCTCCCTTCGGACTGGACGACAACACCCTGGCGCTGATACGGACCGTCGCCGAAGGTCGGGTAAAACCTCCACAGCAGGCCGGACGGCTGTCCGCCCTGCTGATGAGGATGCTCCGGGACGATCCAGCGCAACGGCCCTCGATGTCCGAGACGATGCTGGCGCTCGGCGTGGTGGCTGGTGGCGGTAGCCGGGCGTGGCCTGTCCGGCGCGCGGCCTGGCATCCGAAACAGGCCCCGGTCGGCGTTCCAGCCATACCCGCGCAGGCGATGCGACCGGCGGTGGAGGCCCTGCCCCACCCCCCTCGACCGGAGACCGAGGCCGCACCACAGATCCCTGCGGTGGACGGCGAAGCCAGGGGCGCGACGCGACGGCGACGGCACGCAGCGCTGCTCGGGCTGCTTGTTTGCGTGGAGGTCCTGCTGGGGGTCTTCGCACTGGCCACGGAAATCGGCCGTGAAACCCAAACCGTCGGTGTGCCGGGTCCGCTCACCACTACGGCACCGGCTCCCGCACTGCCAGAACCAGCGAAGCTGGAACAGATCGTCCGCACCTATTACGGCCTGCTGCCGGGTGACATCGCCACGGCGTGGGAGTTCCTCGGCGCTCCTGAGCGAGCCAAGTCCGGTAGTTTTGCGGGTTACGAGGAGTTCTGGAATGGCATCGACGGGGTGGGCATCCGTGGACCGGTCACCGTTTCGGGCGATACGGTTCAGGTGAATTTGCAATTCGAGCGGAAGAATCAACAGCGAACCTTTGAACGCTACCAGCTCACCATGGGCACGACATCCGAGGGCCGAGTATTGATCGAGTCCGCAGTGCGGACCGGTACTTTCACACCCAGCGCTGCGAATGGGAGTGACGATGGCGATGACGATGACGGCGGCTGAGGTGTTTGCGAGCTACACCAGGCGGCGGTCAGATGCCCAGCGGGACAACTCGTAGCGATTGGACAGCTGGGTCTTGCGCAGCACCGACGACACGTGGGTCTCCACTGTCTTGATGGAGATGAACAGCTCGGCGCCGATCTCCTTATAGGCATAGCCACGGGCCAGCAACCGGAGCACGTCGCGCTCCCGGGGAGTCAACAGATCCAGTTCCGGGTCCCGGAGCGGGTTCGCGCCGGGGCGTTGCGCGAAGGCGTCGAGCACGAATCCGGCCAGCCGGGGGGAGAATACCGGATCACCTGCATGCACCCGACGCACCGCGTCCACCAGCTCCCGACCGGAAATCGTCTTGGTCACGTAGCCACGTGCTCCGGCGCGGATGACCGCGATGACGTCCTCGGCTGCGTCGGAGACCGATAGCGCGAGGAACACCACGTCGGGATGGTCGGGCCGGATCCGGCGCAGCACCTCGGCGCCACCACCGTCGGGCATGTGCACATCAAGCAGCACGACATCGGGACGCAGGTGCCCGATCCCGGCCACCGCCTCACTTACCGAGCCGCCCTCACCGACGACGACCACCGCAGGCAGATCGGGTTCCGCCGCGCCGGCTCTCGCGAGCTCGGCCTTCACCCCGGCGCGGAACAGCGTGTGATCATCTACCAGGAAGGCGCTGATCGTCATGTCTGCTCCCCGCTGGTCCGCCGTCTCATGGCCAGTTGGACCTCGGTGCCCTCGCCCGGGGCGGTACGCAGCGTCACCGTGCCGCCGTTGCGTTCCATCCTGCTGCGAATCGAATCGGCCAGGCCGTGTCGATCGCCGGGCACGGTCGCCGGCTCGAACCCCCGGCCCCGGTCCCGGACGAAGACGTGCACCTGTCCGGGCTCGACCTCGGCGTAAACCCCCAACTCGGCGACCCCGGCGTGCTTGGCGGCATTGACCATCGCTTCCCGGCTGGCTTGTACCAGGGCGGGCAGTGGCTCATCGAGATCGCAGTCGCCCACGATGACAACCTGCGCGCTCACCGCGTACGTGTCCTCGACTTCGCCCGCTGCGGAATGCAACGCCCCAGCGAAGGTGGCGGGCACCGGCCCACGGTCGGCGGATACCTCGTCGGCCCGCCCATAACCCTGCGGGCCGAAGAGCCAGGACCGCAGCTCCCGCTCCTGGCCCCGGGCCAGCCGCCGGACCTCCCGTCCCGAATCCGGCTGTCGCTGGATCAGCGCCAAGGTCTGGAGTACGGAGTCGTGCAGATGCGCGGCGATCTCGGCTCGTTCCTCAATGCGGATCCGGGCCCTGCGCTCTTCGGCCAACGCCTGGGTCAGCCGCAACCACCACGGCACGGTGAGCACGGCGACCCCGACCAGAGTGGCGGCCGCAGCGAGTAACGCGAACCGCAGTTGATCCAGCTCACCCTGGTTGAGCACGAAAATCGCGATCCCGCCGGCCACCAGCCCAACCCCGGCCAGTACCCGCAACAGCCCCATCCAGCCGCCACCGAACACCGCGCCCGCGCCGCTGCGCCAGCGGACCCGCTGCCCGGCGTCGGCTTCCCGCCACACCACGGCCGCGCCGACCAACGCCAATCCCAGTGGTCCGATCAGCCAGCCGCTCCAGGTGGTGCCCCACGCAGCACCGGCCAGCGCCAGACCCAGTCCGAGCACGACCAGGCCAACCGCCTGCCGCTGCTCACGCGCGGTGTTCGGGCGTCCGGTCCCGGCGTCGGCTGCGGGCACGAATCCCCACAACAACGCGTAGGCCGCCAGACCGACCCAGCCGAAGCCGGCCAGCACCGCGAAGACCACCCGAACCCACAGCACCGGCACGCCGAGATGTTCAGCGATGCCGCCGCACACGCCCGCGATGACCCGGCCCGAGCGCTGCCTGCGCAACGGCGGTGGCCGCACCGTACTCACGCCTACCATCGTCACACGACACCGTGACGGGGGACATCAGGGTGGACCCCGAGATCGCCGGACCCTGGTAAGAATCAGGGTACCCCCCGATGTGCCCGGCACCTCGGTGGATCAGGCTCGACGGGGTGAGCGGGATGAATGTGGAAGACACGATCCGGGACTTCTGGACTACCAGGCCGCGCAGATCCGACGATGACCGCAAGATCGGCGGCGTCGCGGCGGCGATCGGGCGCCGATATGGCGTCGATCCGGTGCTGGTGCGGGTGGGATTCGTGGTCGCCACCTTCTTCAGTGGCGCTGGGGTACTGCTCTACCTGCTTGGCTGGCTGCTCCTGCCCGCGGTGGGGGATGAGGTCTGCGCCGCGGAGGGCCTGCTGGGCCGGGGACGCAGCTCGATGTCCTCCGGGCTGACGCTGGTGCTCGGCCTCGCCCTCATCCCGATGGTCGGCATAGTGTTCGCTGCCAACGCCTTCGGGGTGATCGGGCTCGCGGCGGGGGTCGCCGCGATATTTTGCTTGCACCACGGCAGGGCAACTATGGGAGAAATCCCGGCGACGGGCGAGGGCACCGGAGAAGAAAGCACCCGAGACGCCGCGCCCGCCGTCCAAGGCACAGTCGGCACGGCGCAGGTGCCCGCGAGCGACCGGACTACTCCCCCACTAGCGGACCCACTCAGTGTGGCGCCGCTCAGCTGGGAACTGCCCGAGCCCACACCACCGCCACCGCAGGCACTGCCGCCGGCTCGGCGTCCTCGGTCCAAGGTCACTCCGATCACGCTGGGACTCGCGCTGCTGGTCGGCGGCATCACGTCGGCATTGTGGCCCGCTCTGGCGCTTGCCCATATCGCGGCGCTCGTGCTCGGCGTGGTCGGGATCGGCCTGGTGGTGGGTTCGCTGGTGCGGCCACGATCAGGCCGTTGGCTGATCGTGGCCGCTGTCCCGTTGGCCATACTCACCTGGGCGCTGCACGCGATGCCAGATTCTGAATTCAGGATCGGCCAACTGCAACCACACTATGACCTCCCTATAAGCGAGGCCCCTTCCGGACCACGGACTGCATTTGTGAATGAGGTGGATAATGGCTGACCTGGGAGTACCCGATACCGATGGCGACACCAACGCACCTACGCAGCAACGCCGTCCGGACTTGCTCACGCTGATCGCCGGGCTCGGCGCACTCGCGGTTGCGATCGGCGTGCCCCTCGGCGCCGCTGACTGGCTGGCAGAACTGGACACGAGGTGGGTGCTGGCCGCGACAGCAACGTTCGTGGGGCTCCTACTGGTGATCGGCTCAATCCGCCCCCGCCGCCGCTGAGCCGTCCCGAGTTCAGCAGTCCACGGTGTCAGCTTGAATCAGTACCTCGTGCTGGATAGTGCCAGCTGGTGCCAGTTCCTTGGTACTGCTCGATGGGAATAGGTTGTACCCCTTCGCGCATACGGTCACTACAGAGGACGCCATGGATATGGTCGACTTCATGGGCGACGAGGCGGGCGATCCCGCGGTCGAAGACGGTAATGCGTCGATCTCCGGTGATGTCTTGATGCTCGACGTGGATGATCAGCGGTCGGGGAACCAGGCAACGGACGTCGAAGAAGCTCAGACAGCCCTCGTACTGCTCGTCGGTGTCATCGCTGGTTTCGATGATGCGGGGATTGAGCAGAGTGATCACGTCCTCGCTGCCAGGTGGGCGAACGATGGCGGCGGCGCGTTCAATACCGATCTGAGGTGCGACGATTCCCATGCCCTTGCCGAAGGTGTGCGCCTCGACGATACGTTGGGTTGCGGAGTGCAGCTCGGAGATGACACGGCGAGCGTCCTCGGCCTCAGCGGGCAGAACGAATGGGCGAGCCGGACGTCGCAGGGTGGGGTCCCCATCTTGCACGATCCCGAGCTCCTTCATGATCGCGCTGGGCGTGGGTGGGTTCGGGGACGCCTTGTTGGACTGGTTGCGGAAGTGCCATTCCAGTCGGTAGCGGGCATGTAGCGGGGGATCTTCAGTGGACCAGAAAAAGATCCTGCGGTCCCCGGCTTCCTGGACGTGGATCGCGGTTTGAAACGGCATAGACTCCGCCGTCATCGATGTATGTAGCCCCCACACAGCAGGATCGAGATCCGTGGGAAAGTCGAGTCGTACGGACAGATACTTGGTAGGCAGGCGGACGGCACGGCGGAACCAGTTGCCCCACTTGTCGTCGCCAACGGTGTAGGTGTACTCGATCCAGGTGCTTTCGCCCGGGTAGAGCGGAAAGTGGCCGTTGTCGTTGGCGAAAAGCAACCAGACTTCTTTGAAGGCGTCCCGGTCGTGCTGAACACTCCACCGCATCGGTTCCTCGCGGTCTTCGCCTCGCCAGGCATGAAGATCGATCTCGTCCCAGGTCAACGGTTTATGACGATAGAGCTCGTTAGAGCGTTCGGGATCACCGGGGTAGCGGTCGACACAGATCCGAATCAGATAACATGTGATTGGTTGATTGCCGTTGTTGATCAGTCGACGGCGTTGCGTGAGCCGGTACGTGTGGGCGTTGTAGTACAGCTGCGCGTGGTCATGTTCCACCAGCAGCTCTCCGGCCTGCTCGACCATCGCCGCGACTACAAACGGCTCTGGCCTGGCATCGCTGGACGTCCGCACAGCCTCTTGTTCTCGCCAGGCGCGTTGCAGCGCCCCGCCGGTGTTGAGCACGGTATCGGCGGTCTTGACGAACTCGCGTGAGGCGTGCTCGCTGCCACTTTCGATCTTTGATACATAGGAGCGGCTATACCTCATCGCCTTGGCTAGGGCGGCCCGAGACAGCCCGCTGAGATCGCGCCAACGGCGGAACTCGGCAACGAAGACATCCTGCTCAGCAGGACCGCCGCCGTCTGCCTGCACTGGGTGTGCCATCTCGTTCCCTGCTAACCGTGAGTGTGCGTGAACGCACCGTGAGCGAGTTGTCAGTCTACCCGCACGCTTCGTCCGAGTGGTCTGGTTGCCACCGAAGAATCATCCATCGGCCCACGGGAGAACACCACATGCCACCGCCGTACGCGAAGGAACTGCACAGCGAACAGGAAAGCTTCCGCGCGACCATACAACTGCGCACCCCAGCAGGAGAACCAACCACCATCATCATTCTGCGCCGGGGACGCGGTCGCGATGGGCGGGTGTGGTTGACATTCGATGGCGCGTTGAAGACGACCGTGATAATTGACGACCAGGAAGTCGATAACGTCATTGACATGATCAAGGCTGCCCAGGGCGCGAAGTTGAGTACTCCAGCCGACCGCCGCCACCCCGATTGCAGCGGTCGGTTGGGCCTTGGCAATAGTTCCCAGCGACCGGTTGGTGTGAAGCAACAACGACAGCGTGCACGGGCACAACTCAGGGAGAGTCCACATGAAGAGGCAAAAGAGCAAGGCACAGCTGGGTCTGGTGACCCAGCGCATTGTATATGCAAGCCGCAAGTACCCACGCGTTCGCAGCCAAGAGCTCAAGGTGGACCTCCGGCGCGGGACGGTCATAGACACGGAGTATGCCACAGCATTAGTGGCCGTCCGGACGACACTACCGTTAAATGAGGTGAGAATCATCAGGGTAGAAATGTGCGACTAATGGAGCTAAATCCGGATTTTTCAGTGAGATCAGCACAGTGAATATCGATCATGTACAAGACATCCTCCCCTTTAGAAGATCGATTACTACGATCAGGGGGGTGATCGTTTCGCAAAGAGGCATGGAGGTCCACTGTTGGCTAACCCCGATGCAAGCGCGCCGACAGTGGCCGAACCATCAACAGTGATCATGCAACCCACGACCCTGTGCAACATGGACTGCTCATACTGCTATCTCCCACACCGGCGACACCACCGCATAATGTCCGTCGATGTGGCACGTGCCACCGCGCAAGCGGTCGAATCGTGGGCTCGCCGCCGTCCGGTCGACATTGTCTGGCACGGTGGTGAACCGCTGACCGCAGGTAGGGCACGCCTGGGTATGTTGATGGACTGCTTTCCCGACTGCGGGATCACACACAGCATCCAGACTAACGCCACTCTGATCGACCAACGGTGGTGCAGGTTCTTCACCGAACGATCCGTACGAGTTGGCATAAGCCTTGATGGCGCCGAATGCGATAACACTGCGCGGACAGACTGTCACGGGCAGCCGATGTTTGACCGGGTCGTGCGTGGTCTCCGGCTTCTCATCGACTCAGGTCATGATGTGGCGGTGATCGCCGTGGTCTCCGACCCCACCCCTGAGCGTGCGCAGCGTCTGTACACGACCGTCGCAGAGTTGGGTTGCCGTTGGCTCGGTGTCAATATCGAGGAGCGAGAAGGCGTCAACCAGCGCAGCAACCAGCAGCCTGCCCAACAGTTGCAGGAGTTCTGGGCTGCCTTGGCGGACGTCTGGCACAGTGACCGCCGCGTTCGGCTCCGCGACATTGACCGTGTGTTGGGCTATACTACAGGAGTTCTCGACGGTCCTCACTCTGCCGAGCACCCGGTGCCGCTCGATCCGTTGCCAACCATCGCTTACGACGGATCGGTCACTTTGATCTCTCCAGAGTTAGCCGGGTTCCGCTCCGATCGGCTTGGCGAATTCCACTGCGGCAACGTGATAAACGAG
>JBOHHE010000101.1:0-29641 GCA_050700355.1 Pseudonocardiaceae bacterium
GTGCTATAGCACGCAACGCCGCTCACGAGTCACGCAATGACCTGCCGAGGCGTGTCGATCAGCGAGGTGGAACGACGCTTGGAGATCACCACGGCCACCGTGATGATCGCCGCAGCGGCTACGGCGATGCCGATGCTCTGCATCGTCGAAACGTCTTCAGTGCCCCGGAACAGGACGATCGCCGGGGCGATCAGCACCGAGACCAGGTTCATCACCTTGATCAGCGGGTTGATCGCCGGGCCTGCGGTGTCCTTGAACGGATCGCCGACGGTGTCGCCGATGACCGTCGCCGCATGCGCTTCGGAGCCCTTGCCGCCGTGGTTGCCGTCCTCGACCAGCTTCTTGGCGTTGTCCCAGGCACCACCGGAGTTGGCCAGGAAGATCGCCATCAGGGTGCCGGTGATGATCGCCCCGGCCAGGTAACCCGCCAGCGGCCCGACGCCGAGACCGAAGCCCACCGCGACCGGGGCCAGCACCGCGAGCAGGCCGGGAGTGGCGAGCTCACGCAACGAGTCCTTGGTGCAAATGTCGACCACGCGGCCATATTCGGGGCGCACCGATCCATCCATGATCCCGGGGTTGTCCCGGAACTGGCGGCGCACCTCGTAGACCACCGCGCCGGCCGCCCGGGCAACGGCGTTGACGGCCAGGCCGGAGAACATGAACACCACCGCGGCGCCGATAGTCAGACCGACCAGCACATTGGGCACCGAGACGTTGAACGCGGCATCCAGGTCCAGGCTCACCGCCGCGTCCAGGATGGCGTCGCGGTAGGAACCGAACAAGGCGGTCGCGGCGAGCACGGCGGTGGCTATCGCGATGCCCTTAGTGATCGCCTTGGTGGTGTTGCCGACCGCGTCGAGCTCGGTGAGGATGGCGACACCTTCCCCTTGGACGTCGCCGGACATCTCGGCGATGCCCTGGGCGTTGTCACTGACCGGACCGAAGGTGTCCATCGCGACGATGACACCGACGGTGGTCAGCAGGCCCGTTCCGGCCAGTGCGACCGCGAACAGCGCCACCGTGACCGACCCGGAGAGCAGGAACGCACCGTAGACCGCGGCGCCGATCACCAGCGCGGTGTAGACGGCTGACTCGAAGCCGATCGAAATACCGGCCAGAATCACGGTTGCCGCGCCGGTCAGTGAGCTCTTGCCGACGTCCTGGACCGGGCGGTGCTCGGTACCGGTGAAGTAACCGGTGAGCCACAGGATGACCCCGGCCAGCACGATACCGATGATCACCGCAACAGCGGCGATGAGCGCGGGGTTACCCGCGACGCTGGCGATGGCGACACCGTCGACCTCGGCGATCTCCCGCAGTCCGCTGAAGGTGCTCGGCAGGTAGAGGAACGCCGTCACGGTGCAGGCCACCGCAGAGATTACTGCGGAGATGTAGAACGAGCGGTTGATCGCCAGCAGTCCGGGCTCCCCCGCGCGGGCCCGGGTGATGTATACGCCGATCACCGCGGTCACCACCCCGATCGCCGGGACGATCAACGGGAACAGCAGGCCCTCCAGGCCGAACGCAGCGGTGCCCAGGATCAGCGCCGCCACCAGGGTCACCGCGTAGGACTCGAACAGGTCCGCGGCCATACCCGCACAGTCACCGACGTTGTCACCGACGTTGTCGGCGATGGTGGCGGCGTTGCGCGGGTCATCCTCAGGAATCCCCGCCTCGACCTTGCCGACCAGGTCACCACCGACGTCGGCGGCCTTGGTGAAGATCCCCCCACCGACCCGCATGAACATCGCGAGCAGCGCGGCGCCGAAGCCGAAGCCCTCCAGCACGCGGGGCGCCTGGCCCGCGTACACCAGCACCACCAGCGCGGCGCCGAACAGGCCGAGGCCGACCGTGGCCATGCCCACCACGCCACCGGTACGGAAGGCGATGCGCATCGCCTTCTCCCGTCCGCCGGACTCGTTGGACGCTGCCGCCACCCGGATGTTGGCCCGGGTGGACAGCCACATACCCATATAGCCGATCGACGCCGAGAACAGCGCTCCGATGAGGAAGAAGATCGAACGACCGATCCGCTCGCCGAGGTCCTCGGCGGGCAACACGAACAACAGCAGGAACACGATCACGGCGAACCCGGAGAGCGTCTTGAACTGCCGGTTCAGATAGGCCGAGGCGCCCTCCTGGATCGCTCGGCCGATCTCCTGCATCTTCGGGGTGCCCGGATCAGCGGCCAGCACCTCCCGGAGCAGTATCGCGCCGACAACCAAAGCAGCGAGAGCGACGAGCGCGACCACACCGACGATGGTGTAATCGCCCCCCGCCAGCTCGAGACCCTCGCCCTGGGCGAGGATGAACCGGGGCATCCGTCCTCCTGATTACAGTGCACATGCACCCGCGCCTGCGGGACCGTCAAAGCGCTGGTGGCGATGGAGCAATCCTGCCGCCCGACCAGGGACGGCTTCACGGCCGGGAAGTCTATGGGGTTAGCGCTCAGCCCCTTCGCGCGGATCGGGTGAACATGGGCGACGAAAGGAGCGCGGCAGGCGGTGCGCGGCGCTACCGGGCAGGCCCGGCTACAGCGGTTGCTCGCAGGCACCCGCGCAGATGAGTCCCCGTTACGACACCTGGTGACCATCCCCGCCCGGCGGGGACAAACCGCCGACTGGCCGTCCTGGGTGCCTGACCGGCTCCGCGAAGGGCTCCGTGATCAGGGGGTGGGAGCGCCGTGGACCCACCAGATCGCCGCCGCCGAGCTGGCCCACCAAGGCCACCATGTGGTGGTCGCCACTGGTACCGCCTCGGGTAAATCACTGGCCTACCAGCTACCGGTACTCGCGCATCTGCTGGACCAGCCCCGCGCCACGGCGCTGTATCTCTCCCCCACCAAGGCACTGGGCGCGGACCAGCTGCGGGTGGTGACCGCGCTGGAGCTGGAGGGAGTGCGCCCGGGCGGCTACGACGGCGACACCCCGATAGCGCAGCGGGACTGGACCCGGGCCCACGCTCGCTGGGTGTTCACCAATCCGGACATGCTGCATCACGGCCTGCTCGCCCGGCACGGCAGCTGGGCGCGCCTCCTGCGGCGGCTGAGCTTCGTCGTGATCGACGAGTGCCACGCCTACCGTGGTGTCTTCGGCTCCCATGTCGCACTGCTGCTGCGCCGGCTGCGCAGGATTGCCGCCCACTACGGCGCTCATCCGGTGTTGGTGCTGGCCTCGGCCACTGTCGCGGACCCGGCAACATCGGCTTCCCGGCTGACCGGGGCGGACACGGTGGCCGTGACCGAGGACGGTTCTCCGCGCGGGGAGCGCACGGTGGCGTTGTGGGAGCCGCCGCTGCTCGACGAACCGGCCGGCGAGCACGGTGCCCCGGTTCGGCGCTCCGCAGGTGCGGAGGCAGCCCGGCTGCTGGCCGATCTGGTGGCCGACGGCGCCCGCACGCTGGTTTTCGTCCGGTCCCGCCGCGGCGCGGAGTTGACCGCGCTAGCCGCAGCCCGCGCACTGTCGGGAGTGGGCGACCTGGCCTCTCGCGTCGCCGCCTACCGAGCGGGCTACCTACCCGAGGAACGCCGGGCACTGGAGGCCGCGCTGGACTCCGGCGAGCTGCTGGGAGTCGCCGCCACCAACGCACTCGAGCTAGGCGTGGACATCGCCGGGCTCGACGCCGTGGTGCTCGCCGGCTACCCCGGCACCCGGGCGTCGTTCTGGCAGCAGGCGGGGCGAGCCGGGCGAGCCGGGGCAGGTGCTCTGGTGGTGTTCGTCGCCCGCGATGACCCGCTGGATACCTACCTGGTGCACCATGGTGCGGCGCTGCTGGGCGCCGCGGTCGAGGCGACCGTGCTGGATCCGGCGAACCCTTATGTTCTGCGTCCGCAGCTGGCCTGCGCGGCCGCCGAGCTGCCACTGACCGATGCCTGCGTTGCCGAGCTGGGTGGCGAGGTGGCCCGCGCGGTGGTCACCGAGCTGGTCACCGAAGGGCTGCTGCGCCGTCGATCAGGTGGCTGGTTCTGGGCCGCCCCGCAGACCCGCCCGCACCCTGCGGTCGACATCCGCGGCTGCGGCGGGGCGCCGGTGGCAGTGGTGGAAGCCGCTACCGGTCGCCTGCTCGGCACGATCGATCCCGGCTCCGCCTGCGGGATGGTGCACCCCGGCGCGGTGTACCTGCACCAAGGGGAGTCGTTCGTGGTCGACGAGCTGGACCTGGCCGCCGGAATCGCGCTGGTGCACCCCGAGGAGCCGGAATGGCACACTTCAGCCCGTTCCACCACTGACATTCGCGTGATGGCGGTGCTGGAACAGCAATGCTTCGGGGGGGTATCGGTAGCACTCGGCGAGGTGGAGGTGACCTCCCAGGTGATCGGCTACCTGCGGCGGCTGCCCTCCGGTCAGGTTATCGACGCGGTGAGCTTGGAGCTGCCGCCAGCCACACTGCGCACCAGGGCGGTCTGGTACACCGTCTCCGAGACGTTGCTCTCCGAGGCCGGACTGGCGCCTCTCATATGGCCAGGTGCCCTGCATGCCGCCGAGCACGCCGCGATCGGCTTGCTGCCCCTGGTGGCCACCTGCGACCGGTGGGATATCGGCGGTGTCTCCACCGCCCTACATCCGGACACCGGCGAACCGACCGTGTTCGTGTACGACGGGCACCCCGGCGGGGCCGGATTCGCCGACCGAGGTCACACAGCCCTTCGACCGTGGCTGAAGGCCACCAGGGATGCGATCGCCGCCTGCGAATGCCAGGACGGCTGCCCGTCATGCGTACAGTCACCTAAGTGCGGTAACGGCAACGAACCACTGCACAAAGCTGGGGCGCTCCTAGTTCTGGAGACGGTCCTCACCTCACTCTGCACCGACCCAGCGCCCGCCGGACCCCCAGCCGCCAGCGCCCACCAGGCCACGCCCTCAGCGGCGGACTGCTAGCTGTCGCGAGTCATCGATAGCGGCGAGTACCGCGTCGGTGACCTCGTCCAATCTTGGTAGCTGCCAGCCACACATCGCCGGCTTGACCCGCCAATGCACGACACCGGGCAGGCAGGGTGACGGCGGCAGCGGCACCCAGTCACCCTCGGCGTGCAGCACCACATCGGGGTGATCGTCGAGCTCCCGGTGTAGCACACCGCCGCCGAGCACCGGCAGCAACCACCGCCCGGTCGGGGTGGCGGCGATAGGAACTGGAACGCCCGCCACCCGAAGTCCGATCGCGGTGGCCCTCCCCAGTTCGGCCGACACCTCGAGCGCGTCGAGACCCATGCCGGTAGCGAGCAGCACACTAAACGGATGGCCTGACCACAGCTCGGCGACGCGCTCGGGGCCGCAGCCCGCCAGCCGCGTCCAGTCCGCGTGTACCGGCACCGAGCCGTGCCGCCCAGCAGCGTCCCGGAGAGCAGGTGGCATACCGACCCAGTTCGCGCCCCGCGGGTAACTTCCAGGTATCACAGGCCAGCCGTGACAGGCAAAACCAATAGCCTCCGCCCGCAGCTCAGTGCGAAACGCGTCTCTCCAGGTGTCCGTCCAGTCCATCATCGTTCTCCATCGCCTTGACTGTTTCCCACACCACTAAACGCCCCAGGACCCGCCCAGGTATCACCTAAATTCTTTATCGTCGCTGGTCGGCGGCTCTGAAGCGTCGAACGCACGCTTCACCCCCCAGATAGGGTGGCGTCGACTGAGCACCAGCCGCCCATTCATCGCACGCTCATCGCGCTCTCCCCACCGTTCGTCGCCCTGCCCCCAACGCTGAACTGATCACTACTGAAACTTCACCACCCACCTTCAGCGGGGTAGCCAGCACCCGCGATGCGTCGCTGAGCCCGCTGAATGCGGATGATCAGACCGGCCCCGCCCTGGCTCGGGCGGTGGCGGGAGATAGATGAGTTGAGGTCGGGATGGTCGCTGTTTCGATCAACACGTTCTCGCCGCGGATCTGGCAGGAGGCCAGGCGCACTGCCATCTGCTCAGTCACCCGCCGAGCCCGCGCACAGGCGTAGTCCTCGCCGAGGACTACGCTGCCCGCACCGGCCAGCGCCGCCAGATCGGCTGCCGCCTCGGCCTGGTGACGGGCGACCAGCGCTGCGCCGAGGTACAGGCCGAAGACGGTCACGCTCATCAGCCCGGCAATGGCGCCGACCGCCCATACCGTGGCCGCCCCCCTGTCGGCTTCACCGTCGGCGGTCATGACCCGAGCTCCGGCTCAAGTGACGCGAGCCCCGGCTCAAGTGATCCGAGCCCCGGCTCAAGTGATCCAAGCCCCGGCTCGAGCACGGCCACCGCCTGGGCACCGATCTCGATCCCTGGTAGCAGCCCTGCCACCGGATCCGCTGACACCCGCGCTGTCACCTCGTCGCCGAGAACGTTCACCTGCACTACCGCACCCCGCGGCGCCAAGCGCCGGGCCAGGTCCTCACCGCGATCCTGCTCTCCTCGAGCGGTCAGCCGGGCCGCCTCCCGCGCCGCGTCGACGCACCGTAGCTGCGCCGCAACCGCCGACACGCCAGCAAGCATGAGGGCGAGTACGACGACCAGCGAGCACAGCGCCAGCGCCGCCTCCACGGTGACAGTGCCCCGGTCATTGGCTTCCCGGGCATCTGTGCCCCGGGCATGCGCCGGGACGATCGCCACTACCTCGGCGACCCGGCCGACCGCCGCCATCAGAAGTTTCCCGACAACGCCCGCTGCACCAGTGCCTCCAGCGCACCGGTCACCGACCCCCCGGTAACCACCGAGTAGAGCACCGCGGCGAAAGCCGCCGCAGCGACCGTGCCGATCGCGTACTCGACAGTGCTCATACCGGCCTCCCCGCGTACCGCGCGCTCCAGCCGCCCACATCCCAGCCGCCTACTCAGTAGCCAGGCAGTCACCATATGTAATGACACTCGCTGGCTTTTGATCACCATGTTAAAACTCCTCTCTGTCATGTGAATTTCCCGATCTGACGAAACTCCGACCATCTCTGGTGAAATCGGCGATATCGGTGCCTCACCACTGCTGCACCAGACCTGCGGCGAGGCCGATTACTACCGGTACGACACCGATAGCGAGAAATGCGGGCAGGAAGCACAGCCCCAGTGGCCCCGCAATGAGCACTCCGGCGCGCTGAGCCCGGGTCTCGGCCTCCTCGCGAGCCGCCGCGCGCTCCGCAACGGCCAGCCGAATGAGGGACTCGGCCAGAGCGATGCCGCTGCGACCGCTGCGTCGGGCGACCCGGCCGAGCCGCGTTGTGCAAGGAGAATCCAGTGCGGGCTGCCAGGCCTGCTCCGGGTCGGCACCCAGGGCGAGCAGTTCCGCCACTCGACGCAACGCGGGGCCAGCGGGAGCCTCGAGACCGTCGGCAACGGCCAGCATGGCGACCGGTACAGGCATACCGGCCCGCAGGCATGCCGCAAGCAGGTCCCATGCCCCGGCCAGTGCCAGCCGGTCGCCGTCGCCATCGGGCCGCAAGTCCAGACCGGCGAGGCGAGCGAGCTCCCTCGGGCGGATCCGGCCCGTCCGGGGCGGGACCTCACGCCTGCCCATTCCCCACCTGCGAATCCTCGACTGTGGCCTTGTCGGACCGGGCGCGACCATCAGCGCAGCTGCGATCAGCAGCATCGACAGCACAGCGGTCGTCATGCCGGCACCGCCCTGGCCACCAGCCGCGCGCTCCAGAGCACTCCGGCGCAGGCCAACCCGGTGCCGACGACCAGAAGCGCTTGACCCACCCCGGTATGGCCCAGAACCTGCATCGGCGCGGCGCCCACCGCCTGCCCCAAAGCGAGCCCGAGCAGTGGCAGCCCGGCAAGCACAGCAGCGGTCGCCCGGGGGCCTGCGAGCCGGGCCGCCACCTCGGCGGCGAACCGCACCCGATGGTCGGCGTCGGCACGGACCGCGTCGAGCAAGTCTGCAAGCGGGATCCCGTGCCGATCAGCGAGCGACCATGCGTCGGCCAGTCGATCCAACGAGCGGCGCAGCTGTACTGGGTCCGTACCGTGTACTGAGCCCGTATCGCGCAGTACTGCGGGGACGTCACCACCGAGACGGGCCGCCGCAGCGGCGGCGGACAGGATCCGGCTGACATCGGCATGCCCATCGATGGCCGCCGCCATGGCGGCGTCACTGACGTGAGCGCCGGCTCGCAGCTCGGCCACCAGCATCCCGAGCGCGTCAGCCAGTCCAGCGGTCGCCACAGTTGCGGCCCGACGATTCCGGCCTGCCCGCCAGCGCACGGTCACGGTGCCGATCGTCAGCGCTGCGGCAAGCCCACCACCCGGGCCGGCCAGCAGCACGCCGAGCCCAGCGCCAAGCGCAACCAGCAGCAGTGCCCAGCGCGTCCTGTGTCGATCGACGCGGATCCGGGCGGTGCGGGATCGGTCGAGCCCACCCTGCAGGGTCGGCGCCAACCTCCTCGGGTGGTTGCGCAGCCACCCAAGCCGGCTTCGGCCGATACCAGCCGGCCAACAGAACACAGCAGCCGCCAGCGCGGCGATCGCAAGGCTCAGCACGTTCCACCTGCGCTCCTGGCGTCGAGCAGATCGCGCAGGTGCGGACCGCCCGGCCCCCAGCATCCGTCCCGCCAGGCGGGAACGACCCGGACCAGGTCCCCCTCCCGCTCCAGCACACCCACCGCCGCAAGGCCACGGGTCCGGCCACGTCTTACCACGTGCAGCACCACATGCACGGCCGCAGCGAGCTGGCTGTGCAAGGCGGGACGCGGCATACCACCCAGCGCGGCCAGGGCCTCCAGCCGGGCGGGCACCTCGGTCAGGGAGTTCGCGTGCAGGGTGCCTGCGCCCCCCTCGTGTCCGGTGTTCAACGCCGCGAGCAGGTCACACACCTCGGCTCCGCGCACCTCGCCGACCACCAGACGATCCGGGCGCATCCGGAGGGCATGACGTACCAGGTCCCGCAGCGTCACTTCGCCCGCGTCCTCGATGTTGGGTTGCCGCGCTGTCAACCGGACGACATGTGGGTGCCCCGGTTCCAATTCGGGGGCCTCCTCGACGCAGAGGATCCGCTCGTCGGTGGGCACGCAGCCCAGTAGGGCCGCCAGCAGCGTGGTCTTCCCGCTTCCGGTACCTCCGACGATGAGAAAGGCGAGTCGCGCGGCGACGATGGCGCGGAGCAGTCCGCCTGCCTGCGGCGACACACTGCCCATTGCCTGGAGCGCATCCAGCCCATGCGTGGTGGGGCGCAGGACGCGCAGCGAGATGCACGTGCCGTTCGCGGCGATGGGCGGCAGCACCGCATGCAACCGGACACCGCTGGGCAGCCGCGCATCGACATACGGTGAGGCGTCGTCCAGGCGCCGTCCGGCGGCCAGCGCCAACCGCTGGGCCAGCCTGCGTACCGCATCCTCGTCCGCGAACCGCACCTCAGTTGGGCGTAGCTGCCCAGCTTGCTCCACCCACACCTGACCGGGCCCGTTGACCAGCACATCAGTGGTGGTCGGGTCAGCCAGCAGAGGTTCCAGTGGACCGGCGCCGAGGAACTCGGATTGCAGTTCCCGCAGCGCGGAGAGCACTTGTAGATCAGCCAGGACCCCACCAGCCTCGGCCCGCACAGCAGCCGCCACGGCTCCCGGGGAAACAGCATCTCGCGATCCCGCAGCGCTCCCAACGGCCAGCCGCTGCCGTACCCGGTCGACCAGCGGCGCCCCGGTCTGCCGTCCTGGCGCGCTCATGCCGCCCCACCCAGCGCCGTCCGACTCAAGGGCCGGCCACAACCGTTGAGCGCAGCCACGACCTCACGAGCGGCGGTGGCAAGCGGCCCCCGGCTCCGACCGGGCACCACACCACGATCCAGCGCTCCCGCCAACCCCGGCTGTGGCCGCATGGCGGTCAGGAGAGGAAGTTCCAGTGCCCGGCTGATGTCGTAAGGCGTGAGACCTCCGGGCGCAGGTCCGCGAACCACCAGGCGAAGCGCGACCCCATGACGCAGTACCCGCGCTGCCACCGTCGCCGCCGCCGCACATGCCCGGACCTCTGCCGGAACAACCAGAACCGCCAGATCCGCACTCTCCAGCGCGGCGGTACCCGGTTCGCAGGGATGTCGGGGTACGTCGCAGACCACGGTCTGCCCCGCGCGCCGTCCGGCACCACATACCGTGCGCACCGCCACCCCGTCGGGACCGGGACCTTCCCGGTCACAGGACAGCACCGTCAGGCCGCACCGGTTCCCGACCCGGGGCGCGGGCAGCGCCGCACGCAGGGCCGAGGCCGCCACCCGGCCGCTACCGAGGGCGAGCCCAGGCCAGCGCAACCCGCCGGTCTCCTCGGCGCCCAGCGTCAGATCCAAGCCGCCGCCAAGCACATCACAGTCCACCAGCAGGGACTCATGCCCCGAAACCGTCGCCGCCACAGCCACGGCAGCCGCAAGTACCGACGCTCCGGCGCCACCGCGACCACCAAGGACCGCCAACACCCGTCCCGGTTCGGCCGGGCACTCCACTGCGTCGGCCAGCGCGCCGACGAGCCAGGCTTCCGCGTCGGGCAACATCGCCACGTGCTCGGCGCCCACCGCCACCGCGCACCGCCAGATATCCGGATCAGCTGCCGCAGAGACGATCACTACCCGGTCTCGACGAGGAAGACAGGCATCGGCGCTGGACCAGGCGGCTTCGACGTCCAGCAGCAGCAGTGGAGCGGTACTCCACAGTTCACGGGCCGCCGCGAGGTCCGGCACCCGCTCCGGTTCACATCCCGCTGCGGCCGCGAGCCGGATCACCTCGTCGGCCAGCGGGCCTGGAGCCATCATGAGCACCGGCCGCCGGGCGGAGACCCGGCCACCATTCGCACCCCCACGGTTCACGGTGTCCTCGCAGTTACCGGCCCCGCGTCAGCCCGGGGCGTCTGATGCCACCCTCAATCGAGGAGCCTGATCACGGCCACCACGTAATGATCAACATGTGGACAATGGGGGGTAATGTGGATGATTGGCCGGCTGCGGCACGGGATCGAACCCGCGATATCGGGCTCAGGGTGCAGAATGTCCGCCCACGCGTAACACTCTGGCCAGCAGAATGCAGAAGCCTAGATATGGCCATAAGAAGGATCGGGATATGGGACGACCCCCGCCAGGGGGGAGGGACGGGGGTCGTCGTGGGTTCAGCCCCGGGGGGTCGGGCTGAACCCATCCGGTGCAAACCCGGATGATGCCACCATATCCCGTTCCACCCTCTCCGCGCTGCCCCTTCGTCGCACAAAATTCACACAGCACGCCCACGCCAGGGTGTCGCGACCTATGCTGCCCGCCGTGACCCCTCCCGATCCCACCGTTCCGGGTGTCGCGGCGTTCTTCGACCTAGACAAGACGATCATCGCCAGATCAAGCGCGCTGGCATTCTCCCGGCCCTTCTTCCAAGAGGGTCTGATCAACCGGCGCGCGGTACTGAAGAGCGCCTACGTCCATTTCATGTTCCTGCTGGCGGGGGCGGACGACGAGCAGATGGAGCGGATCCGCGCCCGCCTCACCGCCCAGTGCGCGGGTTGGGATGTCGCGCAGGTGGCGGCCATCGTCGAGGAGACGTTGCACGACGTCGTACACCCCCTGGTCTACGCCGAGGCCACCGAGTTGATAGCCGAGCATCGCGAGCGTGGTGAGGATGTGGTCGTGGTGTCCGCGTCCGGGGCGGAGGTCGTCACGCCGATCGCCGAGATGGTGGGGGCGACACACAGCGTGGCGACCCAGATGGTCGCCCGCAACGGCCGGTACACCGGCGAAGTGCAGTTCTACTGCGCGGGAGAGAACAAGGCGATCGCCATCCGGGAACTGGCGACACTGCACGGATATGATCTTCAACGATGTCACGCCTACTCGGATTCGATCAGTGATCTACCACTGTTGGAGGCGGTCGGGCACCCAACGGTCGTGAATCCGGATCGCGCCCTCCGGCGGGAGGCCGCCGCACGCGGGTGGCCGGTACTCGCCTTCTCATCGCCGATCTCCTTGCGGGCGCGGATACCGGCGCCGTCCGGAGCGCAGGTTGCAGCCGTCGTCGGGCTGGGTGCGGTGGCCGCCGTGGGGGTGGCCTGGTATGGGCGGCGTCGCAGACATGGCGGGCCCCGGGTCGGCACCGACTGAACTGTCCGCCCGGATGGAACGCGCCTACGCCGAACAGGTGGCCCAACTTTGCGTACACCACTCTGGGTACCTGAAACGGTGCACCTGATCGGGCGTCTTGCTGTGGGCGGAGTCACCGCGTAGACATGACCTCACGGACCACTGAGAGGCCAGGGACGGCACAGTAGAGAAGTACCGTCCTCCCCGATCAGAGCTCCGCGCACGGACGCCGGGAACCCACGCGCAGCACGCCGCGGGAGGCTTGTCGTCAAGGGTCTGCGTACCGGGTCCCCCCGGGATGCGGGCGCCGAGACCCAAATCGGTACGACACGAGTTGCACGCTTGGTACCCCGGTTGCCTGTGCTGACGGCGGCGCTTCCTTACCCCCAGTGGGGGTCGAGGTGGCGCCGTCGCCTCTTTCCAGGCGTAAGGGCGAAACACGCCCGATGCATTTGTGTCCGAACGAACTGGTCAGTAACTTTCACGCATGGACACACACGTCGCCGAACGCGGGGGACGGGCGCAGGATGACACCAGCCCGCTGGTCCGGATCCGATCCTTGCTGCCCGGGTTGGCCAAGGCCGAGCAACGGGTCGCTCAGGTGATACTCGCCGATCCTGCGGAGGTTGCCCACTGCAGCATCACCGATGTCGCTGAACAGGCGCGCACCAGCGAGACCACCGTTACGCGATTCTGCAAGGCCATCGGCGTCGGCGGCTACCCGGAACTACGGATCTCGCTGGCCGCGGACGCGGCCCGGACAGCTGTCAAGATTCATCACGACGTGGGCGGGGACATCGGCCCGGACGATCTGCTGTGCGATGTAGTCACCAAGGTCGCCTTCGCCGACGCCCGCGCTGTGGAGGAGACCGCCGACCAGCTCGACATCGAGGTATTGGGCATCGTGGTCACCGCGCTCGCCAAGGCCCGGCGGGTTGACATTTACGGAGTGGGTGCCAGCGCGTTCGTGGCCCTGGACTTCCAGCAGAAGCTGCACCGCATCGGCCAGGTCGCCTTCGCTTGGAGCGATGTGCACATGGCGCTGACCTCCGCGGCGCTGTTACGTCCTGGCGATGTCGCGGTGGGGATCTCTCATACCGGGGCCACCACAGACACGCTCGACGTCATGAGCGAGGCCCGCCATCGGGGCGCCACCACAGTGGCGCTCACCAATTTCCCCCGCTCCCCCATCAGCGAGCTGGCCGACCACGTGCTCACCACCGCCGCGCGGGAGACCACGTTCCGCTCCGGGGCGACGTCCAGCCGGATTGCCCAACTGACCCTTGTCGACTGCATATTCATCGGCGTCGCCCAGCTGCGCCTGGATACCGCACGCGAGGCGCTACAGGCCACCCGCGACGCCGTCAGCGCGCGCCGGACGGATTCCCGGCCGGATCGCAGGCGCTCTCCGCGCGGCCGGTAGGCGTCAGGTCGACGCCAGCGCCTCGGCGATGGAGATGGCTTCCCGGGCGCCTGCGCTCAGGGCCGTGCAGCAATGCACGATCCACCCGGCCAGCGCCTCCGGCCTCCCCTCGGCGAAGCCGGCCGCCGCTGCCCGATACTCCCGCTCACGACGCAGATGGGCGACCTCCGGCACTCCCAACCCCTTCGGATCCAGGCCGCTGACAATCGCGGTGAGTCGGGTAGCCGCCCTGGCAACCACCCCGTTCGCCCGCTCGAACGGCGCCAACGCGAGCAGCTCCCCGTGCACCACAGCGACGAGCACCGGGGCGGATATCTGGCTACCGCCGGTGAGCAGCTGGGCCAACCCGTCGAGCCGGGCCGTGACCGGGGTCGACGAGCGGGGTCTGCCCAGCATCGGCTCGGACACCAGATCCGCCGCGGCGAGCACGTGCAACCGGGCCAGGACCTGCAACGGCGCCCGCCGCCAGGTGCCCAGCAACCCGCCGAGCGCCTCGGCCACCCGAAGCGCTCCCGCCAGCACCGGCTCGTCCACCGATCCGTCAACGGGCAACACGGCGCTGCCTCCGTCCAGCGCCGCCGACGCCCTGGCAGCTCGGACCGACGCCTCAGCCGACGTCGCCGCCCAGCGCCGCCGGTTGACCGGATGACGATGTACCCGCGCTACCTCCTCGCGGGCGCCTTCGACGGCCTCCCGGACGCCGGGCAGCTCAACCAATGCGGCCAAGGGGTCTGCGGACACCGCGCCGAGACTAGCGCCGAAACCCTGTTCCGGCCCTGACCCAGCCGGCGGTCCGCGAACCGCACAAGCCGAGCTCAGCTGGAGGAGGGCTGGCGCAGGATCTCGGGCAGGGAGCTGAGCCGCCTGGCGTGCTCCGGGGCCCGGCCGATGAGTTCGGCGATCTCAGCGGCCACTCGCTGCCGCTCCGCCACATCAGCCTGCTCGGCGAGCTCCTCCAGCCGGGTCGTGTCGCTCATCGGTGCACCGGCCAGGGAACCGGCAACGGCGAGATGCGCGGCAGCGGCGAACGACTCCCCGAAGACCCGCCCTTCGAGCAGGGCAAGCTGGGCGATGGTGTCCGGCTCCGCATCGGCGAGTGCCCGCCACATCCGGTCGGCCGTGAGCCGGCGGTCGGTCACGCACCCGTAGGCCGTTTCCAGACCGTCCTGCCGGGCGAGGCCGAGCACTGCGAGGTGCACCGCGGTGGCCGGCGCGTGCCCGAGCCTGATCAGCGCGATCTCGGCCTCGGGGGTGATCAGGTCGGCGGCGTGCTCCTCGGCGAAGGATCGCGAGTCCTGCCAGTCCTCCACGCTGATCCACTCCGCTACCAGGTCCTCGAGCAGTAGCGGCCGGTATGCCGCGTCGATGCCGACATCCATCACCTCATCGAGCAGTTCCAGGTGCTGTTCGGCCCGTGGTGCGACGAGCAGAAGCAACTCCTCGAGGGCGACGAAGGTCGAATCCATCCGTAATTCCGCTTCGTGCGCCGCGAGGTAGCTCTTCGACAGCGTCCAGGTGGGCGCTGTGATCCACTCGACCACGACGCCGATCTGCTGCGGGGTGAGGCTCAGCCAGTCCGGAGGTGCGGTCCGGTTGACCGTCCACCAGGCATGGTCGACCTCGAGTGCATTGCGGCTTCGATGCCCACGCAACGCGTTGCGGGCCGCGAGCACTGTGGCGTCCGGGGTGTCGGTTTCGTCTGTCGCGAGCAGGGTGGCGAGCTCGCGAAACCCGGTCGGCGGATCACCGTGGCTGACGTGGCACCCGGCACGTTCGATGATCAAGGTATCTCGGACACCCGGTGACTTGGCAAAGGCAGTGATGCAGATGGTGTAGATATCGATCGCATCGGAGATCCGATCGAGCACGGCGAGATGACTGGCGAGGTTGTTCAGTGCGACGACGAGGTGGGGCAGAAAGGTCACCGGGTCGGTGTCGGTCAACACGTGGAGCGTGTCCACGGCCTCCGCCCCGGGCTCCACGGCCGACTCAGCCCGTCCGATCGCAGCCAGGTAGACGGCGAAGTCGTTCAGTCCCATCGCGAGGAAGGGCAGATAGATGGTGGGATTGGCCTCGGCCAGCACCCGGTAGATGCTGATGGCTCGTCGAGCCGGGGCCAGAGCGACCTCGTGTTGCCCGGTCTCGGCCAGCTTGGTGGCAAGCTGGTGCACGATCATGCCGAGCTCGGGCAGGTAAGCCTCAGGTCGGTCCTTGACCAGCCGGTACACGGCGTCGACACCGGACGTTCCGGCTATCGAAGCGTGCCGCGCCAGGTGACGACGCAGATACGGACTGCGCCGGTCCGGTTCGCCGTCCGCAGGAGGCTCCGCCTCGGTGAGCACCACCAGCACTTCGGCCAACGCCTGAGCCGCCGGACTACCGGGCATCGGCAGTGGCGAACCGACGAGATGCTCGACGAGCTCCTGGTGGTACAGCCGGTAGACCGTCTCCCCGTCGTGCTCGTCCTCGACGACGTAACACCCGAAGTGCTCAAGCACCCAATCCAGGTCGGCGGCCCGGTACTCGACGTCGTCCGGGCTCAGCGCGGCGGCTGCGGCCTGCCACACGACCCGCGGCATACCCCGGCCCATGCTCCAGGCGAGCCCGCGCAACAGGTCCCGGGCGGCGCCGGGGACCTCGACGCCATCGCGAACCAGGATCGTTCCGCTCGTCAGGTCACGATCCAGCGCCCCGCCGATCGTCGTCGCGAGCTGCCGCTGCCAGCCCTCCGCGTCCGCGTCGATGACCTGCCGCAGAATCTGGGAAGTCATGATCCAGGCATAGAGGAAACCGCCGAACTCGGCGGCCCTGGCAGCGACGAGCGGCGCCACCCGATCCGCGAGATCGCCACGACCTCCGGCGCGCAGCCGCCGCGCCACGTACCGCTCGATGTCCTCCGAGGTGCCCACTTCGGCGTCGAGATCGATGACCGGCACGTCCCGGCCGAACATCTCGGGCAGTCCAACGACGCGAGACTGATCCGTGGGCGGCCCGTATCGCACGAAGTCCTGTTGCTGACTCACGAGCAGCACCCGGGCCACCGCGCCGAGCGCGACCAGCAGCTCCGTCGCAATCTTGTCGATATGCTCCGGAATCACATCGTCCAACCCGTCGAGCACCAGAGTCGGCGCAGACTTCATCCTCGCGATGTCGGCGATCAGTTGCCAGCCGGCCAGGGGGGCGGGAAGACCGAGTTGCTCAGCCAGCGCAGCCGCAAGATCCTGCTCGTCCATACCGCACAGATGCACCGACGCATCGACGGCGCCGACGCCAGGATCCGGATCCTCCGGCCCGAGCGGGGCATGTTCGAGCAGTTCTGCCCGTTCGATGGGGTCGGACAGGGCGGCGATATAGCGCACCAGCGCCGACTTGCCGCATCCTGCCGACCCGCTCAGCACAAGGGCGCCGGCAGTGTCATCCCGCATCCAGGCCACGATGCGCTGCAGCGCCGCACGCCGACCGGTGAACAACCACACCTCGTGCCGCGGCTCGACACCGCGGGATGCCATTCCTGCGGTCACGCCCACCTCCGGTGATTCCGCCCGTCGTTCATCTGACGATGGTCTCGGGAGACGACCGGAAGCCATGGCACACCGTAGTCCAGCCCCCGGGATCGACCTCTCCGAAGCGAGCACGTTACCCCGAACAGCCGCACAGCGAGACGACGGCCGTACCGCCCGGTGTGATCGCAACGCCAAGCCTGGGCAGATCAAATAGCGTGGGAGGGACGCACCGTGCCGCCAGCTGGCAGACGCCCAGAGCCCAATCCCGGCCCGCCATCTCTGCTTAAGCACTGGTTCCAGGAGTCCGAATATCCCTGGGAACAGGACGGGCTGGTTTCTTCTTCACCGCCGCATCCGGCCGGATCAACGAATGTGACCTGCTCATCGCGGTACTCAGCGGGCCCAGGTGTTCGGCCGGGACGACGTCGCCAGCGGGGCCAGCGGGCTGCCGTGGATCTGGCGAGATCTGCTGGCCCAGCCGCCGCACCGCGAGCTCGGGCGGGTCACTCCGGCGGTGCAGATCCGGAACACCAGGGCGGCCCGGCGATCCTGTTCCAGCACAAGCATTCCGACCTGCGGCTGGATGCCTGCACCTCACCTATGACTGGCGGACACCTGCTCTTTCAACCATGCTTGATATCCTGCGCGCTGATCTTCGGTAGCCGGCTCGAGCGCGGTGATTGTTCCGAGGATGTTGGCGGCCAGCTTGAAGCAGATCCATGCTGCGAGTTCGACTATCTGCTCATCGGTGAATTCCTCACGCAGTGCGTCGAAGTTTGTTACATCGATTGACTTGTAGTCATCGACGATCTGGCGCGCGAATGCCCTTGCGAGCGATTCACCAACGTCGGGCTTCACACCGTTGTATTCACCGAGCGATGCACAGTATCGACAACCAACGCTATCGGAGAGGGCAACTCGCACGTTCTCCTTGAGTGCTGTCGGGAGTGTTGAACCACGCCCCATCAGTGCCACGTCCAGATCGATCCATGCCTTCAGGATCTCGGGCCGGTGTGCCAACAAGGCCGCTGCCTGATCAGGAAGATTCTTCAAGGCAATGCGCGGCATAGTACAATCCTTCTATTGGGCGGTTTCAACCGGCCATGGCGACACAATTCTCCGCGATCAGCTCGTCGAAGACTTCGATCAACTCAGCCCGATTTGGTGTCTTGCGTGGTCAGCCATTCGATTCCGTCACAACTCTATCAAGTTCTTCTTGGGTGTGCAACGACCGTAAGACTGGTCCTTCGTCGCCCGAGCCGGTCCGACTCCTGCTACGACTGGCCCGTTGAGTGTCTTGGAATTGATCCGTCGGCCAGCTTGGATGACGTGTCCAGGCGGCGGGTCCGAGGGGACGGAGAACAAGCAGGCCATCCCCACCATGGTCATGATCACCGAGCGTCCACTCGACGTCGCCGACCGGGCCGTACCCGGCCGCTGGGAGGGGGTCTCATTATAGGAGAGAAAAACGCCTCAGCGATTGCGATTCTCGTCGAGAGAACCAGTAGATTCGTCATTATCCAGAGGCTACCCTACGACCATACCGCCGACCGTATCGCTTACGCTCTCATCACAGCGATGAACCGCCTGCCCACGCTGTTGAAACGCTCGTTGAACTGGGACCAAGGCCAGGAGATGACCCCACCATCACCGGGATCCCTTTTTTCTGTGATCCACATTCACCTTGACAGCGCGCCACAAACGAAAAAATAACGGTCTGCTGCGCGAGTACTTCCCCAAGGGAACCGACCTATCGGGCAATGACCAAGACTACCTCGACACGGTCGCCTTCGAACTCAACGGAAGGCACCGACAAACCCTCGACTGGCTCAAACCCGTCGAGAAAGCCAACACTATAGAATTGAGACAGCTGACGCATCCACCGTTTGAAAACGCCCAGTCCACCATGGGAATGAATTCTCCCTGCATCTCTGTGGACGCTCAGGCACCAGCGAGGTCTCTACTCGAGTACGGAGCCGCAGACGCTGGACGAAGCCAGGCAGCAACTCCGGAGGGTTCCGCTTCTCAGTCGCCGTCGTGACGGGCGGCGATCCGGCACGCGCTATAGGCGAATTTCGACATGCCTTATCTGCTGCTCGCCGGCCGCAGCTGGCGGGTTATCTGGACCGACTGGAAACGGCGCCGGTAATTCATCGAGCCGGCGGAGGGGCTCGTCGGCAAAGCCCGCTGGCTCACCGGGGTCGGCACCGGGGCGAGCTTCGCGCTGACCCGTGCCGTCCGGGACGTGCTCCTCGGCCGCGATCCCCCGGTCCGGCTCACCCAGCGGGCTCGGTCTCACCGCTGAGAAGCAGCGGTTCGACGACGACATGATCCGCCTTCGTTCCGACCTCACGCCAGCCATGTGGACGGCGGGCACCGCCGACGCCGTCGCGCGATTGTGCTTACCCGAGATCGACGAGCGAGCGCTGAAAGGCTTGAAATTCAGCGAAGCTCTGCCGGAACGCCTGGCGATCGCCACCCTCGCAAGCCGTCTCGCCAACCTCGACGGTGCCGCCCAAGTTCTCACTGAGCCTGCCCAGTTCGTCTTCACAACCGGCTAACGAGCTCCGTCTCGGCCTACTGCACCGTGACCGATATCAGGGGGGCTTCCCCGTTACCAGATCAAAAGGGAGGCTCGTCGTTCTCGGGTGGGTCGTGCCCGCCGGTGGGGTCAGGAGTGCCAGCAGCGGTAGTTTCACGAGTGAGAGTATCGGGCGGAGGACCGGGGTCGGGGCGGTAGTCGTGGGGGTGGCTGGTGTAGGTGTGTCCGGTAGGGGTGGTCCAGGTGATTCGGCCGTCGGGGTATTGGTCGACATGCCAACCGGGGGCGTGGGTCTTCATCAGGTGGTCATGGCGACAGCCGGCATAAAGGTTGTCATCGCTGGTGGTGCCGCCATCGTTCCAGGCGATGGTGTGATCCAGGTCGGCGGTGGCCGCGCGCTGACCGCAGATGGGATTGCGGCAGTACAGATCGCGGGCGCGGACGAAATCGGCGAGCCCGGCAGGCGGGGTATAGGTGGTACGACCGTAGTCGAGCAGGGTACCCGAGGCGGGGTCAGTGAGCAGACGACGCCAGGTTCCCTCAGCGGCGATCTCGCGGGCCAGCGGCGCCGGGATGGGCCCGAACCCGACCAGCTCGCCGGGTTGTTCATCCAGCCCCATCAGCGTGGTGATGGGCACGACCACGGAGATCAGGGGCTTGCCAGGCCCAGCGCCGGAACCGCTGGTGGTCGGGCAATTGTGCGCACCTCGGCCGGCCTCGTCCCGCTCCGGGGTCCCCTGGTCCCGGGTCTCGCGCTCTGGGACGTGGGGGTCGGCGGAGGTAGGAGGGGTGTGCTCGGTGGGGGTGCAGTCGCAGCCTCCGGGACCATCGGGGTGAGCGCAATCGTCGTGGTCGAGAACGGTGGCGGTGGCGGCGCAACGCCGACCGGTGAGGAGATCGGTGAGCAGGTCCGCGCGGCGGGCGTCCATGCCACGGGGATCATCAGCGCCCAGGTCGCGGGCCAGCTGACAGAGTCGTTGGTAGGCGGCCGTGGCGTCGGGGGCGGACAGCAGTGCCCACAGGTTGGCCATGCCGTCTTCATCGGGGCTGAGCACCACCCGCCGGTCTCTGCGACGCTGCTCATGGCGCTCCGCGACGCCGTCTGGGTCCAGCGCAAGCACCGCCCTGGCCAAAGCTGCCCGCAATCGAGACACGGTCTGCGCCCCCGCGCGGGACAGTACCCGGTCTTCCAGCGCGCCCCGCTGCTCGCGGGGCAGCACGTAGCTGGCCTCGGTGATCGCACGCGCCTTGAGCGTGTCGATCGTTCCGGCCTGCCACGCGGCCAGCGTGCCGGGCAGATCAGCTACCAGCACCTGAGCCATCGCCAGCCGGCTGGCCGCAGTAGTGCGCGACAGGTGCAGGGCGAGGGCGATCTCGTCAGGGGTATACCCGCCGTAGCGGGCCGGGACATCAGAACGGGTGGGCGGGGAGCCCATCACCTCCGGGCGGCGACAGGCGAACTCCGCCAACAACCTTGCCTACCGCGCCGAAGCCCAGGAAGCGACCCGGTCGAACCCGATAATCGTGTCGATCAGGTCGGTGTCGGACAACCCGGTGGGATCCACAGTGGCCTGATCCAGTTCCAGCGCCAGCCACCCCGACGGGGCGCACTCCGAAACCGGGATCTGCTCGATGCCCTCAGACTCGGGAACCTCATCCAGCCAGGCCGGATCGAACCAGCCCTCATCCACGGGGACACCCGCGTAGTACACCTCCACATCAGACCCGCACTCGAACATGTGTTCGACACTAACGCATTTGAAATTTTTCGTCAACAAGAATTGAGCGCACCCGGCCGGTAGCCCAAAGCGGTAGCGGAGGTGAGGAAATACGGTGACGGCAGACGGAGTTGACCTGACTGGGCTGGTGAAGGATCTGCGCAGACAGGTCACCGCGCCCGAAGGGAACCTGCGGACGCGCAGCGACGAGGTTGAGGAGTCCACCGCCACTCGGCGCAACGACTAAACGGCTACCAGCAAGCGCGAGGCCCAGCGCACCGCGGCCGATTGCTGGTCGTAGCGTGACGAACGGGTCAGGCTGTGGTGGTTCTCGTGGGAACGCTCGGGCGTCGCGAGTCTCTATCAGACCCGAGATGATTCACGGAACACAGGGTCACGGTCACTGATATCAAAAGCGTAAATCATCCACGGCAGGTAATCAACTCTTGCGTTTCAGAGGGCCAATTGTGACGTCGAGGTTGAGGTGTTCAGCAAGCAGGTGTTTCAGTTCTCCGCCTTCGATGAGCTGGATGCGGCCGTGGCGGGCGGCGAAGTCATGGGTGGCTTTGCCGAACCAGGAGGTGGTGACCAGCACGCCGCGACTGGCCCGCTTGTCGTCCATAACTCCGGCGAGGGCGCGGACCGCATCGGCGGGCACGACGCCGCTATAGCGTTTGGCCTGGATGATGCACAGGCCGCCCATGATGGGATCTTCGTTGACGGCAACCGCATCGATGCCGTCATCGCGGGATGCCTGGGTGACCCAGGACTTCATGCCCATGGCTTCGAACAGCTGCCTGATCAGGTGCTCGAACTCCACGGGCTGGATCTGGAGCAGAACCGGTCGCGCGTCCAGGCCGGCGACCACATCATGCGCATCGGTGAGCCGGTACCTGGACAGGTCGGGGTCGAAGATCGGGCGGACGGCTTCCAGATCCCAGGGGTGGGGTGAGACCAAGGCATTGAGGTGCCGCAGACACTCGCTGGGATCCAGGTCGGTCAGTACGAAATCTTTGAACTGCTCGCGAGTGGCCGACACACTGACCAAGCAGGGACGCTCGGGCCGGCCGGTGGCCTTGTTGCGAGTGGACACGTGCCCGTTCACGGCAACCTCGTCGACGAGTGTGGTCGGCCGTACCTCGAACACATCACGCATCGTGCGCAGCACCAGTTGAGCGACCAGGCTGGCGTAGCGCTGCCTGATCTCCTTGACAGGTCGTGGTTTCGCTGTGCTCTCATCACGGGCACGGACATAGCCGTACTCGCGTACCTCGGGAATTACCTCGACTTCCGGTAGTTCACGGATCACCAGCAGTTTGCGCGAGTCAGGTTAGTAAGCGATCTCTACATCGATCGGGAGATCCTCCGGCAGCGGCGAGGACTCGATGAGCAGTTCAAAGTAGTCCTCGACCGCCTCCGACGAGCCCGCCGTGACTCCTTGTTCCAATTGGTCAACCTGCGCGTTGTGCTGCTCGATTTGGTGCCGCCGCGATCCCTCGGCCTCGGCGTGCCGGAACTCGGAGTCCGCCAGCGCCGCCATACGGTCCCGTTCCCGCGTTTGGTAGATCACCGTTTCCTGCTCGAACCGCGACCGTGCCTGCGCGGTCGCTCGTTCATGACTGCTCTTGAACAGTCGACCCATACCCGTCGCGGGTGGCGGGGCGAACTGTTCCCATTGCGGCGCCTGGCCCGGGATGGCCAGACCGCGGTCCGGCGTGAACGGCTGCGGCTGATACGTCTGGCGCAGCCGATCGAACGAGAACACACCAGGCCTGGCCAAGCCGTCCACGAGCACCGAATCCACCAGTGAGGGGCACATGTTGTGCACCGGGATCTCTCGGGTGATCGCCTGGTCTTCCCGCATACCCGGCGTTGCCGGAATCCGGCTGGCCAGCAACGCAGAGCCCCCGCGCGGGTGTTGCTAGCCAGCGGTGGGCAGCTCACGCATGCGCGGCAGTGGTGACGCGAGGGCAGGCACCAGAGCGAGCAGCCCACCGAGCGCGGTGACGAGCAGCGCGGTCCGCACGCCGAGACCCGATCCGAGCGCGCCACCGAGCAGACCGCCGAGTGGAATGGTGCCGAACACGACGAACCGGATCGTCGCGTTCATGCGCCCGAGCAGCGCCGGAGGGCACAGTCGCTGCCGGAAGCTCACTTGCGTGATGTTGTAGATCACCACGCCGACACCGAACATGAACTGGGCGACGAGCAGCAGGACGAAAGTCCAGCCGCGGTGCACGAACGGCGCCACCAGCCCGGCCACACCCACCATCGCAACCGAGGCGCAGATCGCCGCCCCCTGCCCGATGCGGCGGGCGACGCGCACCGCGACGGCTGTGCCGAGCAGGCCGCCGACGGCGGCGGTCGACATGGGAAGACCGATCAGGCCGGGCGGCAGGCTCAGGGTGCGGGCCAGCAGCACCAGCAGCAGCATCGATGACGCCGCCTCGAACAGGTTCGCCACCCCGGTGGTCATGGTGATCGCGCGCAACGGCCGATTGCCCCACACGAAACGGAGGCCGTCGGCAAGCTCGCGCCGCAATGACCGTCCGGGTAACGACTGCGGACGGGGTGGTCGGACGCTGATGGCACCGACCCACATCGCCGACCACAGATAACTCACCGCGTCGACGAGCAGCGCATAGGGTGCCGTCAGCGTCTGCACCAGCGCGCCACCCCCCGATGGCCCGGCCACCTGCGCCACCGACTGGCTGGCCTGCAGCTTGGCGTTGCCTTCCACCAGGTCGTCGCGGCCGATCAGCTCAGGTAGGTAGGACTGGTAGGCGACGTCGAAAAAGACGGTGCCGACCCCGCTGATGAAGGCGACGCAGTAGAGCTGCTCGATGCTGAGCACACCGGCGGCGTGAGCCACCGGCAGGGAGCCGATCGCGACCGCGCGCACCAGGTCGTTGACGATCAGTACCCGCCGGCGCCGCATTCGATCGACCCAGACCCCCGCCGGTAGACCGATCAGCAGGAAAGCCACCGTCTCGAAGGCCACCAGCAGACCGACCTCGAACGTCGACGCGTCCAATACCAGAACAGCCAACAATGGCAGCGCCAACCGACTGATGGTGGTGCCGAACTGGCTGATGGTGTCGCCGACCCAGAGCCGACGGAAGTCCCGATGGTGCCACAGGCCACCCCGCCGAGCCTTGGTCACCACGGCACCATCTCAGATGGACCGAAACAGCGCGGCCTCAAGCCAGCCGCGTACGCCGAGCAACAACTCGTCCCGGATCTGCGGTGGAGCGGCTGAACAGCAGATACTGTGCTCGGCGAGCGCCGCAAGCCGGGAATCCGAGAGTCCGAGCAGGTTCTGGCAGATCTCGTACTGTCCGGCCAGGCCGGTACCGAACAGCAGCGGATCGTCGCTGGCCAGCGCCACCGCCACCCCGGCGTCCAGCAACGCCGGGACCGGCACCGCAGCCAGCTCATGTACTCCCAGCGGTGGATACGACGTCGGGCACACCTCCAACCCGACACCGCGCTCTCTCAGCAACTCCAGCACCTGCGGATCAGTGGCCACCGAGGTTCCGTGGCCGATGCGACGGGCACCGAGGCGCTCCACGCAGTCCCGGACGTGATCGGCGCCGGTGTAGAACCCGCTGTGGGGCACCGCCAGCAACCCCGCCTCAGCCGCAATGCGGAAAGCCGGCTCGAAGTCGGCCACCCGCCCCAACCGTTCATCGTTGGACAGCCCGAACCCCACCACACCGTCGTCGGCATACGCCGCCGCCACCCTCGCCAGCGCCACGGCGTGCGCCCCAGACCGCGCCCAGCTCGACGCCACCACCACCCCGGTCGGGATGCACGCCTGCGCCGCGGCTGCCAACACGGCTTCGACCGCCCCGCGCACACCCCCGAACATCGGCGCGTACGAGGTCGGATCCACCTGGATCTCCAACCACCCGCAGCCATCTGCGGCGTCATCGGCCGCAGCTTCACTCACCACCCGCACGATGTCCTCGGAGGTCCGAATCACCGACCGCACAGTGTCGTACCGCGTCTGGAAATCCGCCCAGCTACCGGCCACACCGACCGGCAATGGCGGCGGCACCGGCACCCCCGCCCGATCCGCCAGCTCTCGCAACGTCGAGGGCCGCATCGCCCCCACCAGATGCAGGTGCAAGTGGGCCTTCGGCAGCATCCTTACGCAAGAGCGCACACGTGACATGATCCGATGACGCGGCCAGCTGCGCCACGCGGTGATTGTCGGCTCAGTTCGCCGACCAGCTGACCCAGCAACATCTGCTCATCGGGCTGACGCAGCCAGAAGTCCGCGTCGAAATGCACCCGGCAGCGGCGATAACGGCGTCCGAACACCGTGCCGGGACGAGCGGCATCTACCCGCCGGTCAATCGGATAGTTCAGCAGTACCTGGTAGAGCGCGGCAACAGCCCGGCCCGATCGTCTGGCGCCGGGGTCACGCTGTCCGGCCGACATCGGACTCCGGACCAGCCAGGCTGTTGGCCGCTTCTTCGAGTGTGTGGCCTTCCCCCGGGTCCACGCAGGCGACCACGAAGGCAAGCACTGCGGTACCGAGAAGGGAAACACGCCGACCGACGTCGCGCACGGGCGTCTCTCGGTCACCGATACCGCGAAGCGCAAGGCCTTCGGCGACGGCACTCAGCATAACCGTAAAATTGTCCATCGATAGTCCCGGCCGCAACTTCAGATCGTAGATGCGAAATGCCTCGGCGTAGACAGCTCCCCAAGCCTTGGTGATATTGCTATAGACCCTTCTGATCGCCTCACCTATCACCGGGTCACGGTCGGCGAGAGCGGTGAAGAGGAACAGGAAGCGCATGAATGATTCTCCGGTCAGGCCACGAAGAATACGGTATGTTACTTCGTGGACTGCGTCCGCCAGCGGGTCACCATCGCTGATCGCGTCCGCAGCCTGCTTGGCCAAGTTGGTGCGAGCAGCCCATCGGCAGTCCCGGAGCGCATAGAGAATGAGGTCTCCAAGGTAATCGGAGACAGAGGACCACCGGTCATTGAACCTGCCTGGAGTGCCGAGATGGGGCAGCGGACCATTGGCAACCTCGGCGATAACTTGGCCGCGGCTCATCCAGTTGAAGGTTCGGGGTTCGGTGTGCTCATTGTCGGCGGGCTCGGCGAAGAACCTCTTTTCGAGCAACCTCACTCCAGCCGCCAAGAACTCCCTCGTCGCCGGATCAGCCCTCTGAGCTTCGCGTTGTACATAACGCAGCACGTTGCACAGGTCATTGCACGTTTCACGGTCATTACACATTGCGGCACTCCTCCTTCAACGTGGTGATCCATCTCAACTTTACCGCCGGACCGCCGGCTGTGGTCCTGCGGATTGGAACGTTCCGGACGGGCTTAGCTCGGACACTCGGTGAGGCCTCACAATCGCTCCTCAGAACCCTGACGACGACCATAGACCTCATTTGTCCCCGCATCGGCAAGGAGCCCACCTGATGTTCTCGACGATCAGCGCTCTCGCGCACCGAATCTGGACCTGGCTGCCGGAGGCCACCGCGACCCTGCAGTTTGGCGCGGCACTTATCGGTTTCTGCCTGGCCATGGACGTGGCCATCCAACGCCACCGGAACCGCCGCTACCAGGTGGGACCAGCCGACACGCGCGTTCAGGATCCGGGGCGTCCAGAACCGGACCCACGATCCTGACATGAGTAGACCGCAGCTTGGTGCCGCGCCCGCGCCGCAGGGTGAGTAACCACCGGCGCGGCCCGCTTGATGGCAGGGAAGCCGGGACTGCTACTACCGTCAGTATCAGACCGTGATCGGCACAACCAGGGAGGTCCCCGCGATGGGCGAGGCGGGTCAAGCACTTGACAACCTACTCACCGAGAGCCGGGCGTTCCCGCCGAGCGCGGAGTTCGCCGCGCAGGCGAACGCCACCGAGCAGCTCTACGACGAGGCTGAAGCCGACCGCGAGGCGTTCTGGGCGGCTCAGGCCCGCATGCTGCACTGGGACACCGACTTCGAGCAGGTGCTCGACTGGTCACAGGCGCCGTTCGCGAAGTGGTTCGTCGGTGGCAAGCTCAACGTCGCCTACAACTGCGTCGACCGGCACGTCGAAGCCGGACACGGGGACCGGGTCGCCTTTCATTGGGAGGGCGAACCCGGCGACACCCGCACCATCACCTACACCGATCTGCAACGCGAGGTGGCCAAGACGGCCAACGCGCTGCTCACGCTGGGCCTGCACACCGGGGATCGGGTGGCCATTCAGCTGCCGATGATCCCCGAAGCGATCTTCGCGATGCTCGCCTGCGCCCGCCTCGGACTGCCACACAGCGTGGTGTTCGGCGGGTTCTCGGCCACGGCGCTGCGCAGCCGGGTCAACGACGCGGCAGCCAAGCTGGTGATCACCGCTGACGGCCAGTTCCGACGGGGCAAGGCGATGCCCTTAAAGGCAAACGTCGACGAGGCACTCACCCACACCCCGAGCGTGCGCCATGTGCTCGTGGTCAAGCGAACCGACGCCGACATCGACTGGGCCGAGGGCCGCGATCTGTGGTGGCACGAACTGGTGGACACCCAAGCCGACCAGCACACCCCCGAGGCATTCGACTCCGAGCATCCCCTGTTCATCCTCTACACCTCAGGCACCACCGGGCACCCCAAGGGGATCCTGCACACCTCCGGTGGCTACCTCACCCAGTGCGCCTACACCCACCGCGTGGTGTTCGACGGCAAGCCCGATCGCGACGTCTACTGGTGCACCGCCGACATCGGCTGGGTCACCGGACACAGCTACATCGTCTACGGGCCGCTGGCCAACCGCGCGACATCGGTCCTGTACGAGGGCACCCCGAACACTCCGCACGAAGGTCGCCACTGGGAGATCGTCCAGCGTTACGGCGTCACCACCTACTACACCGCGCCGACGTTGATCCGCACCTTCATGAAGTGGGGCAAACAGATCCCGGAGAAATTCGACCTGTCCTCGCTGCGGTTGCTGGGCTCGGTCGGGGAACCGATTAACCCCGAAGCGTGGATGTGGTATCGGGAGCACATCGGCGGACAGCATTGCCCGATCGTGGACACCTGGTGGCAGACCGAGACCGGCGGAATCATGATCTCGCCGCTGCCCGGCGTCACGGCGACCAAGCCGGGCTCGGCGATGCGCCCGCTGCCCGGGATGAGCGCTATCGTGGTGAACGGCGCAGGCACTCCGGTCGATCACGGTCAGGGTGGCTATCTGGCATTGGACAAGCCCTGGCCGGGAATGCTGCGCACAGTGTGGGGCGACGACGAGCGGTTCCGAGAGACCTACTGGTCACGCTTTGCCGAGCAGGGCTACTACTTCGCCGGGGACGGCGCGAAATATGACGACGACGGCACGATCTGGCTGCTCGGCCGGGTGGACGACATCATGCTCATCTCCGGACACAACATCTCCACTACCGAGGTGGAGTCCGCCCTGGTGTCACATCCGAGCGTGGCCGAAGCCGCAGTGGTCGGCGCATCGGACCCGACCACCGGGCAGGGCATCGTTGCATTCGTGATCCTGCGCGGCAACGTCGGGGACACCGAAGATCCGGAACACGACAAAGCGAGAGTCAAGGCGCTGCGCGAGCACGTGGCCGGCCAGATCGGTGCCATCGCCAAGCCGCGTCAGATCATGGTGGTCGCGGATCTGCCAAAAACTCGCTCCGGCAAGATCATGCGGCGATTGCTGCGGGATATCGCGGAGAAGCGGGAGATCGGCGATGTCACCACGCTGGCCGACTCCACGGTGATGGACCTGATCTCCGCCGGGATGGCGTCGGGCGCCGAGGACTGACGATGCCCGAGGTGCTACCGGTGAACGCCTCGGTCTCGATCCCCGAGACCGAGCTACGGTGGCGCTTCTCCCGGGCGAGTGGGCCGGGTGGTCAAGGCGTGAACACCACCGATTCGCGCGTCGAACTGGTCTTCGACATCAACGTCAGCACCGCATTCACCGACCAGGATCGGGCTCGTGTGCTGGAGCGGCTTGCCGGGCGGCTGGTCGAGGGAGTGCTGACGGTGGTGGCGTCGGAGCACCGCGCGCAGCTGCGTAACCGGGATGCCGCCCGGCACCGGTTGGCCGCACTACTACGCGATGCGCTGGCTCCCGATCCGCCGCCGAGGCGACCAACTCACCCGTCCCGCGCTGCCCGAGAACGCCGGCTGGCTGAGAAGCGTCGTCGAACGCTCACCAAGCGGCTGCGCCGACCGAACGAGGACCGGTCGAATGAGGAATGAGCCACTCGCGAGGCAGACGCTCACGATTTCAGGCTCGACGTATTCAACCGGGAAGGTAGAGACTCCTCACTATGCGTGGACTGTGTAGTCCCGTTGGGGTGCGCTGGCTCGGTGGGAGGGTTGATGAGGGAGCGGGTTGCGGTTGCGGTGGTGGCGTTTGATCCGATTTCGCGGGCGGGGATCGTGAGTCAGTTGCGGTTTCGTCAGGAGGTTCGGGTGGTGGAGGTGGGGGAGCAG
>JBOHHE010000102.1:0-10109 GCA_050700355.1 Pseudonocardiaceae bacterium
TGGCGAATATCGCCCTGTCGGCGTTGGATGAGTACTTCATCGCCAAGGATGACCACGGAACACCGTGGCGGCGTGAAGTGCATCGAAAACGCGGCGGAGCCTTCTACCGGATCGTCCGCTATGCGGACGATTGTGTGATCCTGGTGAAGGGAACGCAAGAACAGGCCGAGGAACTCTGGGATGAGATCCCGCAGGTGTTGGCCCCTCTGGGGCTGCGCCTGTCCGAAGCGAAGACCAGAGTATGCCATTTTGGCGAGGGGTTCGACTTTCTCGGGTTCCATATTCGACGGCGCCGGAGAAAGGGAACGAACACATGGACGGTCTACACCTATCCGTCAAAGAAAGCCTTGCTTTCGGCGATGGGAAAGGTGAGAGCGTTGACGAACCGAGTCAAGCAAGCCTCATTAGAACAGTTGTTGCAACAGCTCAATCCGATGCTCAGGGGATGGTGCGCCTACTTCAGGCACGGCGTGTCCAAAGCAACATTTGGATACCTGGACACGTTCGCCTGGCGACGTGTCACGGCTTGGCTTAGGAAACGGCATCCTCGTATGACATGGGAGCAGCTTTACCGGCGATACCTGACCGGCAGGCCAGGAAACCGGCCACAGGAGAATCGGATAGTCATGTTCGATGCCGCCGCGGTTGAGGTCACCCGATATCGGTGGCGGGCGAGCAACATCCCTACTCCGTGGACGCCACAACCAGCTCTGTGACCCGGGAGTCCGTGGAGCGCCGGATGCGTGGAAACACGCACGTCCGGTGCGGCGAGCGGGCCAGAGAAACGGACCGGGAGAAATCCCGGAACCGCGCTCTGGCCCGACTCTCCATTATCGGCCAGGCCGGAAAATCTCAGATCGCCACCCTCGTGGAGCGTACCAGCCGCTATCTGATGCTCGTCCGGATCCCTGACGACCGGACCGCGGAACGGGTTGCCGCGCTCTTGGCCCAGAAAATGGAGACGCTTCCCGACTTCCTCCGCAACAGCATTACCTGGGACCAGGGCAAAGAGATGGCGGCACACGCAAAATTCACCATCAAAACAGGAATCGACATCTATTTCTGTGATCGTGTGCCACGAGCACACCGGAAGGAGGCGGTATAGCCGCTGAAGTCTCCTGATGGTGTGGTGCTGCGCTGGGGATGGAGGTGGGCCCTCCACGGTCGTCTTGCAGGAGGTGGTTGTAAACCGCCGTCAGCTGCTGCGGTGAATGAGTCGTGGTGGTGAGCGTGACGGAAAAGGCGCACGAGAGGCGTCAGGTGTGATCCGAGAAGGCGAACGTGAGTGAACCACCGATGAGGTGTCGTAAAAATATCGATGACATCAGAACCGGGGCCCGGTTGCAGTCCCGGGAGAAGCCAGGGGGTTACCTGCTTACCGCCTTGGTGGTGTCCGGCATAGAGGTGGCGCGAGCTCGGTGTCAGGCCTTGGTGTGGAACGTGGGAACGCCTCGCTTCGATGTGGCCGGCTGTGTGTGTGGTTGGCGTAAGGGAGAACTCCAAGCGGTGGATGCCGTGGAGGGGGAGAGTACCGATGCGAAGCAGGCGGGCGGACCGCCTTGTAGTAGTGACGAAGCCCCTGTAATGGGGGTGGAGCTTGTGAACACGAACGCGGAAGGCGGAGATCGAGATGGCGGGTCTGCTGGAAGCGGTGCTGTACGAGTGATGGAGGTTGGTTGGCCCTCTGAAGCCGCCCTGCGGGGGGTGGTTTCAAACCACCGTGCGCTGCGTCCGTTAACGGCGGTTCGTGGTGAGCGGCACGGAAAAGGCGCGCGGTGAGTGCGTCAGGTGTGGATCGGAAAGATGAGCGTAAGCGAACTGTCGGTGACGTGTCGAAACTCATTCAGTTGACATCAAAACCGAGGTCGGCTCCGCATCTCGGGATGAGTCTGGGAGATACCCGTTTACTGCCCAGACGGTGTCCGGTATACAGGCAGCATGAGTCCGGTCCAGGCTCTCGTATGGAACGTGTGAAGGTGTCGCCCCGATACTGTTGCCGGAAATAATTTCTGGGGACGAGAGGGAGCGCCTCAAGCGGCGGAAACCGTAAGAGGTTGAGTACCGGTTGTGGGGCACGCTGGCGGACTGGCCCGTAGTAGCTGGGAAACCTGGTAACTCGGGTGGAGCCAAGGGGCTGGGTCGTTCGTGGTTTGTGGATGTGGCCAACCGAAAGGGATGAACCGCGTGCGGGAACCGAAGAATCAGGGAAAGTCGTTTGATATCCCGAAGCGACTGGTATGGAACGCGTATCTGAAAGTGAGGGAGAACAAAGGAGCGGCCGGGGTTGATGGCGTGACGATCGAGCGGTTTGAGGAGAACCTGAAGGGTAATCTCTACCAGCTGTGGAATCGCCTGTCATCGGGTTCATACTTCCCTGGCGCGGTCCGGGCGGTGGAAATACCTAAAAGCGGTGGTGGGGTGAGAGTTTTAGGCATTCCGAATGTGGTGGACCGGATCGCGCAAACGGTCGCGGTGATGATGTTGGAGCCGGATGTGGAGCGGGTATTCCACGAGGACTCCTTCGGATACCGTCCCGGACGCTCGGCTCTGGACGCGATAGCGGTGTGCCGGAAACGATGCTTCAAGAACGACTGGGTCCTGGATATGGATATCCGGAAGTTCTTCGACACTGTGCCCTGGGATCTGATGGAGAAAGCGGTAGCGCACCACACGGACCAGAAATGGATTCTATTGTATGTGGGGCGCTGGTTGCGAGCCCCATCGCGGATGCCGGATGGCGCAGTGGTGCGCCGCGATAAGGGTACGCCGCAAGGCGCGGCGATTTCCCCGTTGCTGGCGAATCTCTTCATGCACTACGCGTTCGATGTCTGGATGAAACGGGAATTCCCGGGAATCGGATTCGAACGCTACTGTGATGACGTGGTGGTCCACTGTGGGAGCGAACGTCAAGCCCGCTTCGTGGGGGACGCGGTCGCCGGACGGTTGGCCGAGGTCGGGTTGCAGCTTCATCCCAACAAGACCCGTCTCGTCTACTGCAAAGACAGTAGGCGACGCGGAACGTATGGGCAGATATCGTTCACGTTCCTGGGTTACCAGTTCCGGCCCAGGGAGGCTTTCGACAGGAAAAACGGAGTTGTCTTCACCGGGTTTCTGCCGGGAGTCAGTTCGGACAAGCTGACGGAGATGAGCCGACGGATAAGATCGTGGCGGCTACATCGACGGGTCAACCTCACTCTCAACTATCTCGCGGAGGACATCAATCAGGTCGTTCGCGGGTGGCTCGCGTATTTCACCCGGTTTTATCCGACCGCGGTGGTTCCTCTATGCCAACGCATTAACGGCCATCTGATGCGGTGGGCGCGGAAGAAGTACAAACGACTGCGGAGCCGAAAACGGGTACGGGCATGGCTGAAAGGCGTGATGGAAAAAGCGCCCGGCATGTTCGCCCACTGGGCGGTCTCCCGGGCTCTCTGAGGAGGGACGACACGAGCCGTATGAACCGCGAGGCTCACGTACGGATCTGTGGGGGCCGGCGGGTGAAACTCCCGCCGGCTACCCGGCGAAGGGGACGGGTCATTCAGGTTCAACGTGATGGTCAACCGGAGTGCCCGGGAGGAGCCGGATGGGCGAGCCAGGTTCGAAGTCGTACGATATCTCCAAGCGGGTGTTCGTGACGGCGTGGGATGAAGGTCAGGAGCAAGAAGGGAGCGGCCGGGGTTGACGGCGTGACGGTGGAGCAGTTCGCGGCGGATGACAAGAACAACTTGTACAAGCTGTGGAACCGGATGTCGTCGGGGAGCTATTTTCCCGCTCCGGTGCGGATGGTGGAGATCCCGAAGAAGGGTAAGAAACCGGGAACGAGGGTGCTGGGAGTGCCTACTGTGGGAGATCGTGTCGCGCAGACGGTGGCGGTGGCCTATTTAGAGCCGTTGGTGGAACCGGTGTTCCACCCGGACTCTTATGGGTATCGTCCGGGTCGGTCTCCGCTGGATGCGGTGGCGGCGTGCCCGGAGCGCTGTTTTCAGTACGCGTGGGCGATAGATCTGGACATTCAGGGCTTTTTCGATAACCTCGATCACGATCTGATCCTTCGGGCGGTCGCCGCTCATGCCGTGGATAAGTGGATTCTGCTCTACATCGAGCGGTGGCTGAAAGCTCCGCCGCGGATGCCAGGGGGAACGCTTGCCGCTCGGGATCGGGGCAGCCCACAGGGTGCGTCGATCTCCCCGCTGATCGCGAACCTGTTCATGCATTACGCCTTCGATGCGTGGATGGCGCGGGAGTTCCCGCATGTGCCGTTCGAGCGGTTCGTCGATGACGTGATCGTGCACTGTGTGAGCGAGCAGCAGGCCCGCAGGGTGAAAGACGCGATCGCTGCGCGGTTAGCGGAGTGTGGCGGGTTGCAGCTGCACCCGGACAAAACCCGCATAGTGTACCGCAAGAAGACCGGGCGTCACGGGCGCTATGGTCAGGTGTCGTTCGATTTCCTGGGGTACACCTTCAAACCGCGGTCGGCCAAGAGAGCGAACGGAGTGCTGTTCACCACGTTCTCCCCGGCTATCAGCGAAAAGAGCGCCACGGTGATCCGGCAAGAAATACGTCGGATGCGCCTTCACCTGCGCAGCGACTTGAGCTTCAAGGAAGTCGCTACGATGATTAACACCAAAGCCGGGGGATGGGCGGCTTACTTCGGGCGGTTCCGCCCGTCGGAGACCGCGCGCGTGCTGTTCCACATCGACAGGTATCTGGTGCGGTGGGCCCGACGCAAGTACAAACACCTGCGGCGGGCACCCGCTCGGGCATACCGCACCCTGGTCGAGATCAAGAAATCCCACCCAGGGCTGTTGACCCACTGGAGATGGGAAGTCCAGCACCGAATCGCTACGGCACGAACCGGATGACAGGAGCCGTATAAGCCGAGAGATTTACGTACGGATCTGCGGGAGCCGGAGGGTGAGACTCCCTCCGGCCACCCGACACGTAAGTTTGGCCTAGTCGTGAGGACGGACGTTCCCGGTCAGCAGTTCGCCGATGAGTATCCGCCCCAGCCGACAACGGCGTGCGTGTCAGGGACGGCGCCGGGTCGGTCGGAACAGGCTGGCAACGACGCCGGTGATGCGAGAGCCAAGGCCGCTTGACGACGTAGCGGGCGATGCGTCTGGCGTTCCGCCAGGACTGCGCTGTGCGGCGGTCCCTGTGCCTGAGCTGTTCACCAGGTCGGCCATTCGTTGCTGCACGTAGGCCAGATCGCGTTGCCATTGCACATTAGCGCGATCCATGGCGGCCAGCCGTTCGGCGATGGTGAGTCCGGTTTGGAAGCGGTTCTGGGCGGTGGCCAGGTCTCCGGCGGCGACCGCCAGATCCCCCAACCGGTCGTGGCTGATGGACAGGTCGCGTTGCCATGCGGTGTTGGTCGGGTCGGCGGCGGCACGGGTCTCGATGTTGTGGTGAAAGTCGTCGGCCAGACGGATTGCGGAGGAAAGGTCCCCGATGGTCAGGAAGGTGGTGAGTTCGAGGTCGGCCACCAGAGCCCAGGCGCGTTCGGTGGGTGGGATGAGGGGGCGGATGTCGGCGAGGTAGGCGGCGACGGCCAGGGTGCCGGGCAACACCTGGCTGACCTGCTGGGTGACGGCGGCGAGATCGTCGTACTGGCCCAGGGCGGCGTGGTGGCGGGGGATATCGAGCAGATCAAGGTAGTCGGCGACGCCGTCGGTGACTCGGTGCATGCGCATGGCCAGGGCGCGCTGGTGCTGGTGGGTGAGGCTGGCCGCACGTTTTTCGAGGAGGTCGGCCGTCCAGGGATGCATGGTGATACCTGGACCGGTGGTCAGCAGGGTGAGGTCGGTGAGCCGGTCGACGTCGGCGTCGAGGATGGTCAGGTCAGCAGCCGGAGCCGGGTGTGGATCAGCCTGGTTTTCGGTGAAGGCGTAGGCGAGGTCTTCCAGGCGCATGGGGGCTCGGCACACGGTGACCTGGTCGAGTACGGCGCGTTGTCGGGGGGTGAGCAGGTCGAGTAGTTCGTCGAGCAGGATGTCGGCGCTGCCCAGCAGCATGGCCTCGTTCATGGCCTGATCGAGGGGGCGGGGCTTGGTGACGTCGATTCCCTCATGCTTGGCGAGATCGCGGAGTTTGGTCTGGACCTGTTTCAGATTCGCGCGGCCGCCGCGTAGCAGGACGTTGACGAACTCGATCAGCCGGGGGTGGCCGCCCACGGTGCGGTGCAGCAACTGGCGCTCCTCGGGGTCGAGGTCGCGGAGCGCGGGCAGGCGCAGGAACAGTCGCCGCAGTTCACTGGGCGACAGCGGCGGGATCGGGACCTCGACGAGCAGATCCTGGGGGCCGGGCAGGGGGTAGCGGGAGGTCACCAGCACGGCGCCGATGTCGGTGTGCTGGCACAGTCCGGTGATCAGGTCCTCGACGGTGGGGTCCAGGAACGCCTCGCCACCCGGGTGGGAGAGGTTCTGTTCGAAGTCGTCGAAGACCAGCAGCAGCCGATGTCGGGCCAGCACACCGCGCACGAGGTCGAGTTTGGGCAGGTCGTCGAGGTTGTCATCGCATAGCTGTGTTACGACGTTGGCGAGCTCGGGGACGGGGGTGAGGGCGCCGGCCACAGCGGCGATCAGGGCGGTGGGGTTCCAGCGGCCCTCGTGGACGGCGATGGCCCAGCCATCGGTGCGCAGCCGGGTCAGTACTCGCCCGGCGACGGCGGTCTTGCCGATCCCGCCGACGCCGAGCAGCTGCGCCCCGGCGGTCGCTCCGTACTGGTCGCGGGCGGCCGGGGTGCGGCGCAGGATGGCGGTGGCGGTGCGCAGTTGCGGGCGGCGCCCGATCAGCGCGCCGAGCGCCAGCTCCCGAACCGAGGTGCCCGAGGGCACCACCGTCACCCGGGTCAGCGGCTGTTGCGCTGTCGCGGGGTCTACCAGGGCGGCGTCGGCGTGGGCGGTCAGCAGGGTGGGCACGCCGTACTCGGGCAGCGGGGCCTGCTTGTCCTGCCGGGTGGCGGACAGGTGGTGCTCGGTGTCCCGGCGGGCACGGGCCAGGGCTTGGCGCACTGGCTGGCTCGGCTCCTTGACCAGCTCCCGGTAGAGCGACGCGGCCAGCGTGGTGGCGTAGCGGTCGGTGACCGGGGACTGCATGGCGATCACCCGGTCGGCTCCCCGGCGGATCAGCCCGGTGGCCAGCGCCTCGGTTCCCGACGCCCCACTGGAGCACGATGCCAGCACGATCAGCGGCATTGGCTTTCCGGCGTGGCGCAGGGCGTCAATCAGCGTCGTGGCGTTCACCGATACCGGGCGGCCGTCCTCGTCTTCGAGCTCGATCGTCTCGGGTGAGCCGTGCGCGGACAGGTGCAACACGTGGTAGGCGTCGGAGCGCAACGCCTCGACGATCTGCTGTACCGACGCCACCTCCAGGATCTGCACCTGCGCCCTCGGGTCACCGGCGACGTCGGTGACCGCATCCAGCACGGCCTGCATTTCGGCCTCGGTGTCCAGCGGTGCGTTGTCGGTGCGTGACTCGTCGGGAGCGGCGACGGCGGCGAGGATCTTCAGTGGACCGGGCTGCGGCGTCGGGGTGATCTGTGGGGCACCGGCCACCCGGCGGATCACGGTGACCCCGGCTTGGAGGGCCAGCGGGCCGAGGTCCTGCCCGGCGCTGGTCCTCAGGCGCAGCAATTCCACCGGCAGAGTCGTCGCCGGGCCGTCGTTGGCCCAGACCACGTCCACCCAGTCACCGGGGAGCAGCCGGTCCAGCATGTCGGCCACCAGGTGCTGGGAGCGCTCGTCGAACACGGCGACGGCCAGCTGCCGCCCGGCGCTCAGCATCCGGTCCGCCGCGACCAGTGGACCGGCACGCAGGCTTTCCCACACCGTCCGCAGCTCGGGCGGCACGATGGCTTCCCGGTGACACAGCAGGGTGCCGGCCAGCGTCACGTCCACCACCAGCGTGGCGCCCTGGCCGGTGGCGTGGATCAGCAGTTCAGTGCGTAGCCCGGCCCGGGGCCCGGGTTCCGGGGTGCCGCGCGGTGACAGATCGGGCCGGATGCCTACGGGTGGTTCGGTCTCGTAGGGCTGGCTGGTCAGCAGGCGCAGCAACCGGTCGGCACCGGCCACGGTGTATTCCGTGACTGCGTAATGCGTCGAGGTTGCCCGGCCCAGCCAGGTGGGGATGTCCGCGGCGGCGCACCCCGGCAGCACTACCGGCACGATCCGTTCCAGCGCCGCCTCGCGGTCGGCGTAGACCTCCTCCCGGATCAGTGCCGCCTCAAACTGCACGCCCCGTCCCTCGCCCGGGGGTGCATCACCTTCCGCCCGCTGCCGGTACGCCGGGGAGGCCACCACCAGCACGAACCGCGCGGCACGTACCTCCCGCAGCATCCATATCGGCCAGTCCTGCCGCCGCTCGGCGGCCGGTTTGTCCAGCCGGGCGTCGAGCCCGTGGCGGCGCAGGAAGAGCCAGAACTCCCGGACCTGGTCCTCGTGCTCGGCATCGTCATGGGCGTAGGAGATGAACACCCGAACCGGATCGATGCCCGCGCCGTCCCCGGATCCGTCGGCACTCCGGGGTGCTCCCTCGACCATCGATCCCGTCCTCTCGCCCACACCGGCCAGATCTGGCAACCGCACAGTGTTGAGATCGCTACAGCCTCTCCCGATGTAACGCATACACCACGCTCGGTGCGGGCGGGGTCCGTTTCGGCCGGGCCGGCGGTTACGTCAACGATCCGGCGCCGTGGCCCGCGCCCTGCGGGAGGATCCATTCGTGGCCTTGACCGGTGACGGCAGCGATCCGCTCGTAGTCCGAGTCGTAGTGCAGCACGACGGCGGAATTCGTGTGCGCGATCGCGGCCGATATCAGGTCGGGGATCGGGGTCCGGTGCTGCCCTCGCGCTGCCCATGCATCCACGACCTGGCGCTCAGCAGCCTCGGTCATGGGCAGGTGGAGCAGCGACGAGAGGTCGAGGCGCTCCGTCCGACCTGCCGGTTCGTAGGCCATAATGAACTTGTGGACCGAGCCACCTCCGACATAGTCGATACCCTCACGCGCCGCATCCGGCCCGTCCTTGAATCGGATTCTCGGGTGCGGTTTGCCTATCTCTATGGATCGTGGGCACGGGGTGACGCCCGACCGGACAGCGATGTGGACTTGGCGGTGCGCCTACGTCCTCAGGGTAGTTTGCTCGATGACGCTCGGTTACACGATCAGCTTTCCGCCGCGCTCGGCCGGGATGACGTGGACATGCTCGTAGTGGATGACGCCCCGTTGTGGTTGCAGTTCCGGGTCGTTGCGGGTCGGGTGCTGTTCAGCCGGGATGAGCCGGAGCGTATCGCTTTTCGTGAGTACGTGGAGAAAGCGTTTCTCGATTTCCGGCCCTACCATGACAGCTACCTGGCGGCAGCCCGGGAGCGCGCCCGCCGTGGGGTGCTGAGCGGTGGTTGACCGAGACCGGGTGGATCAGCTGCTCGTCATGCTGGGCCGATATGTGCGGATCCTTCGTGATCTGGCGGAGATGCCACTTGACGATTACCAGGCTGACCCTCGCAATTTCGGTAGCGCTGAGCGGTTTCTCCAGCTGGCGATCGAGACTGTTCTTAGCGTGGGGCATCACATTATCGCGAGCACCGGCTTGGATCAGCCGACGACTTACGCCGAAGTCTTTCGGGTGCTGGGAAAAGAAGGGATTATCGGCGCCGAGTTCGCGGCTACGCTCGAGCCGATGGCCCGTATGCGGAATCGGCTCGTCCACCACTATGAGGACATCGAGCCCGCGCGTATACATGAGCTGATCCGCACTCGTCTCAGCGACTTCGATCTGTTTGCTCGGTCGATCACGGAGTACCTCGATAAGAGCGCACCGGAAGGCTGAGCGCAGCCCAGGTCATCCGGTGCCAGAACGGGTGCCCCCGAACGCCAGGTCAGCAGTTTCCTGTCCTGCCGTCCAGGAAGGCCCCAGAGATCGTGCAGCGCGGCGCGACGCTCACGCGGAAGTGGCTCGATGTGTTCGAGCACATCGAATTTGCCTAGAGTTGCTTCCAGGGCAACGTCAAGATTGCTTAGCGTAGAACAATCGCTACTTCAGGTCACCAAATCTCCAAGTGGCACATCAACACACCACCACGATCACTGAAAGTATCAATCAGTAACTCAAC
>JBOHHE010000103.1:0-46885 GCA_050700355.1 Pseudonocardiaceae bacterium
CATCAGGCCGGCGATACGCCGGTGGACGTCCGGCTGATCACGTGGGAGCTCTCCGCCGATGCCACGCAGGCTCGCCGGGTCGTCGACCCACTGGTCGCCGGTCTGACCCTGAACCCGTACGGCAGACATTCCGGCTGCCGCCTGACGCTCGGCCCGGACGGTTCGCTGTACGTCGGCACCGGTGATTCGGCGCGCGGCGCGGCTTCCCAGGACCGCGCCAGCCTCGGCGGCAAAGTCCTGCGAATCGACCTGCGCACCGGCGAAGGAGCACCAGGCAACCCCTATGCCGACGTCCCGAACGCCGATGCCCGAATCTTCAGCTACGGTCACCGCAACATTCAGGGCGTGGCGGTACAACCGGATACCGGCCGGATCTTCACCGCCGAGCACGGCCCCGATGTCGATGATGAGATCAACATTCTGCGTGCCGGAGGCAACTACGGCTGGGATCCGTCCCGCGGCGGGACTCGGGGCAGCTACGACGAGAGCGTGCCGATGACCGACCTGCAGCGCTTTCCGGATGCGGTACCCGCAGTGTGGAGCTCAGGCGGGCGGACTCAAGCGATCTGTGGCGCTGCCTTCATCGAGGGCACCCAGTGGGGGAATATGCAAGGGTTGCTTGCCGTCGCCACGTTGAAGGGATCGGCGCTGCTGCTGCTCCGGGTGGATTCGGCGGGAGGGGTGGTCGGGGTCGGACAGCTCCCCGAACTCGACGGCAGTTTCGGTCGACTGCGCACGGTGCGGCAGGGGCCCGACGATGCGTTGTATGTCACCACCAGTAACGGCGATGACGACCAAGTACTCCGGATCACGCCGGTCGGGCCGTGATCCTCAGGTGGGGTCCATGGTCGAGTCCAGGCGCGACCGGTCCCGGGACTGGTCGCGTAACCGGATCATCCGTCCCACGAAAACAGCCAGCAGAATCGCCAACACAACCCAGACGACGATCCCGAGCCCGATTACTATAGCCGTGCTCATCAGAACTCCCAGGGATGGTGTAAGAACCCGACCATAACCTGATGTTCGATCCGTGCGCCCGACGACTGAATGAGGCACATCAGCACAGCTACTCCACCCGCACAGCTACTCCACCCGCACAGCGGGGTTCACCGGTTGCCCACTACGGCATCACCGACCTGGTGGCGGTCATCGGTACCTCCAGGCGAGGGGACTAACCTGGAGGTACCTACTTCCCAAGGAGTCGTGATGGCCTCGATCGTCAGCAAGATCCGGCGCTTCCTGAGCAGCCCGCAGGGGCGGCGCCTGATTGACCAGGGACGGCGGTACGCGAGCAACCCGCAGAACCGGGCGAAGCTCCGCGGCCTGCTGTCCCGCCGCCGCAAGTACTGACTCCGATGCCATCGGTGATCGCGACCACTGTGCTGGCCTCCAGCCGGTCAAACAAGTGGGAGTGGTCCAGCGCGGCCAACTCGGCACAGAATCTCGCCGAGCGTCATTCGGAGTCGAATTACGGTTCTGGGGATGAGGTGAGGTGCCTTGATGAGGCACCTCACCTGGCCAGCTGTGGTAACGCTCTGTCAGGCGGCTTCGATGTTGCCGAAGTCGACCATGCCCAGATCGTTCACCTCGATGTTCTTGACCTTGTTCGTGTAGCCGTAGACATGCTGCAGATACCACAGCGGCACCGTCGGTAGATCTTTCGCGATGATGTCCTCGGCCTGTTGGTAGAACTTGATCGCCGCCTCCGGGTTGCTGGCCAGATCACCCGCAGAGATCAGGCTGTCGACATCCTTATTGCAGTACCCGTAGAAATTCGACGAACTGCTACAGAGGTACAGCGGGCCGAGGATACTCTCGGGCGCCGGATAGTCGTAGGTCCAGGCACTGCGGAATACGCCGACGCCGAGGGTCTTGGCTTCGAGCTTGGTGAGCATGTCACTGTACTTCGCCTCGGCCTTCTCGACGCAGTCGACACCCAGATTCTCCCTGATCTGGCCGCAGACCGCGTCGACCCAATCCTTGGCGCCACCGTCGACGTTGTAGGTGATCTCCACCGGCCCGACGAAACCGCTCTGCTGCAGTAGTTCCCTCGCTTTGGCGGGATTGAACTGGCATGCTTCACCACAGGTGTTATTCCGGTAGCCGGGAATGCCCGGCTGGAGGAACGAGTGCGCCGCCGTGCGAGTGCCGTCGAAGACGGTCTCGACGATAATCTCGCGGTTGATCGCCATCGAGATGGCCTTGCGCACATCCGGATTCGCGTACTTCGGATCGAAACTCGGAAAACCGAGGGATCCGATCCCCGCCCGCGGGCTCTGCTGGAACCGCTCGCCCAGGGTCTTCTTCGCGTCTTCCAATTTCCCGAGCGGAAGCACGGGGGCCACATCGACCTTTTCGGCGAGCAAATCGTCATACTGCGCCTCTAGGGTCGGATAGATCTTGAATGTGATATCTTTGATCTTGGGCTGCTCGCCCGGGAACGTATCGTAGCGCTCGACTTCGATGGACTCATCGTGCCGCCAAGCGCCTTTCATCCTGAACGGACCGTTTCCGATGGGTGCCTCGCCGAATGCCTTGTTGAAGCCCGTGCCCTCGAAGGCGACCTTGGGCAGTGGCGCGAAAGCGAGGTTGAGCAGTACCGCCTTGAAGTTGACATACGGGGCGGACAGAGTGACCTCGAATGTGAGGTCGTCGATCTTCTTGAGACCCTTCAACCGATCCGTGGCCGGCACTGCTCCTTCTGCGCTGGGGTTGACCTCGGCGAAACCGTCGATCTTGGCAAACAGGTAGTTGGTGTCCTGAGCATTGGGCTTGTACGCCGCCCGGTGCCACGCCTCGATGTAGCTGTCCGAGGTCACCTTCTCCCCATTGTGGAAGGTGTATCCATCCTTGAGCTTGATGGTCCAGACCTTGTTGTCCCTGGTTGTGATGGACTCGGCTGCGACTTCTTGGGGTTTGCCCTCCTTATCGGCCTTCACCAGCGGGGTGAACAGCGACGAGAGCACGAGTAAACCCTGCGTCTCCGCGGTGTCGGAAGGGACGAGACCGTGCTTCGGCTCCCCGATGCCGACGCTGATCACCGCCTTGGCGTTGGCGTTCTCGCCACCACCCTTGTCGGCACCGCAGCCCGTCAGCCCGACAGCGAGCACAAGTGGGATGGCGGTGAATAGGGTCAGTCTGCGAACCTGCATGGTACCTCCTCGTTCCGCTGGTAATTTCTCGATCAGGCGACAGATTCGGTGATCTGGCGGAAAAGTCTCATTCCGCCGCCGTCTGGACGATCATCTTTCCGATGTTCTCCCCACGAAGCAGACCGAGGAATGCGTCCACAACCTTGTCGAAGCCGTGCACGATGGTCTGGTCCACGACGACGCGCCCGCTCCGGATGTTCGGCACCAGCAGGGCTTCCGCATCCGGGCGCAGCTTCAGGTGGTGGCGCACCTGGTAACCCAGCAGGTGGATGCTCTTGTCCGCCACGCCGTAAAGATTCCGTGGGGCAGCAGGTGGGTTCTTGGCGTTGTGGTATTGAGAGATGGCACCGCACCAGGCGATCCGGCCGAACTCGTGCATCACGCCTATCGCCGCTTCGAGGTGCTCGCCACCGACACCGTCCAGACATACCTGGATTCCGTCGGGTGCCGCCTCGCGGAGCTGATCGATGACAGGGCCGTCTTTGTAATTGAAGGCGGCGTCGAACCCAAGGTTCTCGGTGAGGTGCTCGACCTTGGCTGCCGAGCCGGCACTGCCGATGATCCGCCGGGCACCCAACAGCCGGGCGAGCTGACCCGCCGTGCCGCCCACCGCGCCGGCCGCCGCCGAGATGTAAATCGACTCGCCGGGGGAAAGACGGGCGATCTCGGTCAGGCCGACGTAGGCGGTGAGTCCGGTCCCCCCCAATACCGAGAGATAAGCCGAGAGCGGAATACCCTCGTGCACCTGTAGCACCCTGGCAGCCGGGTGCCCCGCACGCAGGACCGCGTGGGTGCCCCAGCCCTCGCCGTGGGAGATGAGCGCGCCGACCGGCCAGGACGGTTCACGTGATTCCACCACGCGCCCGATGGCCCGCCCTATTCCGCAGGGCTCGTCGATATCCCAGCCCGCGTCCATCAACTCGCGCATGTACGGGTCCACCGACAGGTAGATGTTCTCCACCAAAGCGGTTCCCGCTGCCAGCTCCGGCACATCATGGTCCACAACGCCGAAATGCTTCGCGGCGGGAAAACCGTCGGGCCGTGCCAGCAGATAAATCGACCTCATGATTCCGCTCACCGCAGTCCATCCTCGGTCTCTGGGTCTTCCGGGTGACCGCCTGTCGTCGAGGGCCACCGCAACAGGGTAGGGATCGTGAACACGACTACCACGAGATTGATCATGCCACCAATGACCCAGGGCGCGGACAGTCCGAAATTATCCGCCACTAAACCACCGGCGAGAGCACCCAGAGGAAGCGCCCCGAAACAGATCATCCGGCTGGCCGAGTTCACTCTGCCTCGCAGCTCGTCGGGGATCAGCCGTTGACTGAGCGACTGGGCCATCACGTTCCACAGCACAAGACCTGTCGACCACACGCAGAAGATCGCCGCGACCACAACCGGCTGCCTTCCGAACCATCCGATGGCCAGCAGACTCAGGGCACTGGCTAGCGACACGGTGACGGCGACTGTGCGGGCGCCGAATCCGACCACGATCCTGCGACTGAACAGACCGCCGACTACGCCTCCGATGGCCATCGCGGCAACCAGGATCCCGTAACCGATGTCGCCGACGTCGAGCACTTCCTTGGCGAAGAGCACCAAGACAGACTGTCCCATGAGGACACAGAAGTTGCTGACGGCGGCCAGCAGCACCACGATTCGGAGCATCGGATGGCGCACCAACCACCGCAGGCCCGCGGCGAGCTCGGTCAGCAGACTACGGCGCACGCCTGGTTCTGGCTGCTGCCCGGCGGCGGTGTCCGACACCGGCGCAGGCGTGCGATGGCGGATTCGGAGAATCAACGCGACCGAGACGAGGTAGGTCACGGCGTTCAGCCAGAACGGCAACGGCAGGAGGAAGGCAAACAGCGCAGAACCAAGTGGTGGACCGACGAAGTTCCGGCCCAATGTCTCGGCCGTCATGTTCCGACCGTTGGCGGCTTCCAGATCCTTGCTCTGCACAATATCTGGAATGAGCGCTCGGCTGGCGCCCATGAAGATGATGTCACCGGCGCCCAGTCCGAAAGCGAGAACATAGAGCATCCACATATGCGTGACGTCGAGGGTCACAGCTATCGCCAGGATGACGAGCAACACCATCTGCGCGGACTGGGCACCGATCATCAACCACCGCCGGTTGAACCTGTCCACGATCAGGCCACCGGGCAGAGCAAGCAGCAGCCAAGGTAACTCCCACGCCAGAAGGACCCAGGAAATCTGCTTCGGATCGCTGGTGAGCCTGCTTGCCATCAGTGGCAGAGCGGTAACCAGGACACCCTCGCCGAGGGTCTGCATCGCGTAGGCCGACGACATCAGGTTGAAATCTCGCCCCAGGCCCCGACGCTTTCTATCTGTGCTGGCGTCTGTGATGCTGTCGGTCACCATGACAACCCTCCGGTCGCGTCGCGGATGGTGGCGTCCGGCCCGTCTGGATACAGAAAGATGCCCGCCCGATAGGACTCGAAGATGCTGGTTCCGGACGGCTTCTTGAGTGGCCCCACATCGCTGATCCTGGCTTGTCCGAAGGGCAGGAACCGGCAGCCACCACCGGCGTATCCACCGTCGGGCGTGTAGTACAACCCCCAGCAGGCTTCCCAGGCTTCGACCTGCCCAGTCTCCGGATCGACCACCGGCTCTTGGCGCGGAATGACCCTCTCCTGCACGACGGCGCCGACCGCCGCCCCATCCTGTACGGCCCGCCACCACTCGTCATCACCCACCTCCCAACCAGCCGTGATGCCGCGCCCGCCGTAGAGCCCGTTCGGCTTGAGGATCAGGTGCTCCCTTCGCTCACGGCAGTGCTCCACCAGTTCGCGGTCCTCGAGTGCTGCGTCGCCGAGCAGCGACCGGGTCCACGGCAGTACCCGATCGACCAGCAGCTGCTCGTCCTCCGAGAGCCGCGTCCGCAGCCGGGGGTCGGACAGGAAGGTCATACAGCTCTTGTTCTGGAAGACCTCGGTCTCCATCGGCGTCCAGAACACCACCCGTCCCTCCGCGTGCGCCGTCATGACCTGTTCGGTGATCTCGACACCCGCTGGGTGATCGACCACATGGTCGGCCTCGAAAAGCCGGTAGATCAGGTCGACGGGCACGTCACCGAACATCACGCGGCCATTACGGATCCGCAGGTCGGTGATCCCGCAGAAGTGACACTCAAGGCCGGCCTGCTGCAGCAGCGTCTGAAACGGCTCCCAGGGACCCGGCCCGAAAGCGAGGTCCCCCGGCTCCCCGACCATGGCCACGACCGGATCCCGGCCTCCCGTGACGACGGAGCTCACCTGGCGCAGAAGTTCTGTAACCAAGCTGCCCGTGTCGGTGTAGGTGAGCCCGTGCTGGTCGGCGAACGAACGGAATACATCAATGTCGAGCAGAGCCCGCGGAACCGCGCCGACCCAGTCCTGCCCGCCGACGTCACTGCCCGCGTTGAACTCCAGGATCTTGAACGTGACTCCGTCGTGATAGGCATCGATACGCCCGAACCGGGGCGGTTTCACCTCGCCGATCCGACGCATGAGCCTGGCTCGGGCCGGGCTGATCCGGAGTGCGTCTCGAAACCGTTCGAAATCTCCATCGAAGAGGCGTTCAGGCAACGAGAAGATGAGGTCGGCGGCGCGAGCCGTGTCGTCGGCAAACCGGTCCATATCGGTTTTTCCGACAAACATCGGCCTTGCCAAGTAATCGTATCCCAGGGCGGTCAGGTTCGAGAACCGCTCCGTGTTGAGATCAATTTTCGACAGCGCACTGCCCCGCTTGGCCAGCTCGCTGTTGAACAACTCCGTCACCCGATCGGTCATGAATCCGATTCCTTTTCTCCGGTTCGCCGGAACAGATCCCATCAGACGCTAGGTCAGCCGCCGGTCAATAACCGACTTGATCTTTCCGCTCACGGCATTACGGGTTAATTCCCCCGCCGGGAAGCACTCCACGACAAGCTCGAACAGATCGAGATCGGCGTCGAAATCATGCAGTTCACCGAGTACTGGAAGTTTCTCGATGAGGTAGTTCCGAACTTCCTGGGAGTCCAACGCTCCAGGCGACTCGGTGCGGACGATCATGATTTCCTTGCCATTACGCGAGGTGATCTCGATCTGGAGCTGCGACACCCCGAAGACCTCGAGCGCCGCGAGCACATCGCTATGGATTACCCGTCTGCTGATTATCTCGATCTGCCCGTCGGACCGGCCGGTGTACTCGAGGATCCTGCCTGAGACACCACAGGCGCAGTCGTGTTGGAAGATCCGGCCACAATCGCCGATCCGGTAGCGGATCAGCGGGCCCTCGAACTTCTGCATGCTGGTGATCAGCAGGTCACCGCGCTCGCCTTCGGGCACCGTATTGCCGTCCTGATCGACCACTTCGATGAGGTTGTAGTCCTCACAGATGTGGTGCAGCATTCCCCCCAGCTCGCCGCACTGATAGCCCAGTTGAGCGCCATCGTTGGCCGCCAGGATGCTGGAGATGACCCGGGTGCCGAGCTGGTCGCGAAGCCAGGTCTTGTCGGACTCGGCCATGGGCGTACCGCCGTAGATCACCTTCTCGATCCGCAGATCCGGTCGCCTGGCCTTGGCGTTCCGCAACAGCGGAAGCAACATCGCGGGCTGAGCGAGGATGGCGTTGGCATTGAAGCTGGCGCTCAACATGAGCACGTCATCCACGGAGGCGAGCTGACCGGTCGTGTAGCACTCCAGAGGCATTCGTGACAGCTCGCTGACCGTGGTGGTCATGCCGCCGTACATCTTCCCCCCGAACAGGGTGTTGATCAGACGGTCACCTTTGCGCAGACCGAGCCCGTAGAAGAGCGGAATCGCCTCCCGCACCATGTTGTGCCAGTCGGTGCGCGAATAGACGACGTAGCGTGGATCGCCGCTTGAACCACCGCTGCGCAGGACTTCCCCCGTGGGCAGCGTGTCACTGCACAAGTCACGGCTGGAGGGCAACGAATGCGCCTCCAGATCGGCCTTGTCCATGATGGGCAGGCGGGTGAGGTCACCGATGCCCTGGACCGGAGGAAGATCGCGATAGTACGGCGTCCGGCGCGCGCGCTGAACAAGGTAACGCAGCTTGGCGTCGAGACGACCGGCTTCCTCACCGATGTCGCGGCTGCGGGCCGCGGACAGGCGGGTGCCCATCAGGTAGTCGCGGCGAAACAGTTGGTGAACCCACGCCGCTCGACAGTCCAACGCGAGGGCGATCCCAGCACCGCAGTCGGAGCCGGTCAGTTCCGGGTCCACGCGGATGCGCAAGGCATTCGCGCTGCCCGCAGGTGGCGTGTCAGCGGTTTGGCCCGGCTTCTGTTGTGGCGGCTGTTGTGGTAGCACGGTGACAAGGTCAGGGACATCGACGAGGTGACCGCCGAGGACGTGCTCGCGCTCATTTCCCGTCCGCCCGGCAGGCAGCGGAAACCCCTGTTGACGCAGGATGTCCATGAGATCACGCCAGAACGGCTGCCGGGAGGTGCGGATGGCGACCTCATTACCGGTCGCCCACCCGAGGATCAGGCCGCGCAGCGTGTTGCTCGCGTCGCGGTCGTCCAGCACCACCGTGCCGATCGGCGAGAACTCGTAGACATCGTTGCTGTCGATCAGTGGCTGCCACGGGTACTGGCTCAGGCCGCCGAAAAGCCCGTCGAGACCTTCGGCCAGCGCTGCACCGTCGAACAGGCCGGCCAGACCGGATAGGCCCGCGAGATCCAGCAGTCGGGCGACCGGCGAGCCAGGCTTGGCCGTGAGCTCTTGTTCGATCCGCTCGACCGCCAGAAGAAGGTCGGTGGGGTAATACCTCATGACGGATTCACCTTCGCCTCAACGGTGACGGACCGGGCGCACGTCCCCAAGAACTCCTCGAGCACGCCGGGATCGCTGTGTGATGCCTCGATGAACAGCGGCACCAGCCATTCCTGGTATGTCACATGATCGGGAAGTGGAGCTGAGGGCGCGAGCGTGTGGAACCTGTCCACACAAGGGTGTTCCCGCAGATGTTCCGGGATTCCCAGGAACAGTGTGGAACCGCGGGGCAGGTGATGCCCGGGAAACACCAGCCAGCCGTGGTACTTGCCGCTCGGCGGATCAGGTTCCGGCAACGTCGTGCCCAGGCGGATGGCGATCTCGTGCGACGGCAGGTGCACACCCGTATGCCGGAGGTAGGCATTCACGACCCCGGCCCCGCCGACCCGGTTGGCGATCTCCAGGAAGACCGGTTCCCGCTGTGGTGTCAAGAAGAACTCAAGATGAATACAGCCTTCCTGGACGTCGATCGCCTCCACCACACTCAATACGAACTCACGGTACTGTTCACCGTTTGCCACGTGGTGCGCCCCGAGGGGTTTCCCACCGATGAAGTCGAGAGGCGTGTTGACATACTTGCTGACCGCGAAGTTGGTTACCTTTCCACCTTCCACCAACCCGTCGGCATATAGGATGTCGCCTTCGATGTATTCCTCGAACTGGAAGTCGCCGGGATTGTCCGAAGCACGGTTGGCGGCGACAGCGTGCTCGGCGTCGGCGTAGATACATACGCCTTCACTGGACGCGCCCTGGCGGGGTTTGACGACGGTCTTGCCGGACCAGGGCAACGTACCGGCCGGCGATGGAGTCGCCACGAAACGGGGATATCGCACACCCGCCTGGGCTATCGCCTCCTTCATCTTCACCTTGTCGCGTACCAGTTCCAGCTGTGCCTTGGACGGGCCGTCCAGCCCCAGGTGCCGGCGCACGTGGTACGCCTCCAGTATCCCGAACTCCGAGAGTGCCAAGACGTGCTCGAAACCGTCCTCGCGAGAGACGCGCGAGATGATCCCCGGAACAAGGTCCTCGTCTGTGGTGAGCTCGATCCGCCGGCACCGGAGATCTGCGGGTAGATCCGCGATGCGCTGCGGATACCCGATGTAGGTCACATCATGACGATCGTGGTCGATACCGAGCCGATAGTCCATCTTTCGGTACGGGACCTGATGAATGAGGAGAATCTTCATTTTTGGTACTCCAGGGCCGTAATTCCCCAACTAAAACCCATAGCACTGGTCGCCAGCAGTATGAGGTCACCATGCTGCAGTTTCTTCTCAGCCAATAGACTCTGCAAGGCGATCAACGTGTCGGAACCCCCCATATGGCCCAGACGATGGTAGTTGAAGACACTTTTCTCCAGAGGTATGCCAAGGGTACGCACCAAGCGCTCGTGCATTCTCTTGTCACCTTGGTTGATCAGGAAGTAAGCCACATCCGACATCTTCCGTTCAAGCGTGATCAGAGTGTCGTCGACCAGGGAGCTGAAGTTCTCGACGTAGGCAGCTGCGAGTCCTTTACGATGACCGCTTCGGCGGATTGTGATCCGTTCCGGCTGATGTTCCCCTGCGTAGTAATCCGACCAGTCGGGGTCGGTCCGCATCGCAGAGTGCAGCAACCTGAAGGTGTAGTCATCGCGGGCCAGCAATATCGCCGCAGCAGCATCCCCGAAGTTGAACAACTCCTTCGAGTCGGGATCATTGTAATCCACCATCCGACTGAGCCGATCCCCGACAAGAACCAGTGCATTATCGGCGTAGCCCAGCTTGATCCTGTCGGAGGCGACCTGAAGTGCTGTCATACCGGCGTTGCAGAAGTTCGCCACCTCGAAGCAATGTGCCCGTTCGATGCCCAGCTGCTGAGCCACCTTGGCGGCCGGCGACCAGAACGGCGTGTCCCACTCCCCTGATCCGGCATAAATCACCTGCCGGATCAGGGTAGGGGATAGTTTCGTGCGTTCCAGCACTGATCTGGCCGCCGCCAGCGCCAGTTCCCATCCTTTTTCATCCTCGCCTAAGGCGGGAAATTCGTCGCAGTGTGTTATCTCCCGAATTTCCGCGACGGGCACACCCGACCGGGCATGCATCTCCTGTACGCTGGCGCGGAACGACGGATAGCATATGTCGAAATCGACTATTCCACCCATTGATCTGCCGCCTCGATGCTCACGCGGTGCACCGTTCGGGGCACTCCTGGCTCGACTGCGGTGGCGACGTGGAACGTCGTAGCAGTCTTCCAGACCACCAAGTCGTTGGGTGTCCAGCGATGGGTGTAGACGTTCTCCGGGTCCTGAATCAGCTCATCGATGGCCGCGAAGTAGGCCTCATTCTCGTTGGCATCGAATCCGATCACTGAGTGCATGTACTCGGGGGCACCGTACAGATACGGCCGGTCGGTGAAGGGATCCCGCTGCACTACCAGATGCTCGACTTTGGGATGCTCTATGTCGATCAATGCCTGGAATTCGGCCACCGAAAGACCCACATGCTCATCGCGGATCCGGAGGCGCTTGGCCACGGTGTGCCAGGCGGTACGGCCCGCAACCTTCTCCTTCCACTCCTCTGGAAGGCGTTCGTAGACGTCGACCGCGCTGGCAAAAAGAGTGTGACCACTGGACTGCGGAACCCTCACGCCGTGCAGCATGGTATAGGCCGCAGGATTGTCGACAAAAGACGAGTCCTGGTGCCAGAAGTTTCCTACCCGAGCGACGCCGATAGGCTTGTTGTTCTTGACCTCATTGGAGGAGATCATGATCTCGGGGAATTCCACATGGCGATACTTGGTGATCAGAAACGGTACGGGGTTGCCGATGCGCTTAGCCAGACTGATCTGTTGCTGCGGTGTCAGCTCAATACTGCGGACAATCACCACCTCATGCCGATGGAGGTGGTCCACAAGTTGCTCGAGAACCTCCTGCTGCTCGAAGTCTTCATAGGCGAAGCCGGTGAACTCGGTGCCGATGAAAGGGGTAATTTCACGGATCTTCATGAGATACTCCTACTCAGTCGTCTGACAGACTCTGTTGCAGTGCGTGGACGAAGTAGCTGATCTGTGCTGGCGTACGGAACGGAGCAGCGGTGACGCGGAACCGCTCGCTACCCCGGGGCACAGACGGAAAATTGACGGGAGTGACATAGATGCCGTATTCATCGAGCAAACGTCGCGATACTCGGCGGACACGCTCCTCACCTGGCACGATCACGGGTACCAGATGGCTGTCGGCATCCAGGAAGCCGACTCCTGCGTCCGACAGTTCCTTTTTTAGCAATCGCACATTGGCTATTAATGCCTGACGAAGCTCTTCATCACGTTGGATGATCTCCAAACCCTTGAGGCTGGCGTCCAGGCTCGCCTGTGGGAGCGCCGTTGTAAAGATGAAGCCAGGTGCATGGGAACGTACATAGTCGAGCACGCTGTCAGGGCCGGCTACATATCCACCGACCGTGCCGATCGATTTCCCGAACACACCCTGCACGAACGTCGCACGATGGTCGCCGAGTTCTTCGCTCAGGCCTGCTCCGGTCGGGCCCTTGACGCCGATCGCATGAGTTTCATCCAGGAAGGTGAGGGCGTTGTACTTCTCGGCCAGGTCGCAGATGGCACTGAGCGGTGACACGTCGCCGTCCATCGAGTAGACGGACTCGAAAACGATCAACTTCGGGTGGTCATGGTCGTACCTGAAAAGGAGACTCTCCAGCGCAGCCACATCATTATGTGGAAATATGTGTTTCTTGGGTTGAGCGCGGACGATCCCCTCGATCAGCGAACGATGATTATTCGCATCCGAGAAGACCACCATCTCTGGGATGGCGGAAAGTATGGTGCTCAGCGACTCGAAGTTGGCGACGTACCCGCTTGAGAAGACGAGTGCCCGCTCTTTATCATGCCAGGCGGCCAAGCGCCGTTCCAGCTCCACGTGCGTGGTGCTGGTCCCAGCGATGTTGCGGGATCCCCCGTTTCCGGTTCCGTGAATTCTGGTGGACTCGATTTGAGCCGCGATGAGATCCGGGTGCTGGCTCAGACCAAGGTAGTCGTTACTACACCACACCTGCACTGTTCGCCCGTTATGCACGGTGTGACCGCGCTCGGCAGCCAGGTGGGAGCAGGCGATGAAATCACGGTAGAGCCCTTGTCGCTTGAGCGTATCAACTTTAGCTTGAAACATACTCAACACGGCACAAGACTGCTCCGCCTCTGCACTTGTGGACATCACTGTACTTGCGGACATCTCTTCTCCAAAAGTTGCCGGCCAGTTGTCACACTGGTTCCCCAAAGTTGCTCCCGTGGTGCCCTATCAGACGCTTGGGCTCGACCAGACTCCTGTACAGATGTCCCTTCCCCCTCGCCTTGATACAGGCCATCCTGTGACGAAGATAACCAAATGATCAGTATTTCGATGGCCATGATCTGGTTCCGCGCCGGGTACTCGACGGCCACCATCGAGGCAGCAAGATCCACTTCTATCCTGAGCGCGGGCGGCCCAGCAGGACCGGTGACCTGGGTGACCGGTCGATGTATCTGTGGTCTCTCAGCCCGCTCCTTACCCATCAGCGGCGACGGCAAGTACGGCCCAACTGTTTACGCTCACCAGCCGGGTATCGATTGGTGCGTCGGATCGCTTCGACCAGGGCAAAACAGGCTCCGGTCAGTCGATCTGTTGCTCGATCAATTCGTCGGGCATCCGGGAACGACCCATGTCTATAGGCACTTTGATCGCCCGCTGTCCTGCGTGACCACCGAAGTTCACCGCCAGGTTCAGGAGGAAAGTGATGAGGAGCAGCGCCTTCCGCTCGGATGCGCTCCCCCTGCGTGGCACCCGCCCGGGGCGACCTGGTCGGGGCATGCGTCGGGGCGAAACTAGCCATGGCCCACCTCACCAGGTACCCAGCGGTCGCCAGTTGCGAGCGACGACCGGCGGCCGGTCGAGACCGAGCACTCACGCGGTCGTGCTTATCGGCCGGCGGCTGCGGGCCGGGATACTCCGCTGCGTGACCACCGAGCTGGGCTGGTTGGGGGCGGAGATCCATGCGGTACGCAAGCTGGCCGACTGTCCGGTAACGGCATGGGAGCTGCTGATCTCGGCACCGGGAGACCTCGCGACCACGAGCGTCAGGGTCCGTGATGTGCTGCGGGCAGTCCTCGCCGAGGATGAGGTCGACGTCGCCGTGGAGTCGGTCGGACCGCGTCGGCACGCCACTCGGATGGTGGTCTTCGATGTCGACTGCACCTTGTTGCGCGGTGAGGTCATCGACATGCTTGCCGCCCGCGCCGGTCGGGAGCGCGAGGTCGGCGAAATCACCCAGGCGGCGATGCGTGGAGAGATCGATTTCACCGCGTCACTGCACCGTAGGGTGGCTGCGCTGGCAGGTCTACCGGCCATGGTGCTTGATGAGGTGGCCGAGCAGGCAGAGCTGACGCCAGGGGTGCGCACGACCGTGCAGGCGCTGCGTGAACTCGGGTTTCCCTGCGGTGCGATCTCGGGCGGGTTCAGCCAGGTGGTTCAACCTATCGCGGCTGAGCTGGGTCTCGACTTCTTCGCCGCCAACGAGTTGGAGGTGGAGGACGGACGACTGACCGGTCGGGTGGTCGGCGACGTCATCGATCAACGCGCCAAGGCAGCCGCGCTGCGCCGCTTTGCTTCCTGCTACGGGGTTCCGCTGACGCGGTGCGTCGCGGTAGGTGACGGCGCGAACGATATCGATATGCTGACCACCGCCGGACTCGGGGTGGCGTTCAATGCAAAGCCGGCCTTACGGGAAGTTGCCGACGTGGCGTTGTCATATCATTACATGGATGCACTTCTGTTCGTGCTGGGAATCTCTGCCGATGAGAGCGCGGCGGCCCGGAATGCGGCTGTCGAGCTCGAGCTGCCGATGGCGGTCTCATGGTAGCAGCCGGATCCCGTCTTTGCACCGTTCTGGGTTCGTCAGGGACCGAGTTGCTTACACTTCCGTACACCCACCTAATCGTGTAATGCACCGTTGGATGTACTTGGCCTCGCGGGGAGGCCGCAATGGCTAAAATGGCAACAACCGGAATCGCCCTGGCTCCGCGCCGCCGATCGGAAGGAGTCGTTCCCGCTGTGAAGCTGGCCCCGACCATCTCGGACGCTGTCGACCCGAACACCAACTACCCAGCCGGTGAGGACATCGTCGTTGCCGATCCGCGCACGGATCCTCTATGGCGGCAGCTGGCGAGCGGACCGCAGGGCAATCTGTTCACCTCGCCACCGTGGATCGAGGCGGTGTCCGGCACCTACGGTTTCGATGCGGTCTGCCGGATGGTGATCGGTGCAGGTGCCCCGATCGCCGGTCTGGCGTGGGTTCCGATCAGCGACATCCGGGGCGATCGGCTTTCCAGCCTCCCCTTCTGTGACCGCGCGGATCCACCCGTGGCCGACGCCGGGCGCTGGGCCGCGTTGTGCGAGAGCGTGATCGGGCCGGACGCGCCGTTCACGCTGCGCTGCTTTGACACCGCCATTCCCGCTGCCGATCCGGTGCTGCACCGCATTGGTTCGGCCGCCTGGCACGGTACCGCGCTGGACTCGGACCTCCAGGAGATCCACCGACGGCTGAGCAAGCACGCTCGGCGCAATATCGCCATTGCGCAGCGCGACGGCGTCCGGGTCGAAGCAGACACCAGGCTCGACGCGGTGCGCAGCTTCCACCACCTGCATGTGCGGTTACGCAAGCGCAAGTACGGGTTGCTGGCGCAGCCCGTCGGGCTCTTCGAGCGTATCTGGGAAGCGTTCTCCGGCGCCGAAGCGGTGGTGACCCTGCTCGCGTACGCCGACGCTGAGCTGATCGCGGGTGCACTGTTCCTGGCCTGGGACGACACGCTGTATTACAAATTCGGCGCTTCCCGTCCCGAATACCTCAGCCTGCGACCCAATGACGCGATCTTCTGGACCGGTATCCAGTGGGGGGTTGCGCATCGGCTGCGGATGCTCGACTGGGGATGCAGCGATCACGACCAGCCCGGCCTGGTGGCCTACAAACGCAAATGGTCCACCACGGAGCGCACCATCGTGACATTGCGCGCCGGAGGCGAGAAGGCGCGCGTCTCCAGCGAGGCCGGCACCGTACTGGGCAAGCTGACCCGGCTGCTGACCGACGAGTCGGTACCCGATGCGATCACCGCACGCGCCGGAAACCTGCTCTACCGCTACTTCTGCTGATCAGCTTGCGGAACTGGTTTTTCGAAAGGGGAAGTGATGACGACTCTGCTGCTCGCCACGATAGGAGGGCACCTCACGCAACTCGATGAGCTATCGAACCGATTGCCCGCCGACGGTACGGCCCTGTGGGTCACCAACGCAAACGAGCAGAGCACGTCGATGCTCGCCGACCGGGAGGTCCAATTCGTTCCCTACGTGGGCGTGCGCAGCGTGGCCGACGTGCTTCGGTGCATTCCTGATGCGCGTCGCCTGATGAACAGCCGGCGGTTCACCCGGGCTGTCTCGACCGGGTCGGGAATCGCCCTGGGATACCTGCCCTACCTCGCTTCTCGCGGTGTGGCGTGTCACTACATCGAAAGCGCGACTCGGGTGGACGGACCTTCCCTGACCGGGCAGATCCTGCAGCGAATCCCCGGAATTCGGACCTACACGCAGTATCCGCACTGGGCGAGCCCCAGATGGCGGTACAGCGGAAGCGTGTTCGACGGCTACGAAGCCGTTGCCGTGACCCCCCAACTTCCCGATCAGCTCCGGGTGGTGGTGACCACCGGCGCGGCAACCGAGTACCCGCTGCGCCGCCTGTTCGAGCGGCTCGCCCCGCTGCTGGCACCCGATGGCCAGCTGTACCAGGCGACCAGGCTGGTACCCACCGTGCTCTGGCAGACCGGTGACACGGCCGTCGACGATCTCCCGATCCCGCCGGAGACGGTGCGGCCAGCCCTACCCGCCGCCGAGCTCACCGCCGCACTGGCCGAAGCGGACATCGTCGTCAGCCACGCGGGCACCGGCTCAGCGCTCGCGGCCCTGCGCAGCGGCCGGTTCCCCCTTCTCGTCGCGCGGGACCGCAGCCACCACGAGGCCGGTGACGACCACCAGTTGCAGCTGGCGATGGAACTGTCCCGGCGGGGTCTGGCCCTGCACCGGGACGTGCGGTCGATCACCGTAGACGATCTGTTGGCAACGCTGTCCACCACGGTGCGACGCACCTCGACTCCGCCGCCCTTCTATCTCGCCTGAGCCCCTGGAGGGAGCTCGTCGAGGCGGGGTCCCTCCAGAGCGGTCTCACCGAGCGCCATAGCTACCCAGCAGGCTGGGGATGGTCATTACCAAGATCTTGATGTCACGCCAGAATCCTCGGCCTCGTACATAGGCCACGTCGAGCTCCAACATGTCCAGCGTGCCCATGGTGCTGCGCCCGCATACCTGCCACAGGCCAGTCAGGCCCGGACGCGCGTGGAAGCGAACGGCGAACTTCCGGGGAAACATCTCGGCCTCCCAGTCCAGGCAGGGCCGCGGCCCGACCAGCGCCATCTGACCGAGGACCACATTGAACAACTGAGGGAGCTCGTCGATGCTGGTGCGCCGCAGCCAGCCACCGAACCGGGTGACCCGGGCATCTCTGTTGATCTTGTGACTGCCCTCGACCGAGGTGTCCTCACCACGCAACTCACGCGCGATGAGCTCCCGGAGCGCCTGGTCACCGCACCCCATGCGCATCGTGCGGAACTTGTACATGGTGAACGGACGCCTGCCCCGGCCCACCCGGCGCTGGCGGAACAACGCCGGTCCCGGGCTTCCGAGCCGGATGACGGCCGCCACCCCCAGCATCGGCAGCGCCAGCACGATCAATCCGAGGACCGCGAGTACGACATCGAGCACCCGAAGTGCAGGCAGCTCCCAGCGAGCCGGCCGTCGTCGGTCAGGAATGGTGATCGCCACCGATTCTCCCCATAATTATTGCCAGCAGAACAAAGAGGATGTCGCCGATTCCCCGCATCGTGAGGTGTGGGTCGATGACGGTGAGAACCAGCAGGAAACACCACACTGTCCAGAGCGCGGCCGCGACGGCCCCCAGTGCTTGAGGCTCCCCCATGAGCTCCTTGCTCCGGCGCAGCACCACCACCGATAGCCAGCCGAAAGCCAGTAACAAGGGAACGCCGCCGATCCAGAGGAACTGCAGATAGCCGTTCTCGAGATAGATCACGTCACGCCATGTCTCGCTCGCCTGCAGGACCGGATTGGGCGAGACTCCGATCAGAATGCCCAGCCAGTCGAACTGCGGTAGGTAGAAGTTCGACAGGTTGTCCCAGCGCCCCTGCCAGCTATCGGGAACTCCCCGACCGGCGAACCCTCCCATCCGGGTGAAGAAGGCCGGTGCGCCGATCATGAAGATAATCGGAAGTATGAGCAGGAACCGCCACACCCGGTGCCGCAACTCCGGGAAACGCCACAGGATGAGCCCTGCCGCCACGGCGGCCGAGATCCAGGTGGAGAACTGTCCGGACGCCAGAACGCCTGCGGCAAGGACGAAGCCGAGCCCGAGTCGCTCGCGACGATCGAGCACGCCCCGAGTGGCGGCGAAGATCACCAGAACCAGGCAGAAAATAATGTAGTCACCCGTGGCGATCGGTGACGACAGCGTCGTCCCGCCGCGTGCCGCGATCGTCCCCGCGGCTTCGGTGGGTGACCACACAGCCGTCAGCAGCGTCAGTACGGGCCCGAAACCGAGGGTCTGCAGGATCGCGATCACCGCGACGACCGAGCCCGGCCAGACGATGAGCCGCAGGACACGAACCAGCTGATCCTGCGTCGAGACGGTGAATCGGACCAGCAGGTAAATGGCGACGAGCTTGCAGACCGGCAGCACGGCCGCGAGGTCGGAGGACAACGGGGTGTTCACCCGCAGCATCAGCGACGTCAGCGGCCACACCGTGGACGCGAGCAGAAACGCCGCGACGGGGACCTCCAGCCGGTGCAGACCCACCGCGACGGCGTCGCCTCGGCAATAGCGCAGATAGCCACCAAGGCAGGCACCGGCGAGCAGCAGGGTCAGCAATGCCTCGTTCGGCCGGACCAACGGAATCAATGTGTCCCGGTCGATTCCCGCGATGATCGGCAAAGTGCCCACGTAGACGTAGGTTGCGACGATCGGACGGTAGGCCGTCCACGCCAGCAGCCCGCCACCGATCAGCACACCGAGCACCACGCCGAGTCCGGCGGCACCGAACGCAATGGTGGCGGTCACGACCGCGGCCGTGATCAGCGTGGTGCCCGCGATCAGGCAGTTATGGGAGGCGGGCAGCTGCGCGAGCTCTCGGGCCATGCCTCGTACCAGGCCCGGTGCCCTGCCTCGGGTCATGTCTTCGGTCACGTCTCGCGTCATGTCGAGGCGCCTGTCCGCTGGGCCAGTGCGGTGCGCCGGGCCAGTGCGGTGCGCAGAGCAGCCGCGTAGACCCCCACGGCAAGCAGCGCGACGCCCGCGAGCAGCAGCAACTCGCCGATCAGGCCCACCGCGAGCGTGTGCAACGTCCAGAGGCCGGTCAGCGCGATCGGCAGCATGGCTCCCGTCGCGATCAGGGTTCCGGCCAGTCCGCGGAGGTCGATCATGAGCTGCAAGCCGATCACGGTGTGCAGCTTCACGAGGACCAGCACGGCCGCTGCCAGCTCGGCTGCCAGAATGGCCAGCGTCAAGGCGAACAAGCGGGCCGAGCCGACCGGCAACGCCATCGCACCGACCGCGACAGCCAGGCACACCAGCAGCGCCACCACTCCGGCGAGCCGAGGGCAGCGCTCATCGAGACGGGCGAACAGCGCCTGGCGGCCGAGGTCGTGCACGCCACCGACGAGCTGGGCCACCGCGACGACGACCAGACAGGCCGCGAGTGCCCCGACGACCGGGCCGGTCCGCATCTCGCCCCGGGCCAGCAGATCCGCGACCGGCACGGCGAACACCACGAGCAGACAGAGCATGGGCAGGCTCGCGGTGATCACGTAAGTCAGGCCCTGGCGCCAGGCCGAGGCGAAGGCGGAGGGGCTGTCCGAGTCGGCGGCCGCGGCCAATCCGGGCAGCGCCGCGACCGACACCGCGCGAGCGCCCAAATAGGACAACCCGTAGAAGACGGTAAAGGCGAGCTGCACCACCAGCACCCCGCCCGGCACCGTGCTCGAAAGGGCGGTCAGCACGTACATCGCCGCGGCCGGGCACGCGGCGACACCGAACGAGCGGTACATCCGGCGGGCGAACGTGCGCGCTTCCGGATTCCGCCACCATCGCCAGGTGGGCCAGGTGAGCATGCCGCCTCGGGCCGCGCCGAAAAGCTGTAGTCCCGCGTGCAGCCCCACGGCCACCGTGCTGCCGACACCGAGCAGCACCACCATCGGTACTTCCACCTCGTCCACATCAAGCCCGGTGCCGAAGATCGTCGCCGCCGCGACGACCGTCGCGATCAGTGCGAAGTTCTCGACCGCGCCCGCCCCCGCCTGCAACGCGAAACGACCTCGGGCCTGCTGGGCCGCCGCCCCGAGACCCGCGATGGTGAACAGCGGCACCTGAGGAGCGACGAAAAGCACCAGGATCGTGCTGAGCTCCTGGGCGCGGGCCCGGTCCTGCGGGTCCGGGATGCCGAACGTCAGCGTCCAGGCGATCAGCGGGGAAAGCACCACCAGCAGGACCGCGAACGCACACGCCAAGCTGAGCAGACATCCACAGACCTGGCCGAACACCTCTTTGCCACGGGCCAGGCCAGAGGTCCCGACAATGCGCACCAGCGTCGGCACCAGCACCATCGCCAGCACCGGACCCGCGATCGCGGAGTACACCAGATTGGGGACCACGTATCCGGCTTGGAAGATGTTGGCGAAGAACGTGGGACCCAGCACCGCGCCGATGACCACGATCCGCAGCAAACCGGTCAGTCTGCTGACCAGCGTCCAGCAGGAGACGATGATGGAATTGCGCACCGTCGTGCTGCTCCGCTGCGTCGATGCAGGCGAGTGCGCCGCGACGATCGGATCGGTCACGGACCCCGCTCACTTCCTCGTCGTCCGGTGACGAGCAACCACGGCGACGACGACCGCGGCCAGCAGCACACCGGCCAGCGCTCCCACCACCACGGCGAACATCGGCTTCGGGGTGACGACGTCCGCCGCGTACGGCGGAGTGAGCAGCTGAGCCACCGGAGCGAGATTGACCGTGTCGAGCTGGACCTGGAGCTGCCGCTGGCGGGCCTGCTGCGCCTGCAACGAACTCTGCAGCGGAACCACCGTGTCAGCGGCTTCAGTGCCCGCCGCCACCAGGTCCTCCTGAGTACTCAGCCGGAGCTGGGCGTCGGCGACCGCGGTATTCACCGCGACGAGCTCGGTCGTCAGGCGCTGGCGCAGCGTGGGCTGACCGGCCTGGCCGAGTCCCAGGTAGTTGTCCACGATCGCCTGCACCGTCTGCAGCGCTCGCTCCGGTGATCTGTCGGTGACCGCGAGCTCGATGATCTCACTGGACTGCAAGACCGTGACGGTGACGTGTTCCCGCAGCTCCTCGACGGAACGCTGCTGTTGCTCAGCGATCGGGCCGAGCACCGGTCGCCCCTGCATCAGGACGAGTTGCGTGGTCATGCTGCGGTCCTCACGCAGAAATCCGGTCGGCTGTTCCTGGGTGATCGGGAACAGGATCTCCGCGCGGGCGGTGTGGGTCTTCGGCCAGACCAACGCGCCCGCGAGCGCCAGGCCCGCCGTCAGGATGATGATCATGGCGGTGAGCGCGAGAAGATTGACGGCCGCCGATGGCACAGCACGGGCCGCGCCATTGGTGGCATCACCTGCCGGTGCTGTCGAAGGTGCCCCTGGCCGCCAGGTGGCGTTGGGGGTGCGCACGTGCCCCGGTACACCGTCTTCAGCTGTCTTCTTCACCGGTCACCCTTCGGAGCACGTCACACACCCGGGCCACTTGGGCCTCGCCCAGTGATGGCGACATCGGAAGGGACACGATGCGCTCGGCTGCGCGCTCCGCGATCGGAAACGACCCTCTGGAGTTGCTGGAAACCAGGTGGCTGAAAGCCGGCTGTAGATGACACGGAATCGGGTAGTGCAACCCCCAGCCGATACCGGCTGTGGTCAATGCGTCGGTCACCGCGGCCCGGTTGTCGACCTGAACGACGGCCAGGTGGTACACGGGCGCCGAGCCGGGAGCCACGGCAACCGGAACGCAGTTCGGCGGCAGCAGGGCGCGATAGCTCCTCATGGCGGCCACCCGCCTGGCGTTGTCGGCGTCGAGGCGGATCAGCTTGGCCGACAGCAGCGCCGCCTGCAGCGCGTCGAGCCGGCTGTTGCGCCCGACCCGAGGGTGCCGGTGACGATCGGCGTTGCACCGCCCGTGATTGGCCAGGCTCCGGATCCGCAGCGCCAGGGCCGGATCGTTGGTGACCACCGCGCCCGCGTCACCAAGGGCGCCGAGGTTCTTGCCGGGATAGAAACTGAACCCGGCCGCGACGCCGAGACTGCCCGCTCGACGCCCGTGTCGCCGAGCACCGTGTGCCTGCGCGGCGTCCTCGACGACGGCGAGCCCATGACGGGCGGCGATCGCCGCGATGGGCTCGACCTCGATCATCTGCCCGAACAGGTGCACTGGGATGACCGCCGCCGTCGACGAGGTGACCGCCGCGGCCACCGTGTCCGGGTCGATCAGCAGCGTGTCCGGGCAGACGTCCACGAACCGTGGCCGCGCACCGGCTGCGCACACCGCCTCGGCCGTCGCGACGAACGTGTTGGTCGGGATGATCACCTCATCCCCACGGCCGATTCCGAGGCCGGTGAGGATGAGTTCCAGTGCATCGGTCCCGTTGGCGACCCCGATGCAGGCGGCCGTCTGGCAGTAGGCCGCGAACTCGTGCTCGAAGCGTTCGACGTCAGGGCCACCGATGTAGCTGCCGGAATCGAGCACGCTCTTCCAGGCGAGCTCGAACTCCGCGCGGAATCCGCTGTTGAGTCCCTCCAGGTCGAGGAATGGGATCGGGGTCATGACGCCACGCCTTGGGCGAGTGCTGACCTGGCGGGGTCGGTACTGCGGCTGATGAACGCGGGACGGCCGGTGGTTTCCGCGGCATCGGCGGCGCTGAGTACCCGCACGATGTCCAGGCCCCGCTCACCCGGTGTGTGCGGCCGGGTGCCGGTCCGGATGCAGTCGATGAAGTGGCTGTCCTGAACCAGCAACGGCTCGTTGAAGTGCACATAGGGCGAGACGATGTCCCCGGTCCGATAGGAGACCGGCCACGCGTGTGTCTCTCCATGGCCTTCCGAGTCGACCGAGTCCACGCCGATGTCGTAGACGCGGATGCGTTCGTTATCGGACATGTCGTTGTAGACGGCCATCTTGCGTTCGCCTACCACGGTGACCCGCCGGACCTTGCACGGATCGAGCCAGCTGACGTGCACGAACGCGTGGGTGGCCGCTTTTTCGAAGTCCAGCCGCAGATAAGCGACGTCGGCATGACGGTTGCCGACGTGACGTTTCGCCCAGACCCAGGCGGTCCGGGGAACCTCACCGAGTAAGAACGAGGAGATCGAGATGTCGTGCGGGGCGAGATCCCAGATGACGTTGCAGTCCGGCTGGTAGCGACCCAGGCTCAGCCGCGCCGTGTCGAGGTAGAGGATCCGCCCCAGCTCTCCGGAGTCGATGATCTCCTTGAGCTTCCAAACCGCGGCGTTGTACTCGAACGTATGCCCGACCATCAGATGCACCCCACTCGCGGCGGCCGCGTCGATCATCTGCTGCGCGTCGGGGATCGAGGTGGCCAATGGCTTCTCCACCAACGCATGCCGCCCGCACCGCAGCGCCTGCAGGGCGACCTCGGCATGCGTGGCGGGTGGTGTGGCGACGACGACCGCGTCCACTGCGGCCAGTACCTCCTCGACCCGCCGGGCCAACACCGCCGAGGGATGTACCCTTCGGGCCTCGGCGAGGCGATCAGGATCCTGATCGACGATGCTCATCCGCACCCCAGGCAGGCCACCGAGTACCCGCGCATGTTTGGAGCCCCAGTAGCCGTAACCCACCACGGCCACCCGCACCTCCCGATTGAAACCGGGAGCTTCGCCCGGCTCCGAACTCCCGACCGGCGTCGCTTGCGAGTTGATCCCGCCACCCCCGGCCTGGCCGGGCACGAACTGGCCGGGCACGAACTGGCCGGGCACGAACTGACCTGGCACTAATTGGCCAGGCACGAACTGCATGGACACGGCGCCCCCCGTCGGGCTCAAAGTTGCTGTTGACCACTCCGGACATTGCGAAAGCGCGCCCCACCCGGTCCGCTCGTCATCACCGAATCTGACATCCCCCGGACTCCCCACTCAGGGGAGCGCACCCCCACACATCTGACTATCGATGACAATCAGTCATGCGTTACGCGGACCATACATTCATTTGGACTATCACCCAGGCGGATTAGTCCAACAGTTCTAGCTAAAAATATGCCAGAGAGTAGCTGAATTATGATCGTTGCACCCACACTGGCTAATCTGCCATCTGAGCGCACCACGGCGAGACGGCTGATCGGGGGAACGTCACAGTTAACATCCAGCCGGCTTCGAGCGATGACCAACACAGACGGCCACGGATCTGCGGTACGCCCTGTCAACCTGAGGAGTGCGATGGCCTACACGCTGGGGATCGACCTCGGGACCAGCTGCACCGTCGCCGCGATCAATCGAGCGGGCCGCGGGACCGAGATCGTTGCCCTGAGCGTCGACGCGCCGGGTGTGCCCACGGTGCTCCACATCGCCGACGACGGGACGATGCTCGTCGGGGCCGCGGCGGAGCCGCTCATGCTCAGCGACCCAGATCGCGTCTTCCGCGGCTTCCTGCACCGCTTCGACGAGCCGTCCTCCCTCGACTCCCCGAGCAGCCCCGCAAGGCTCACCGCCCGGTTGGTGAGCTGGATCGTCGGGACAGTGGCCGAGCAGGAAGGGGAGCCGCCACAGCAGATCACGCTCACCCATCCGGCAGGCTGGGGGCCTGGCCAGTGTCATGCGCTCCGCGCTGCGTTGATCGAACTCGGGCTGACCGGCGTGGGACTGGTGCCCGCTTCCCTGGCAACGGCGACCGCCTATGCGGAGGAGATCGACGGCGCGCCAGAGGCCGGTATCGCGGCAGGGAACGTGCTGGCAGTTTATGACCTCGGGGCCACCCTCTCGGCCTCACTCATGCGGTGTGCGAGTGATGACGTCGAGGACATCAAGGTCCTCGGCGAGCCCCGGCGGCTCGAGGACGGCGGCGGCGCGCGCTTCGACGAGCTGGTGCTGGCACGGGTACTCGACGAACTCGGCAACCAGGTCGCGGCGGCTGATCTGGACGACCAGGTGACGTTGGCCGGAATGGCCACCTTGCTCGCGGACTGCGTGACGGCCCGGGAAGCGCTCAGCACCCGGTCCTCGGTGACGATCCCGGTCGCGCTGCCCGGTCTGGACGCTCGGGTCCAGCTCACCGATTCCGAGCTGGAGACCCTGGTCACACCCACCCTGCGGGCGACCGTGCACTGGCTGCGCGCGGCGATCTCAGCTGCGGGGCTGCACCCGACCGACATCGATACGGTGCTGATCTCCGGTGGTTGCGCACGCATGCCACTGGTGGCCCAGCTGCTCGCCACCGAACTCGACCGCCCGGTCGCCGTGCTTGCCGATCCAGAGCTGGCCGCGGCCCGAGGGGCGGCGATCATGGCGGCGTGGCCGCAACGCCACGAGGACATGGCGACACCACCGGTGCTCGATGAATCGGCCGAATCGGCCTACGAACGTCGTCCTGACCCCAGCCCTGTTGTGGCCAGGCGAGCATCCGCGCCTGCCGATGCCACCGCGGACACTGTTCCCATTCCCCGATTCCACACACATCAGACCGCCGCCGAACGTCACTTCCGTCCGCACCGGCGTACCCTCCTGGCCATCGCCGCCGGGATCCTCGCGGTGGCCACCGTCGTCGTGCCGCTGACGCTGTTGCAGGCGCCGGATTCCGATGCCACCCCGGTGGCGGCGGCGAACGGCGATCCCGGCCGGAGCGATCGCGCCCCGGCATACGGCGTCGGCGCGGCGCCGCCTTCCCGTATCGATACCCCGATCTCTCCGACCCCGGACACGCCGTCCCCTCCGGTGCGACCGCAGGCGGTGGCACCCAGCCCCCCAGCACCACAGCCCATGGTGGCGGTCCCACCAGCCAGCCAGACCCCCACCACTGCACTGCCCCCACCGACCTCGACACCACCGCCCACCAGCACCACCACACCACCCCCGACCAGCACCACCACTCCACCGCCGCCCACCAGCACCACCACTCCGCCACCCCCGACCAGCAGTACGACCGTGCCGCCCCCAAGCAGCAGTACGCCCCCACCACCTCCGAGCAATTCCACCCCACCGCCCTAGCCGTCAGTTCCCCTGATGACTGGGGCTGCGCGGCGAACACGATGTCGGCAGCACCCGGCGAGTAGGATGCGGGCGGGCGTGGTGAGCTGTGCTGTTGCGGGCGCCGAACGCAAGGAGTGGCATGCCCTATGGGCTCGGGATCGACCTGGGGACCAGCTGCACCGCCGCAGCGATCACCCGGACGCTCAGCGGGAGTACCAGCCCCGAGGTCGTGACGCTGGGCGCGGACGCACCGGGCATACCCACCGTGCTACATGTCGCCGACGACGGAACCGTACTGGTGGGTCCGGCGGCCGAGCCGCTCGTACTCAGTGATCCAGACCGGGTGTTCCGCGGTTTCCTGCACCAGGTCGGCGAGCCGTCCGCAGCCGAGCCCAGCCCGGCGTCACTCACCGCCCTACTGGTCCGCCGGGTCGTCGACACGGTGGCCGAACGGGAGGGCGGCCGGCCGGAGCGGATCACGCTCGCCCATCCCGCAATCTGGGGACCCGGGAAATGTCGCGCAGTCCAAACCGCGCTGAACGAGGTCGGGTTGCCCGCCGTCGTGCTGGTGCCGGCCCCGGTGGCGATCGCCGCATCCTCTGCCACCACCGGCAAGGCCGGAGAGGCGGTTGCGGTCTATGACCTGGGCGCGACGTTCTGCGCCTCGGTCACGCGCCGGGAGGGTGCCGGTTTCGTGCTCCTCGGCGAGCCCCAGATGATCGAGGACGGCGGCGGCGCACGGTTCGACGAACTGGTTCTCGAGCGGGTCCTCGACCAGCTCGGCAAGCTCGGGGACCCGCAGGTCGCCGCACCTGATCTGGACGACCAGGTGGTACTGGCCGGAATGGCTGCACTGCTCGTGGACTGCGTGGCAGCCCGTGAAGCGCTCGGCGACCGCCCCGAGGTGACCATTCCGGTGTCGTTACCCGGTCTGCGGACCGAACTCCGGCTGACCAGGGACGAGCTGGAGACGCTGATCTCTCCCACCCTGCGCGCCACGGTGGCCGCCCTGCGCGTGGCGATCGCGGCAGCAGCACTCGCCCTCGACGACGTTGGCACGGTGCTGGTGGCCGGCGGCTGTGCACGCATACCGTCCGTGGTCCGGATGCTCACCGCCGAACTCGGCCGCCCGGTGACCCTGCTCGCCGATCCGGACCTGGCCGCAGCGCGCGGCGTCGCCTCGCTGGCGGCGCAAAACACAGCGCAAATCAGTGCCCCCGTGTCCTTCGCGGTGCGGCCGCCCCGCACCGCGCCCGAGGCGGCGCAGCCATCACAAGCCGGCCTCGATAAATCGGACGAACAACTGCCTTCGATTCGCGAGGTCGCCACGACACCGGCAGGCCCGCTCTCCGCACCCCGGCATTCGGCCGGGTCGCGCCATCGTCCTCAGCGCCGCATGCTGCTGACCGTCGCAGCCGGATTACTCGCGGTGATCACGGTCGCCCTGTCGCTCGCCCTGTTCCAGACTCCGGACGTGGGGGGCGAGGCGCTGAGAACCGATCATGGCGACCCGGGCCGGGGTGGCCTCGCACCTCCGTACGGCAGCGCCGGGGCGGCGTTCAGCCCGTCCGATACCGATACCCCCGATCTAGGATTGGTCGATATTCCGACCTTCTCACCGCTGCTTCCCATGGCGAGAAGGGTCGCGGCTTCGCTCGGGCCGCAGTCACCGCTACAGCCCGCTCCGCGCTCACCCGCCGGTGCCACCGACCCGATCACCAATACCGCCACCCCGTCCTCGCCGATCAGCACCACCACTCCAACACCGACCAGCACCACGCCCCCTCCGCCACCGACCACCACCCCACCTCCACCGACCAGCACGACCACCCCACCCCCGCCGACCAGCACGACCACCCCACCCCCGCCGACCACCACGACCCCACCCCCGCCGACCAGCACCACGACCCCACCTCCACCGACCACCACCTCGCCCCCGACTACCACCCCACCTCTGGCGACCAGCCCCACCACTTCAGCTCCGCCGAACACCACCACCACTGCACCCCCCGCGAGCAACAGCACTTCACGTCCGGCGGCCACCACCACCCCATCCCGGACCAGCACCACCACCTCACCTCTGGCGACCAGCCCCACCACTGCGCCCTCCGAGCCACCGCCCGGAAGTACCGAGCCCTGACAGAGCTGCGCCCCAGCCCGACGAGGCAGGCCATAAGTCCGGCCCGGTTTCCCACATTTCTGTAATGACGGCGGTGATCACGACGACAAGGTTGTGAAAGACCGTGCTGACTGCGGTGCACGGCGCAGACGCCACTTGCGGGGAAGGGGTGCCCGGTTGATGAGTGACGACGTGGTGCGCCTGTCCGTACTCGGGCAGATCGTCCGAGGGCGCTGGCGGCTGCTCGTCGTCGTTGCCGTACTGGGTGCGCTGCTTGGCGTCGGTGCCTCTCTGCTGTTGTCCCCGGGTTACGAATCCGCGAGCCGCGTCCTCTTACAGGGCCCCCGGGACAAGGAAGAGCTGCAGACCGAGACACAGGTCGCGATGAGTTCGGTCGTGCTCGACCGGACGGCCACGGCCCTCGGTTGGGGCAGCACCGGGGAGGGGCTGCGGGGTTCGGTGACCGCCGAGGTGCTCGAGGGAAACGTGATCGAAATCCGCGGTTCAGCCAAGAGCCCGGAACGGGCCCAGCAGCTCACGGACCGGGTGACCGAGGAGTACCTCGCGTTCTCGACCCAGCTCGTGAGCGGCGCGGCAGAGGCCTCGGCTCAGGTATTACAGGAACGGCGGGACACGCTGCAGCAGCGGGTTGTGGAGATCAACCGACAGATCGTCGACCTGCAGGGAGCGGCGGGTGAGGGTGGCCAGGCGGGCGCGGAGCTGGCTCGACTGCGCACCACGCTGGACGACGCGATGACGGAGCTGGACCGCATCGAAGGGCGCGGGCAGGAAGCCGAAGCGGACGCGGCGTTCAGCCGAGCGAGCATCCTCGTCATGGAGCCGGCCGTGCGGCCGTCGGGTCCGGCCGATCCCACGCTGACGCAGTTCATCGTCGGCGGGGCGCTGCTGTTCTTCCTGCTCGGAGTGTTCGCCCATCTGGTGGCGACGCGCGCGGACCGGCGGCTGCGCAGCACCGAACAGATCGCCGCAGCGCTGGGCGCGCCGGTCGTGGGCAGCGTCGATGTACCGGACGCGCCAGGTTGGACATCTGCACCCGCCGACGGATCAGCTACCTCCCGCCATTGGAGCGCCGGGCTACGACGCCTGCTGCACGCCGACCGACCGTGGGATGCCCCGCGGTTCCCGATCTGCAGCAACGATTTCGATCGAGAGGTCCGCTACCGGCGGGTGCTGGCTCGGCTCCGGGGTACGCCAGGACGGATCCTGGCTCGGCTCCGGGGTACCCCGGACAGTGTCCTGCGGCTGCTCGTCCTCATCGCGGACGATGACGCCGTCGCGCACCGAGCCGTCGCACGGCTGGCCGTGGCGGCTGGAGTCGACTGCGGACCCGCATCGGTCGTGACGGACGTGGCCGGCTTCGCGCGGATGGTGCAGGCCGCCGGCGGCAAGGCGGTGCTGAGCAACGCGCGGCTGACGGTCCGGCCGAGTTCGGATCCGGCGCCTGGCACGCATCGGACGGTGCTGCACGTCGTCGATTTCTCCGCGGCCAGGCCGACGGTCCCGGACTGCGGGCGCGTTTCCGGAGCCTTGCTCGTGCTCAGCACGGGCACGAGAACCGGGTGGGAGCTCATCGGCATCACCGAAGCCTGCGCCGACGCCGGATACCAGGTCCTCGGCGCATTCGTCACGCACCGTACCCAGCTCATCGACGATCAGCCGAGCGCATCCACCCAGGTGGGCTCGTCCACGGTGGTCCCATTCACCAGCAAGACGATGGCGGGTTCGGCATGACGACAACGAATACCGCTTCGACGCCCGACCCGCTGCTGGACCTTCAGCGGCTCATGGCGGGGCTGCGCTGGCGACGCCGCATCTGGGTATCCATCGGTTTGCTGGGGCTGCTCGCGGGCGTGCTGCTGGCGGTTCTCGTGCCGCCACCGCCGACGGCGGTCGTCAAGATGTTGATCATCCATGAGAACGACCAGGAGTCGACCAGCGGAAGCCTCATGGAGACCGATATCGCGCTGTTGGAAACAACCCGGATCGCCGCCGCGGCCCTGGAACGGATCAACTCCGACGAACGTCCCGAGGACTTCCTGAAGAGCTACACGGGCGAGGGCGTGACCGGCAACGTGCTCGAGCTGACGGTCCAGGGAACGAGTGACGGCGATGCGGTGATCCGCGCCCAGGCGCTGGCCGACGCCTTCATCGCCGATCACCTCCAGCGGACCGAGATCGCGGCCAATGCGGACGCCCAGGCCCTGCTCGATCGCCGCAGCCAGGCCGAGGCGGAACTCGCGGAGGTGGACGGCTCCATCGCCGGGGTACCCGATGGCACCACCGAGCTCGATGCGCTCTATGTGCGCCGAGCCGAGCTCGTCGCACAGATCCAGGAACTCGGACAGCGCGCTCAGGAAGCCGGAACCGGCGCCCCGCGCGTCACCGCGGGAACACAGCTGGTGGATCCCCCGCGCGCGATCACCGGCTCACCCCTGGTGGCGGGCGTCATGTACGCAGCGGTAGGTCTCGTTCTCGGGCTCGGTGCCGGACTCGCCCTGGCCGCCGTCACCAGCGTGGTACAGGATCGCCCCGTCCTGCGGCGGGACATCGCCGCGCACCTCGGTGCCTCAGTCATCGCGCAGCTCCCCGCGCCACGTCGCGGACCAGCCAGGCTGTGGCGGCGCTCGCGCAGTGTGCCGGAACGCAAGCGCGCCGCCGCGACGCTCGCCCGGGCCATCCGCGACGATCCGGGCCCCGTGTCGTTGCTGGAGCTGGGGTGCCCCCAAACCACCGCAGCGCTCGCTCTGGACATCGCCGAGGAACTCGCCGTCGACCGCCCGGTCGTGGTCATCGACGGTCTGCCCGGCAGGCACCTCCGTAAACTCCCCGCGAATACCGGGGGGGCGGTCCGGATCCTGGACGGCGCCGAGCGTCCGACCGGCGGGCCTTCGCCGCTTCCGCAGCCGGAGCGCTATCTCGGCGTCGGCTCGGTCGGGCCGGGTGCCGCATGGACCGACCTTCGGCAGCTCGGTGCCGAGACCCTGCTCGTCGTTCGCGCCGGGCACTCCAGTGCGCTGTGGCTGCACACCGTCGCGCGCCAGCTGGCAGATGCCCGGATCCTCGTGATCGGTGTGGTGTTGGTGCATCCCGATCCACGGGACCGCTCCGACGGCACGCTCTGGGATGCGCTGCACACCGCGCTCCGCGGGCGCGAGACACGGTCCGCGAGCGCCCCTCCCATCGGGGAACGTCCGGCCGAAAAACCCCCTGCGGTCGGGTCCACAACCACGGAAGCCACGGAGGCCTCGTGAATGTCACATTGTTCGGGCTCGGTTACGTCGGCACCGTCACGGCCACCTGCTTGGCGGCCCGAGGGCACCGCGTCGTCGGTGTCGACACGGATTCCGGCAAGGTGGCTGCGGTCAATGCCGGTCGTTCGCCGGTGATCGAGCCGGAGCTGGACGAGCTGCTCGCGCAGGTGGTCGGATCGGGTGCGTTGCGGGCCACGGAATCGGTCAGTGACGGCCTGGCCGACTCCGAGCTGTCCCTGGTCTGCGTGGGAACCCCCTCGGCGGCGGGCGGCAGCACCGATCTGGTCCAGGTGAGCCGGGTGGTCAGCGAGATCGGTTCCGCGCTGACCACCGCGGATCGGCCACACACGCTGGTCATCCGGTCGACGGTGCCGCCGGGCACCGTCGACGACGTGCTCATCCCGCTGCTGGAGGCCACTTCGGGGCACTCGGTCGGCACCGACCTGCAGGTCGCCATGTGCCCCGAGTTCCTGCGCGAGGGATCGAGCGTGGCCGATTTCTTCGATCCGCCGTTCCTGATCATCGGGGGCTCGGCGGTCGCCGCAGCGGCGGTGCGCGAGCTCTTCGCGTTCCTCGACTGCTCCGTGCACGTTGTTGCGACCCGGTCTGCGGAGAGCGTCAAGTACGCCTGCAACGCCTTCCATGCGCTCAAAGTGTCGTTCACGAACGAATTCTCCCGGCTCTGCCGGACGCTCGACGTCGACTCCCGGGAGGTGATGGACATCTTCGTGCAGGACCGCCAGCTCAATATCTCGCCCGCCTACCTGCGCCCTGGCTTCGCCTTCGGGGGTTCGTGCCTGCCCAAGGATCTGCGCAGCCTGCTCTACCTCGGCCGGATGAACTGCGTGGACCTGCCGGTTCTGGGGGCCTCGTTGGCCTCCAACGAGATACTCGTCCGCGAGGTCGCCGACCGGATCCTGCATTCCGTGGATGACGCTGCTGCCACCAGCGACGGGCCCAACCGTCGGGTGGCGCTGCTCGGCCTGTCGTTCAAACACAACACCGACGATCTGCGGGAGAGCCCGAACGTCGCTCTCGCCGAGATCCTGCTCGGCAAGGGTCTGGACGTGCGCATCCACGACCCGGTCGTCAATCCGACCAACCTGTCGGGCGCCAATCTCCGATACGTCCAGGCCCGGCTCCCCCATTTACAGAAAGTGCTGTATGACGACGCCGAGGACGCACTGCGCGGCGCCCACGTGGCGGTCGTCTCCTCCACGGACCCCATCGTGGTGGACGCTGTTGTCGCCGCCGCGCCTCCGGTCGTGCTCGACCTCAACGGCAGGCTCGGCGCCCCACTCGAGACGCTCGACGGCTACCAGGGGGTGGGCTGGTGAGCAGGCGAGGAGGTCCGGAGCGACGGCGGCACATCTGCATCGTCGTGCAGAACCTGCCGGTTCCGTTCGATCGGCGGGTGTGGCTGGAGTGCCAGGCGTTGCGGACCGCGGGCTACGAGGTGTCGGTCGTGTGCCCGAAGGGCAAAGGCGACCCGGGCTACCAGGAACTCGACGGCGTCCACCTGTTCAAGTACCGGGCGTTTCCCCCGATCACCCGGCAGGTGATGTTCCTCGCCGAGTACGCCTACTCGATCCTGGCGACGCTGGTGGGGTTGGCTCGGGCCTGGCGGCGCAGGCCGTTCGGGACGGTTCAGGTGTGCAATCCCCCCGACGTGCTGTGGGCGGCGGTGCTGCCGTTCATGGTCCTGTTCGGCGTGCGGATGGTCTACGACCAGCACGATCTCTGCCCCGAGCTGTACAAGTCGCGGTTCGCGGCGCCCGCTGCCCTGCCCTACCGCGCCCTGCTGCTGGCCGAGCGGATCACCTACCGGCTGTCCGCACGGGTCATCTCGACCAACGAGTCGTACCGCCGGGTCGCGTTGGAACGGGGCGGCAAGCGCCCGGCCGACGTGACAGTCGTCCGGACCGGTCCGGATCCGAACCGCATGCGGCGGGGTGAACCGGACGCGCCGCTGCGCCGCGGCTACGACCACCTGCTGGTCTACCTCGGCGTGATGGGGCCGCAGGACGGCGTCGACCTGGCGCTGCGGGCAATGGACCACATCGTGCACGTCCGCGGCCGGACCGACGTTGCGCTGACCCTGATCGGCGACGGCGACGCCGGAGCCGAGCTGCGCCGCCTGGCGACCGAGCTCAAGATCGACGGCTACGTCGAGTTCACCGGCCGGGCACCCGACGAGCTGGTGGCCCGGCTGCTCTCCACCGCCGACATCGGCCTGTCGCCGGATCCGAAAAATCCGCTCAACGACGTGTCCACGATGAACAAGACGATGGAGTACATGGCCTTCGAGCTGCCGGTCGTCGCATTCGACCTGGTCGAGACGCGTGTCTCGGCCGGGGAAGGGGCCGTCTACGCCGAGCCGAACCGGGTCGAGGACTTCGCGGACAGGATCCTCGGCCTGCTGGCCGACGAGGTCCGGCGCAAGCAGCTGGGCACGACCGGTCGGCGCCGGGTCGAGGACGTCCTCGCCTGGCGGCACCAGATTCCGCCGTACGTCGGCGTCTACGACCGCCTCACCGGCGGCTGAGCCTCGTCAGAAGGAGACCGGCACACACCATGTGCGGCATCGCAGGCACCTACCTCTGGCCGGACGGCGGCCCGCTCACCGACCGTCTCACCGCAGCCGTCGCCCATCGCGGCCCGGACGGGACCGGCCGGTACACCTCCCGCGCCGGGGACGGCGAGGTCCACCTCGGGCACCGCCGGCTTTCGATTCTCGATCTGTCGGAGACCGGGGCGCAGCCGATGGTCATCGACGGGCTCGCGTTGACCTACAACGGCGAGCTCTACAATTCTCCCGAGCTGCGCGCCGAGCTGGAGTCCACCGGTGTCCGCTTTCGAGGGACGTCCGACACGGAGGTCCTGCTGGAGGCGTGGCGGCGCTGGGGCACGGGGTGCCTGTCGCGATTGCGCGGCATGTTCGCGTTCGCGGTGTTCGACGAGCGCACCGGGGATCTGGTGCTGGCGCGCGACCAGCTGGGTATCAAACCGCTGTTCCTCCTGCGCCGCGACCAGGGACTGGTCTTCGCCTCGGAGCTCAAGGCGCTGGCGGACACGCTCGGCCCGATGCTGAACGTCGATGACGCGGCGCTGGTGGCCTCGCTGCTCTACTACTGGGTCCCCGACAGCCGCTGCGCGTTCCGCGAGGCGGAGAAGCTCCCACCGGGAACCTGGTTACGCTGCCGCCCCGACGGAGTGGTCAAGCGAGGGCGCTTCTGGTCACTCCGCGAGGTGGCTGAGGAGGCCGAGGCAACGGCCCTGGCAGCGCCGGATCCGGCGGAGATGGACCTGGATGGCGTCGTCACCGACTCCACTCGCAGGCATCTGCTCTCCGACGTGCCGGTCGCCACCTTCCTCTCCGGCGGGCTCGATTCCAGTTATCTCACCGCGCTGGCCGCCCGTCACCAGCCGGGCATCTCCGCCTACACCATCGGGTTCCGGCCCGAGGACGCGCGCTTCGAGGCGATGCCCGACGACCTGCGCTACGCCCGGCAGGTCGCCGAACGCTTCGGCGTCGACCTGCACGAGATCGAGATCGCTCCGCAGATCTTGGACCTGCTCCCCCAGATGATCTACCACCTGGACGAGCCGATCGGTGATCCGGCCGCGATCAACACGTTCCTGATCTGCTCGGCGGCCCGGGATGCGGGCGTCAAGGTGATGCTGTCCGGGATGGGCGCCGACGAGCTCTTCGCGGGATATCGCAAACACCTGGCGAACCTGCTCGCCGTGCGCTACCAGGGCATTCCGGCGGTGCTGCGCAAACCACTGCGGTCGGCCGTCGACCGGCTGCCGGTAGCGACGTCCCGACGCGGATTCCGTTCGGTGCGGTTCGCCAAGCGCTTCCTCTCCTTCGCCGAGCTGCCGGAGGAGACCGCCTTCCGGCGCAGCTACACCATGTACGACCGGCTGGAGCTGCTCAGTCTGCTCAACCCCGACCTTGCCGGAACCGTCGACGACGTGCTCAGCGAGCACACGGACACCTACCACGACAATGCGTTGCGCGATCACGTCAACCGCATGTGCCTCACCGACGCCCGGCTGTTCCTGCCGGGGCTGAACCTCGCCTACACCGATCGGGCGAGCATGGCCGCTTCCACCGAGGTGCGGGTGCCGTTCGTCGACGTGGAGGTCGTCAAGGCCGCTTTCCGCCTGCGGGGCGCGGAGAAGATCGTGCGGCGGCAGGGCAAGGTCGCGCTCAAGCGGGCGGCGTCGTCGATCCTGCCCCGGGAGATCGTGTACCGGCCGAAGGGGCTGTTCAGCGCGCCGCTGCGAGCGTGGATGAGTCGCGATCTCGCGCCGCTGGTGCAGGAGGTCGTGCACTCCGGCGTGCTGGTCTCATCCGGATTCTTGCAGCGCGAGGCCTTGCAGCGGCTCGTTGCCGAGGACGCGGCGGGGCAGCAGGACCGTTCGAAGCATCTCTGGCACATCTTGACCTTGGAGCACTGGTACCGCGGCGCACTGGCGGCCCGGGCCGGCGAGAGTAGGGCTGCGTAATGGGAGACCTCGTGAAGCAGGTAGTGCAGAATTACAAGACCGGTGAGCTGGCCTTACTGGAGGTGCCGGCCCCGCTGTGCAAGCCCGGGGGCGTGCTCGTCCGCACCCGGTTCTCGCTGATCTCCACGGGTACCGAGCTGATGAAGGTCGGCGAAGCCAGCATGTCGATGCTGGCCAAGGCCCGCGCCCGGCCGGATCAAGTCGCGAAGGTAATGCAGAGCGCCGCCACGGTCGGGGTGCTGGCCACCTACCGCAAAGTGATCAATCGACTGGACTCCTACACTCCGCTCGGATACTCCCTGTGCGGGGTGGTGGAGGAGGTCGGCGCCGGGATCACCGACGTCACGGTCGGCGACCTCGTTGCCTGCGCGGGCAATGAGCACGCCCTGCACGGCGAGCTCAACTGGGTACCCAGGAACCTCTACTGCCGCGTCCCCAGCGGCGTGGCCGCGCAACACGCGGCGTTCGGCACGGTCGGTTCAATCGCCATGCAGGGCGTCCGGCGCGGCGAGCCGCAGCTGGGCGAGACCGCTCTGGTCATCGGGCTCGGGTTGATCGGGCAGCTGGTGGTGCAGCTGCTGGCCGCCGCCGGTGTCCGCGTCGTCGGGGTGGACCCCGATCCGAGTCGCTGTGAGCTGGCCGAGCGGCTCGGGGCACTGGTCTGCAGCCACCCCGGTTCCGGTGTGGTCGACACCGCGGCCGACGAGCTCACCGGAGGTCACGGCGTCGATCAGGTTTACCTGGCCGCAGGCGGCAGCAGCAACGAGCCGGTCGAGCTGGCAGCCAAGCTGAGCCGGGATCGCGGCCGGGTCGTCGACATCGGTAAGTGCCGCCTCGACCTGCCGTGGAACGCGTACTACGAGAAGGAGCTGGACGTCCGGTTCTCCCGGTCCTACGGGCCGGGCCGCTACGACCCGGCCTACGAGCTGGAGGGACGGGACTACCCGATCGGCTATGTGCGCTGGACCGAGCGGCGTAACCTCGAGTGCTTCCTCGACTTGGTCGCCCGGGGTCGCGTCGACGTCGAGCCGCTGATCTCGCAGGTGGCCGACTTCGCGGCCGCCGTGCAGACCTACGAGCGGTTGAACTCCGGTGATCTGAAGGCGGTCGCCGTCCTGTTCCGCTACCCCGATCGACCGGAGGCCGAGGAGTTCCCAAACAACGGAGCCTCTGCCAACGGACAAGCCCTGGCTGCGCCGTCCCGGATCGCCGATGTCCGCAGTACTCCGGTCGGCCAGGCCCGCCCCGATCAAGCGCTGCGCGTCGCGTTCATCGGCGCAGGCAACTACGCGTCGTCGATGCTGCTGCCGCACCTGGTGGAGCGCGCGGACGTCGAGCTCCGGCAGGTCGTCACGACCTCGGCGCTGTCGGCCACCAACGCCAAACGCAGATTCGGTTTCGATTCCGCGTCCACCGACGTGGAAGCCATGCTCGCCGATCCGTCGGTCGACGCGGTCTTCGTGGTGACCAGGCACAGCTCGCACGCTGAGCTGACCCGGCGGGCACTGCTCGCCGGAAAGGCGGTGTTCGTCGAGAAACCCCTCGCGCTGAGCGAGGCGGAGCTGGAACTGGTGCTGGCCGCGGTCGCGGAGTCGGGCAACGACCGGCTTCAGGTCGGGTTCAACCGTCGCTTCGCGCCGCTGCTGGGTCAGGCCAAGGATCGCCTCGGCCGCCGGGTCGGGCCAGCGTCGGTCCGCTATCTGATCAACGCCGGACGGCTGGAGCAGAGCAGCTGGTACGGGCGCCACGACAGCGAGGGCTCCCGCTTCGCCGGCGAGGGCGGGCACTTCATCGACACGGTCAGCTGGTTGCTCGACAGCGAACCGTCGACGGTCTTCGCCTGCGCGACTCCGGGACCCAGCGACCTGCAGGTCGTCCTGCGCTATCCCGACGGCTCCACCGCAGTGATCACTTACGCGACGTCCGGAGCGGCCGGTTTCCCTAAGGAGACCATCGACCTACTGGCCGACGGCAAGGTCCTGCAGCTGGACGACTTCCAGCGCACGTCGGTCCACGGCCCGAAGCGGTGGTCCACCCCCCGCCTCCCACGGGGCCGGGACAAGGGCCAACGCGCCCAGCTCGACGCGTTCCTGACGGCGGTGCGCTCCGGTGGCCCGATGCCGGTGCCGGTGGACTCCCTGGCCACGACCACCCGGGCAACCCTCGCGGTGCAGACCAGCCTCGCGTCCGGGGCACCGGTGCGGCTGGCGGCCGCGATCGGGGCACTGGCGAACGGGGTCTGCCCGTGATGGATCCCGGCTGGTACCTGCGGCGGCTGTCCCGGATGGGGCCGAGGGAAATAGTGGGCCGCGCGATCACGACCGCGCGGATCCGCCGCTGGCGCGGGCTGCTCGACGCACCGGAGCCCATCGGGGCGGACCAGCTGACGGCGCACCGGTTCACCGCTGTGCTGCCCGCCAACGCCCTCACGAGCGTTTCGGACGAGGCCCGGACACGCCTGACGGCCACGGCGGACCGGCTTATGGACGGATACGCCGATTACTTCGGCATCACCCGCGACGATCTGGTCGATCCAGACTGGTCCTTCGATCCACGCACCGGTCGCCGTGCCCCGACCGACACCTACGCCTTCGACATCAACTACCGGGACGAGCAGTCCGTCGGGGACATCAAGCAGCTCTGGGAGCCCTCGCGCCACCAGCACCTCACCGTGCTCGCGGCAGCGTTCGCCGTCACCGGGGACGACCGGTACGCCTGCCGGGTGGCCGACCACCTGAAGTCGTGGTGGGCCGCCAACCCGCCGATGCGTGGCGCGCACTGGCTCAGCGGCATCGAGCTGGGGATTCGGCTGCTGTCCTGGGTGTGGGTGCGTCGACTGCTCGACAGTTGGCCCGGCGCAGCCGGTCTGTTCGAGGAGAATCCAGAGGCCCACCATCACATCCGGCACCACCAGCGGTGGCTTGCGGCGTTCCCGAGCCGCGGTTCGTCGGCGAACAACCACGTCATCGCCGAGGCGGCCGGCCAGCTCGCGGCGGCCTGCGCTTTTCCCTGGTTTTCCGAGTCACCGCGCTGGCGAACCGACGCGATGGCCTTGCTGGACGAGCAGCTGCGGCGAAACACCTTCTCGTCGGGGCTCAACCGGGAACTCGCCACCGAGTACCACGGTCTGGTCCTGGAGCTGGGTCTGGCCGCCGCCCTCGAAGCCGATGCAGCCGACGTGCCGGTCCCCGAGTCGACGTGGCTGGTGCTGCTGCGGATGACCGACGCGCTCGCCGCCGTCGTGGACGCGCGGTTGCGGCCGCCCCGCCAGGGTGACGCCGACGACGGTCACGGCCTGGTCCTCGACGGTGCGGGCACGGACCGCTGGGCGTCCCTGCTGGCGACCGGGGACGCCCTGTTCGGGCGCCTGAGCTGGTGGCCGGAAAGCGGCAGCCGGGACATCCGCACACCTGCGTTGGCCGCGCTCGTCCGCCTCCGCCGGCCCGGTGTCGACGCGCGCCCCGCTGAGGCCACGCGTTCGGCCACGCGCCCGGCGCATCACCCGTCCCACTTCGCCGACGCGGGGCTCACCATCCTGCGGGCGCCGGGCCGCGACCGTATCAACGAGACCGGGGAAGGCGAGATCTGGTGCCGATGTGATGGCGGGCCGCACGGCTTCCTCTCGATCGCGGCGCACGCGCACGCCGACGCGCTGTCGATCGAGGTCCGCCACGACGGGGTCGATGTGCTCGCCGACCCCGGCACATTCTGCTACCACGGCGATCCGCAGTGGCGGTCGTACTTCCGCTCGACCCTCGGGCACAACACCCTCGAACTGGACGGTGCGGATCAATCGAGGTCGGGTGGCCCGTTCCTGTGGACCCGGCACGCTCGGAGCCGGATCCTCGTCGCGCACGTCGAGCAGGAGGGGATATCCCGCTGGCGGGCCGAGCACGACGGATACGGCCGTACCGTGGTGCACCGTCGGTCGGTCGAACTCGACAGCGTGGTGCGGGAACTGCGCGTCACGGACGAAGTGATCAGTACGCGGCGGCACCGATGCCGGCTCGCCTTCCACCTCGGGCCTATGATCGCCGTGGATCTCGACGGACACCGGGCGACGCTGCGATGGACGTCCCGGGACGGGGATCGGACAGCCGTACTCGATCTCCCGGCCGAGCTGAGCTGGACGGCGCACGGCGGCGAAACCGACCCACCTCTCGGGTGGTACTCGGCGGGGTTCGGCCGAAGAGAACCTGCTGTAGCTCTGGTCGGTAACGGGATCGTCGCTCCTGGCGGTTTCGCCGCGCTGAACACATTGCTCCGCTTCGACTCGTAAGCCGGGCTAGGAGATGATCGCCATGGTCAACCGGACGGTGGCACTGCGTGGTCTGGTCTGGATGGCTCCTTTGCTGGCCCTGATTCTCCTGGCGGGGTGCACGACCGCACCCGGTTCATCGTCGGCACCTGCCGGGCCGGACGCGGCGCCGAAGCTCACCGGTGAGGTGGCAGCGGTCTGCGGCAACACGGTGCCCGGCCCTGCCACGCCGCCACCGGGCGCGGTCCCCATCGATCCGGCCGTCGAGGGCGATCTGGCGGCCAAGAACCGAAACAGTCCGGCCGGAACCACATTCTGGCTGGCCCCCGGCACCCACACGCTCAGCGACGACCTGTACGCGCAGGTTGGAGCGAAACCCGGCAATACCTATCTCGGGGCACCGGGAGCGATCCTCGACGGACGAGGTAAGAACCAGTACGCGTTCACCACCGATGCCGAGAACGTGACGATCCGCCACATCACGGTCCGAGGGTTCGTCCCGCCCCAGGATCAGGGGGTCGTCAACCACGACTCCGGCAACGGTTGGGTGATCGAGCACAACACCATCGAGGACAACGCGGGCGCCGGATTGATGGCCGGTGCCCGACAGCAGGTGCGTGCCAACTGCCTTCGCAACAACGGCCAGTACGGAATGAACGCCTACCAGTCCGGCAACGGGATCGTCGATCTCGTCGTCGAAGGCAACGAGATCGTCGGAAACAACACTGAGGACTGGGAGAACAAGGCTCCGGGCTGCGGTTGCTCCGGAGGTATGAAGCTCTGGGCCGTCGATGGCGCGGACATGCGTAACAACTGGGTCCATGACAACCGGGGCGTCGCCCTGTGGGCCGACACCAACAACAACGACGTCCTCATCGAGGGCAACCTGATCGAGGACAACGACGCCGAGGCCATCTTTTACGAGACCGGCTACAACTTGGTCATCCGCGACAACACCATTCGGCGGAACACCTGGGTGGCGGGCAAGCAGTTCGCCGACAAAGAGGACAACTTCCCGATCGGGACGATCTACCTGTCCGAGGCCAGCGGTGAACCACGCATTCCGGCGCGCACCGACAAGATCGAAATATACGGCAACGTCCTGGAGAACAACTGGGCCGGAATCACCGCCTGGGAGAATGCCGACCGGTTCTGCAACAGCCCCGCCAACACCTCCACCGGCACCTGCACCCGGCTCGTGTCCTCCGACGCCCAGTGCGCCCAACCCGCTATCGCCGAGGCGCCCCTCTACGACGACTGCCGGTGGAAGACCCAGCGGATCGATGTCCACAACAACACGTTCGTCTACGACCCGGCAGTCGTCGGATGCGCCGAGGGATTTCGCGCCCGCATGGCGCTGCTGTCGAACTACGGCACCTATCCGGACTGGTCCCCCTACCAGGAGACCGCCATCCAGGAGGCCATCACCTTCCGGCAGGACAACCGGTGGCACGACAACACCTATCTCGGTCCGTGGACGTTCATGCCCTACGACACCAGCGAGCTGATCGACGCCGCCCAATGGCAGGCCCAGCCTTACAATCAGGACGCGGGCAGCACGTTCGCCGACGTCGCACAGGCAGGGGATTGCTGATGCGGCAGGAACGCCGTGAGTGACACGCGGCGGGCCCGCGAGACCGCAACCGCGAGGCGGCCCGAGGACGAACCGCCCAGCGGCATTGTCGATTCTCGAACCGACATCCCGCGATCGGTCGGCGTGGTATGGGCTTTATTGCTGATCAACACGCTCGGCACCGCGGGCGCGAAAACGCTCCTGCCGATCCCGCGGCCGGTAATTCAGATGATCACGCTGGGCGCGCTGTTGGCCGCGTTCGGGCTGGCTCTCGTGCTCAATCCCCGGGTTCGGGTGCGACCGTCTGCCTACCTGCTCCTGCTGAGCCTGCTCGCGGTGGTCAGTATCGCGTCGAGCATCTGGCTCGAGTCAGGACCGGGATCGCTATACCGCTGCTTCCGGCTGGTGTTGTTCGTGGTGACGCTGTGGCTGCTGTCCGGATGGTGGCGCGGCGGACTGCGCTTCGCCAACTACCACCTGTACGCACTGGGCGCGGTGCTCCTCACGGTGCTGATCGGCCTCGTCATCGCGCCGGGTTCGGCGTTCTCCGGCCCAGGTGGCCGGCTGGTCGGCGTGATCTGGCCGATCCCGGCGCCGCAGGTCGGCCAGTACGGCGCCGTCGCAACCGGGCTGGCCATCCTGCTCTGGCTCACCCGGAACATCGACGGCCGCAGCGCTGCGGTCATCTCCGTGCCCGGTGTCGGTCTCCTGCTGCTCAGCCACACCCGCACCGCGCTGTTCGGCATGGTCACCGGGCTGGCTCTGGCCGGCCTCAGCCTCGCGTTCGCCAACGCACGCGCCCGGCGTGCCCTCGGGATCACCATCGGGCTCGGCACGCTCGGCGCCGTGGTGTTCGGCCAGGTTGTGATGACCTGGCTCAGACGCGGCCAGGACGCCGACGAGCTCGCCGACCTCACCGGTCGGCAGAAGGTGTGGAACGCCCTGCTCGGGGAGGAGCGCAGCGTGGGCGAGCAGATACTCGGTGTGGGCCTGACCGATAAGTCCTTCGGCGGCCTCCCCATCGACAACAGCTGGCTCGCGATCTATCACGAGCAGGGCTGGCTGGGCATCGCCATCGTGGTCACCATTCTCGGCGTCCTGATCACCACAGCGGCGCTGCGGCCGCCGTCCCCGGCGCGCGCATGCGCCGTCTTTCTGATCTTCTACTGCATTGCCGCCTCATACACGGAGGCCGGACTGGGCGACGCGTCCCCGTACCTGCTGCACCTGGCCTTGGCGGCGTCGCTGCTGGCCCACAGCACGGGAACCCGGCACGGAAGAGGAGCGACGGACGGATGAACGTCCTTGTGGTCTACAACAGGTACCGGTCCGAACAGCCGAGCGGCGAGGATCGCGTGGTCGACCAGGAACGAGCCCTGCTCGCCGAGGCCGGACACCAGGTCAGCACCTTCGAGCGGCGCAGCGACGACATCGCCGCCATGTCCCCGCTGGGCAAAGCGGTGGTGCCCTTCCGCGTTCCGTGGAACCCGGCGGTGCGCTCCGAGCTCGCGACCCGGCTACGGGCGGAGCGGCCCGACGTCGTGCACATCCATAACACCTTCCCGCTGTTGTCCCCCTCGGTCGTGGCCGCGTGCACGGACGCCGGAGTTCCGGCGGTAGCGACCTTGCACAACTACTCGATGGTGTGCCCCCCCGGCACGCTCTACCGGGACGGTCACGTGTGCACCGACTGCACTCACCAGCTCCCGCTGCCCGCAATACGCCACGGGTGCTACCGGGACTCACGGCTGGCCACCGTCCCGATGGCGGTCAACCTGGTCGCCAACCGCCGCCGCTGGTGGTCGGAGGTGGCGCGGTTCTTCTGCATCTCCGATGCGCAACGCAAGATCCTCATCCAGGCAGGCATGCCGGCCGAGCGGCTGGCCATCAAGCACAACTTCGTGACCGACCCGGGTGTTCGCCGCGACGGTCCGGGCGAATACATGCTCTACCTCGGGCGGCTGACCGCCGAGAAGGGCGTCCCGCTGCTCATGTCGGCCTGGGACATGATCGCTGCCTGCGGTGGCATCGGCGTGCCGCTGGTGTTGGCGGGCACCGGACCGCTGCAGGACGATGTGACGCGGTGGGCGCAGGACCGCGATGACGTCCGGTACCTCGGTTTACGGTCGAGGGCGGAGTGCGCGCAGCTGATGGCCGGCGCGGCGGCGGTGGCGGCGCCGTCCGTCTGGTTGGAGACGTTCGGCTTGGTGGTCGTGGAGGCGATGGCGGCGGGCGTACCCACCGTCGCCGCCGCCCACGGTGGCTTCGTCGAACTCATCCAGGACGGTGTGACGGGGTTGCTGCATCGACCGGGCGACCCGGATTCGCTCGCCGAGTGCCTTCGGCGCGTGGTAGCCACGCCCGAGGTGAACCAGGCGCTGGGCGAGGCCGCCCGTCGTCGCTACGAGCAGGGCTTTACGCCCGCAACGGGGCTGGATCGCCTGCTCGCGGGCTACCAGGCCGCTATCGCCGAGCCCGGCTCATGCGAGCCGCTGTGAAGGAGACGTCCATGGAATTGGCGGGTAGCCACGTGCGGCACACCGCCGTGGCGGCCGGCCCGTTGGCCCTGCCGCCACCGTTACGGGTGCCGATCGCGGTCGTGGCGATCCTGGCTGGCCTGGTGCTCACCGTGATCGCCGTCCACTACGCAGGCAATGCCACGCCCGGCCAGCTGGACACGTGGGCGCAGAGCGTGGTGGCGCAGTGGTGGCCAGCGCCGGGCAGCGGCGCTCTCTTGATCGACTTCGTCGGTGAGCCGCTCGGGGTGGTCATGCTGGTGGCCCTGCTGACGGCAGTCAACCTGGCATTGGGCCGGCGGCGGCTGGCCGTGCTCGTTGTCGCAGGATTGGGTGTGACCGGTGTCGTCACCACGGTGCTCAAGCCGGTGGTCGGTCGAACCATCCACGGCGAGTTCCTCTCCTACCCCAGCGGGCACACGGCCACGGCGACCGTATTCGCCTTAGTCGTGATGCTGCTGTTGGTGGACCTGTTCAACGCCCGAAGGCTGACCGCCGTGCTGCTGATCCTGTCGGGAGCCGGCGCGGCCGGTGCGGGGATGGCGCTGACCCAGATCGCCTTGGGTTCGCACTACCCCACCGACACCATTGGCGGCTTCTGCGCAGCCATGGTCGTCTTTCCCGCGACCGCGTACCTGGTCGACCGGTTACCGGAGCCGCGGCTCGGCAAACCCGGCCTGAGGGGCCTGGAATCTTCCGGATAGCGAGCCTACTAGAGCTCGTCCGGTGCGGCGCGGGCTCTCAAACCGCTGCCTTTCGCCCGACGCCGCAGAAGGTGTCCACCGCGACTGACATGCCGATCTGGTAGGGATCGGGCCGCCACAACGGACACGAGACCACCCCGGGTTCCAGGAGCTCCAGCGGGTCGAAGAAACGGGTAAGTCGCTGAGGACAGCGGGTCGTGATCAGAGGGGTGGCATGCTCGTTCCAGACTCGGGTGTATTCGCCCATCGCGGCGGGGTGGATGTGGGCGGTGGGGTGGGACAGCAGCAGGTAGCTGCCTGCGGGCAGGGTGTCCAGCAGCTGAGTCACGATCGCGTATGCCTGGTCGTCGTCGGTGATAAAGGTCAGGATTCCCAGCAGCATCAGGGCGATCGGTCGGGTGAGGTCCAGGGTTCGGGCGGCGCCGTGCAGAATTTTCTCTGGCTCACGCAGGTCGGCGGCAAGACAGTCGATAGCGCCCTGCGGGGTGCTGGTGAGCAAGGCGCGGGCGTGCGCCACGACGAGAGGATCGTGGTCGACGTAGACGACGCGGCAGGCCGGTGCGAGCGCTTGGGCGACTTCGTGGGTGTTGGTGAGGGTGGGCAGCCCGGCGCCGAGGTCAAGGAACTGGCGGATTCCTTCCGCGCTGGCCAGGTGGCGAACGGCACGGAGTAGAAACACCCGCTCAGCGCGGGCGATATCGGCAATGCTGGGCAGGAAGGCACGAACCCGCTCACCGAACTCCCGGTCGGCCGGGTAGTTGTCCTTGCCGCCCAGCCAGTAGTTCCAGACCCGCGCTGGATTCGCCCGGGTGGTATCGATCACCCGAGGGTGGTGGGCGAGTGTGGGTGTGGTTAGCATGGTTCGATCCTGACGATCATGATGTCGTTCAGGGGGAGTGGTGTTCGGACGGCGACCAATCCTGTCGCGTGATCCACATCAATGACTGCGCCACTGGGGACGTCCACCGTGAGCTCTTGGTGGCGGGTGTGGGGGTCCTTACGGCTAGCATACATAATGCGATGAGTCACCAAACCCCGCTAGGCTTTACTTTTAGTGCGCCTGGCCATGCTGGCTCTCCTTAAGCAGTACCATGCCCCACCTCGTGGCGATCTTCATGTTTTGATATCGGCCGGGTTCTTCAGGGGCGTCGATTCGGGATGTGTGGGGTGCTCAGGTGGTGGCACGGCGGCATACAATCCACAGTGCGGGCAGACAGTCATACTGGGCGCTATCCGATAGACCGGAGTCGTGTCCGGGAGCGAACCCTCACCGGTGCGTTCCCCTTATGCTCAATTCCTGGTATCTGGCCCGCCCCCTGGACGTGATCACGACTCGGCGCAGCCCCCCAGCGGAGCTCGACTCGAGCAGCTCGGTCAACTCGGCGTCGGCCAGTCGACGGAACGCCTTGGGCAGGAAACACGGCACTCTCCGGCCGCGATCGAGATACCGCGAACCGAGCATCGCCACGCCGCCCTCGCACACGCGCCGCAACGCAAGCCAATCCAGCAGCTCAGTACCGGTCAGCCGCCGTGCCCGATCCCCGGTCACCGGCACCGGGTTCGGAAGGAGCCCCGCTTCACGACGGCCCCGCCCGCCACCAGTCCCGGGACACCACAGCGGCTCAGACGGCGGATCATCGGGGGGAGCACGG
>JBOHHE010000104.1:0-7923 GCA_050700355.1 Pseudonocardiaceae bacterium
GACCTCACCCTTGCTGGGCACCTCCTCCCGCAGCAACAGCCGTAGGAAGGTGGATTTGCCCGACCCCGATGGGCCGAGGAGGAACACGAACTCGCCCTTGTCCACCTCGACCGAGACATCATCCAGCGCGGGTCTGGTGGAAGTCTTGTAAGACTTGCTGACGCGCTCGAGCCGGATCACAAGCGGCGAGTCTACGTCAGCCGGTGCCCGCAGTCTGTTGTTGGCGGCGCCAGCGGATACCGGACTCCAGGAAGCCGTCGATGTCTCCGTCGAGCACTGCGGCCGGATTGCCCACCTCGTGCTCGGTCCGCAGATCCTTGACCATCTGGTAGGGATGCAGCACGTAGGAACGCATCTGGTTGCCCCAGGAGCTGCCCTCCCCCTAGAGCGCGTCCAGCTCCGCCTGGCGCTCCTGGCGTTTGCGCTCCAGCAGCCGGGACTGCAACACCCGCAGGGCTGCGGCCCGGTTCTGGATCTGCGACTTCTCGTTCTGGCAGGACACCACGAGACCGGTCGGCAGGTGGGTGATGCGTACCGCGGAGTCGGTGGTGTTCACGCTCTGCCCACCGGGTCCGGAGGACCGGAAGACGTCGATCCGGATCTCGCTGTCCGGAATGTCGACGTGGTCGGTGGTCTCGGTCACCGGCAGCACCTCGACACCGGCGAACGAGGTCTGGCGACGGCCCTGGTTGTCGAACGGGGAAATTCGGACCAGCCGGTGAGTGCCCTGTTCCACCGACAGCGTGCCGTAGGCGAAGGGGCACTTGACGACGAAGGTGGCCGACTTGATCCCGGCCTCCTCGGCGAACGAGATGTCATAGACCTCGGTGGGATAGCTGTGCCGCTCGGCCCAGCGCAGGTACATCCGCATCAGCATCTCGGCGAAGTCCGCGGCATCCACTCCACCGGCTTCCGAGCGAATCGTCACCAAGGCATCTCGCTCGTCGTACTCGCCGGAGAGCAGAGTCCGGATCTCCAACGAGGCGATCTCTCCGCGTAACTTCTTGTGCTCGGTCTCGGCTTCGCTGCGGGCCGCCTCGTCGGCGCCTTCCTCGGCAAGCTCGTATAAGACTTCCACGTCGTCCAGTCGCCGTCGCAGACCGACCACCCGCCGCAGGTCACCCTGCTTGTGCGCGAGCTTGCTGTTCACCTGCTGAGCATGCTCGATGTCGTCCCAGAGGTCCGGGCGGGCGGCTTCGGTCTCCAGCTCGGCGACCTGTGCGCGGATCCGGTCGACGTCCAGCGCAGCCTCGATCCCGGCCAAGGTGCCTGCCATGTCTTTGAGGTCGGTGGCTACGTCGGGGTTCACGACAAACTAGCGTAGTCGCCCCTCCTGGCTCAATCCGTGGGGATAGCGTCCAGCAGCGTGAGTACCGCGCGCCGGTGTGCCACGGTGAAGTCCGCAGCGGCTTTCAGATAGGGGTCGGTGACGACCTCGGCCTCGGCTCTGGCCGCCTCAAGCCGCGCCACATACTCGGCCCTGGCGCTGCTGACCAGCGTGGCGCGCTGCTTGGCGGTGAGCTTGCCCGCATGCACGAGACGCAGGATCAGCGAGCTGCGCAGGTGATCAGATCCTGGTGCGGAGTTCAGCCACGACGTGAACGCCCGTTTGCCCGTGGCGGTGATGACGTACTGTTGACTGGACCGCGGCCCCTGCTTGCCGAGCCGGAGTAAGCCGACGTTGGTGAGCACCGGCAGCTCGCGGTAGACCTGGCTGCGGGTGACGCTGAAGAAGGACCCGAACCGCTGCCCGGCTGCCGCTACCAGCTGCCCGCCGGTCATCGGTCCATCGTGGAGCAGACCCAGCAGGGCTGCTGAGGTAGCGTTCAGGTCGCTCATTTCCTCACCGTGCCACGGCCACCCGGACCTGTCCACAATGGTGGATGCCACCTTCGGGGTAGCGAGCCACCTCAGCCAAGATCGTCGAGGTCAGCGACCTGATCCGCGCTCACCAACCGACGACGGCCCTCGGTGCCCGCGCAAAGCCCCGCCTGCGCCTCAGCGATAGCCTGGGCGTCCAGCAGATCCTCCAGCAGCTCGGCTGTCGTGGCGGACACCCGGCGACCACGCGGCGGCAATAAGCCCACCCCAGCACAAATATCCGGTCGACAGAAACACCAATCTCGCCTTTTACACATTGTGGAACGTGTTGCACCGCTTGTTCCCACCAGAGCAGTCAATGCTTCATCTGTAACACAGTTTACTCAGGTGTCGATATAGTGCCGTAAGGGCGTCTCCTGAATCTGGTCAGCTCGGGCACGAGCATGTGTAAGGGGCATCGAATGGGACGTGTGCTGGTGGGGCTGGATCCAAGCCTGGGAATGAGCGCGGCCGATCTGGCGGCGAGCTGGAGCGCCGACGAGCAGGCTCGCGCTCGTGCGGCGGCTGAGCAGGAGGCCGCACCCAGCGGGGAGTTCTTCCCCGGCCTGTTGGAGCTCGTCGTACTCCCGGTCGCGGTGAACCTGACCAGCGGCGTGTTATATGACCTGGTGAAACGGGCGATTCGCCGAGCACGACCGGAGTCGCCTGAGCGTTGCAAACTGGAGTTGCTGGAAACCACCACCGCCAAGGGCGATCGCCTGTTGGTGGTGCGGTTAGTTAAGGAATCCCATTGACGAAGTTCTGCGACTACGTCGCTATCGCCGAGTGGCAGTCGTCATCGGCTATGGCCTGCCCAGTTCGGCACGGACGCGGGTGAGACGGTCGCGCCACCAGGTCATGCGGTTCGGGTAGACCCGCTCGTAGGTCTCCAGCCGAGCTCGATCGGGGCCGGGCGGCGTACGGGGCACCGGGAGGTAGCCCGCCTCGGGCCACAGCGAGTCCTCCTCACGGACGACGTCGCCACACAGCAGGGACAAGGTGCCCAGGCCGCAGGCGAATTCCAGTTCGGGCAGGGCCCCGGCCAGGGCGAGTTGGGCGGCAAGGCCGACGCTGGTCTCCAGGGCGGAGGAGACGACACAGGGCAGTCCAGCGGCTTCGGCCACCTGCAACGAGCCGAGGACGCCACCGAGTGGCGCGCACTTGAGCACCACGATATCGGCGGCGCCCGCTATCGCGACCCGCAGCGGATCCTCGGCGCGACGGATCGACTCATCGACGGCGATGCGCACATCGACCTTGCGACGGACGGCGGCGAGTTCGTCGATGGTGCGGCAGGGCTGCTCGACGTATTCCAGTCCACCCGCCGCTTGGTCCAGCAGTCCGATGTGCTTGATGGCGGTGTCGACGTCCCAGACGGCGTTGGCGTCCACTCGGACAGCGCCGCTCGGGCCCAACGCATCCCGGACCGCCTCGACGCGGGCCAGATCCTCGTTCAGCGAATTGGGATGATCGGCAACTTTGATTTTCGCGGTTGCGCAACCGGAGCTCGCGGCGATCTCGTAGGCGCGTTGCGGGCCGACCGCCGGGACTGTGCAGTTGACCGGGATCCGGTCGCGCACCGGAGCGGGCCAGCCGATGGTGCACGCCTCGACGGCGGTGGCCAGCCACGAAGCGGACTCCCGAGCGCCATACTCCTCGAACGGGCAGAACTCACCCCACCCGGCCGGGCCTTCGATGAGCAACCCTTCCCGGATCATGATGCCCCGGAACGGCGTCGCCATCGGGATGGCGTAGAACCGAGCCCGCTCAAAATCGATGTCGCTGCTCATCGCGCGGTGGACTCCTCCTCTCGCCGAGCATTGCGGCGAAGGCAAACAATGACTCGCCGGTCCAGCTTACGCAAGTTACGCAGGGACCGGACCCGGCGGGCCTGGTCTTACGGCGTAGGTGGCCCGCCGAGGGCACGAGTGAGCAGATGTCGGCTACCGAGACCGACCAACCTGACCTCCGCTCCAGGAAGGGGCGAAAGCAATCACCGAACAACCTGGGAGGCAAATGAAATCGCGCGCGCATAGAAAGTAAAAGAGGTGGCAAGTCCACCGGAGGAGTTCAGCACCGCAGCAGGCGAGACCGATATGCCCCGCCCGACATTCCTGGCATACCCCGGCAGAGCTGAACCCGCCAAAGCCACGATCTTTCCTGAGCCGCGGTCGTTCTGCTGGTTGCCCCTCGATGGTTGCCCCTCGATGGTCACCGTCACACGGCCGACATCCGCGAGCGTGAGGTACTCGGCGGCGAGGTGATCAACACACTGTGCGAGCAGCATCCGCAGCGGAGGCCCGGTGACCAGCCGCGGTTAGCGGATCTTTTCCAGAACCGTGGTGCAGCCGGGCGAACCACATGGCAACGGATCGTTTGTAGTCCTCCGGCATCACCAACTCAGCCACCTCGTTTTCGGTAAACAGGCCGATCTCCTTGTGCTCGTGGCCGAGTACCGGATCGGATCCGCTGGTGAGGTAACAGCCGTAAACCACGACGAACATGTGCTGGCCTGGCATCACCTGGTACATCCAGGCGTCGAGGAGCGGGCCCGTGCTCACCAGCCACCGGGTCTCCTCGGCGATCTCCCGGGCAACGCACTGCGCTGGTGTCTCGCCGATCTTGATCGACCCACCGGGCAGCTCCCACTCATCGCGCTCATTCTTGAGCAGCACGACCAGTTCGTCACGAACAACCACACCCCTGATGGAGACCGGGACGGACGTGGCCGTCTGGTGGGGCTGAGTCATGGGCTGATGCCTCCACGCGTACTTGTTGCAAGTCGCTCGGCAACGTAGCACTGCCCGACGTACCCGGTGGGGTGATCGACGGCGCCGACACCACGATGCCCGGCGCCGCCGATGTGCTCACCGAGATTCTCCCCCGCTGGCTCCAGGCCCTCTGCATGCCGTTCGGTCAGCACAGTACCGCCTCGGTACCTACCGGCTCTGGTGCGAAGTCCGCGAAGATCCAGACGCGGAGGGCATTCGTCAGGTTCGGGAAGCCGGGCACCATCTGCTCTGGCGCATCATCGAAGACGCCCACACCGGTTGGGTGTGGCTCGGTCACCCGTAATGGGAGCGGCTCGGCCTTCCCGCCACCCCTGGCCACCAACGGATCTGGCTCGACACTCCTACGGTGAACCCACTTGGGTACTGTGCTGAGATCGAATCACGGCGCGTACGCTGCCTGCCGATGCGAAGAACGGCATTTCTGCTGGCGACGCTGGCTGCGGTCGCCCTGCTCAGTCCGGCGTGCGGATTCAACGCCGGTGACGTCGCCGTTGGAGACTGTTTCAAGACCGGCGCGGCGGCGGCGTTCAGCTGGGATGCCGAAGTGTCCTGCGACGAACCGCACACTGTCGAGGTCTTCGCCGTCAGCGATGTGAGCCGGGTGAGCCCCACTCTCGGGCAGTACTCCCGCGCCGAACTCCAGGACGACAACAGCCCGGCCCGCCAGCAGTATCTGGCGTTGGTGAGCGGCTTCTGCGAGCGCGAATGGTCGGAGTACACCGGCTTCGGCGACCTGGGTAGTTCGCTGGTACCAGACGCCGTGGTACTGCCCGCAGTATACGGCCATATGGCGCTGGAGGCCGTCCCCGCCGCAGAGTGGGACGGTGGCAAGAAGGCCGTGATCTGCTATCAGGTGTTCGGCCATCCGGGCACCGGCGATGAACAGGCGACCGAGGTCAGCCACCAGGTACTGCGTGAGCTCGGCAGGGTTGGCGGGGACGTCCCGCCGCAGGTACGCGACTGCGCGACAAGTCTGGCCGACGGCAAGGGCGAGCAGCGGGTTTCCTGCGGAGAGCCGCATGACAGAGAGTATCTGGGCCACCTCGACCTCGCGCAGTTCAGGGACATCGTGCCGGGGTTGGACCAAGCGTTCCTGGACAGCTTCGACTCCACCACCGCGTCCGACGAGGATTGGGCGCTACTGGACGGAGTGTGCAGGCAGATCTTTCCCCCGTTACTCGGAGGTGATCGCGAGGACATCAAGTTCCTGGCCCAGATCTACACCGACGAAGACAGCTGGGGCTGGGCCGACAAGGGCTCCTACCACGCCGCCTGCTTCGCCCGGCCCGATCGGCAGGTCACCCGCTCGCTCGTCGGCATCGGCGACGGCCAATTCTGATCGCCGTGACCCAGCTGGGCCACCGCTCCACGACAGTGGCGGTGACCAGGAGTGTTGTGACCAAGCGAACTGCGAGACGCTCGAAGCTAACATCCGGCCGCGAAGATCCGAATAGCTTAGTGAAGCAATGGAGCGAGAGGTGCCGTCGGTGAGCTATGCATTAGGTGTCGATGTCGGAACGAGTTACACGGCGGCAGCCATCTGGCGGCTGGACGGTCAACAGCAGTCCACTGAAGTGGTGCCGCTGGGTAGTCGCATGCCCGCCGTGTCCTCGGTGCTCTTTCTGGGCCCGGACGGATCCTTCGTCGTCGGTGAGGCCGCCGAACGGCGCTCGGTGACCGACCCGGACCGGGTGGTCCGGGAATTCAAGCGCCGGATCGGCGATGACACCCCGCTGTTCGTGGGTGGTCGGCCCTACGCCGCGCACGATCTGGCCGCGATGATGGTCCGCTGGGTGGTCGACCGGGTCGTCGAGCGTGAGGGGAGGGCGCCGGATCAGATCGCGATCACTCACCCCGCCGGGTGGGGCCCCTTCAAGAAGGACCTGCTGCGTACCGCGCTGGGCGCGCAGGGCCTGCACAATCTCACCTTCCTGGCGGAACCGGAAGCCGCCGCGGTCAGCTACGCCGCGCAGGAACGGGTCGAGGCGGGTACCACGATCGCGGTGTACGACCTGGGTGGCGGCACCTTCGACGCGGCGGTAGTACGCAAGACGGGGGCAAGCAAGACCGGCGCGGGTTCGTTCGCCCTGATGGGCTCAGCTGAGGGCATCGAGCAGCTCGGTGGCGCGGACTTCGACGAGGCCGTATTCACCCACGTACAGGCCGGACTCGGCGGCCAGCTGGATGCGCTCGACATCGACGACCCGAGCGTGCTCAGTGGGCTGGCGCGGCTGCGCCGGGAATGCACCGAGGCCAAGGAGGCGCTGTCCTCGGACACCGAAGTGTCCGTCGCGGTGCTGCTGCCCGGAGTGAATGCTCAGGTCCGCCTGGTGCGCAGTGAGTTCGAGGAGATGATCCGGCCAGCGCTGGAGGACACCATCGACTCGCTGTCCCGGGCCATCGCATCGGCCGGGCTCACCAGCGCCGATCTCGGCGCGGTGTTGCTCGTCGGCGGCTCGTCCCGGGTGCCGCTGGTGTCCCAGATGGTCTCCGCCCGGCTGGGTTGCCCGGTTGTGGTGGACACCGATCCGAAGACCACCATCGCGCTCGGCGCCGCACTATCGATGGCTCCGCAGCCCGAACCGGTAACCACGACCGCTCCCCCGACTGCCATCGCGCCCGTACCCCGGCCTGCCGACCCCGAGCCGGATCTCGTGAACGGCAGTGGACACCTGGCGGGCCAAGCGCCGGATCGTCCGGTCGTGCCCATCCGGCAGGAGTACGCCGAGCTCCAGGAATCCGATGACGAGGAAGGGCGACCGCGCCGGAGACTGCTGGCAGGTGTCATGTCCGGCGTCGTCGCCGTGGCACTGATCGTCGGGGCGGTGCTGGCTCTGCCCGCTGTGACGACAGACAACGCCTCCCCCGCTGGGGGGGCTCCGGTTACCGCGCCTGCCATCGCAGATCAGCCAGGTGACTCCGCCAAGATCAGCCCTGTCGGCGGTGCTCTCCAGTCCCGTGGCCGGGATGGCGACTCCGTAACCTCCGCTACTCCAGCCAGCCGGCAACCCGGCGCTCCTGCCACGAACTCGCCCGCGCCCGCTGGAACTCCCGGCGGACGTGGGACGACCCCGGCTCCCGCACCACCGACCACGACCACACCACCCCCGCCACCACCACCGACCACGACTGTCAAAGAACCACCTCCGCCACCACCACCGACTACGACCACCGAAGAACCACCCCCGCCACCACCACCGACCACGACCACCGAAGAACCACCCCCGCCACCACCACCGACCACGACCACCGAAGAACCACCCCCGCCACC
>JBOHHE010000105.1:0-19171 GCA_050700355.1 Pseudonocardiaceae bacterium
GCGGTGGCCACCGCCGCGGAGACGGGTTCGGTGAGCCCGATCCCGATGAGCAGACCCGCCTCGCTGATCGACTCGACGAGTGGGTGATGCAGCGCTGCCACGTCAACGGCGATCTCCTTGCCGAGCCGTGCGGCGTGGTCGATCAACCCGTCCGACTCGATGGTCCGCAATACGGCTAGCGCGGCTGCACAACAGATGGGATTGCCACCGAAGGTGGTGCCGTGCTGACCTGGTTCGAGCAGGGCGCCCGCCGCACCGAGACCGATGCACGCCCCGATCGGAAGTCCCCCACCCAGGCCCTTCGCCAGCGTGATCACGTCGGGCGTCACGCCCACGGACTGGTGGGCGAACCAGTTGCCGGTTCGGCCGATACCCGTCTGGACCTCGTCGAGTACGAGCAACGCCCCGTTCGCGGTGGTGATCTCCCGGGCGGTCTGCAAGTAACCCTCCGGGGGGATGACCACCCCGATCTCGCCCTGCACGGGCTCGAGGAACACGGCGGCGGTATCGCAGTCCACCATCGCCTCCAGCGCCGCGCTGTCACCGTAAGGCACGAAGACGACTCCAGGCGGCATCGGTTCGAAGGGCTCCCGCTTAGCGGGCTGACCGGTGAGCGCCAGCGCGCCCATGGTGCGGCCGTGAAATGCGCCTTCGGCAGAGACGATCTTCCTTCGCCCGGTGCGCCTAGCGATCTTGAACGCGGCCTCGTTCGCCTCCGCACCGGAGTTGCAGAACAAGACCCGTCCCGACCCGGCACCGCCGATCAGATCAAGCAGTGTCTCGGCGAGGGTGAGCGCTGGTTCGCTGATGCAGAGGTTCGAGACGTGTCCGAGGATGCCGATCTGCTCGGTGACAGCGCGCACCACGGCCGGATGGGCGTGTCCGAGCGAATTGACCGCGATGCCACCCAACAGGTCCAGGTAACGACGACCGTCAACGTCCCACACCTGCGCCCCCATGCCACGGGCCAGTGCCAGCTGGGGCGTGCCGTAGTTGTTCATCAACGCGGCTTGCCAACGCCGCTGGAAATCTGCTGTGGACATCAGTCGGTATCCATTTCGGGAGCTGTTTCCGGTTCGGGCAGCACCATCGTTCCCACACCCTCGGTGGTGAAAACCTCCAGTAATACCGAATGGGCCAAACGGCCATCGATGACATGGGCCTGGGAGACTCCGCCGCGCACCGCCCGCAGACACGCCTCCATCTTCGGCACCATCCCGGTGGACAGCCCGGGCAGCAGTCTCTCCAACGCATCCACGGTCACCTGGGACAGCAGGCTGGAGCGGTTCGGCCAGTCGGTGTAGAGGCCCTCCACGTCGGTGAGCATCACCAACTTCTCCGCTCCCAGCGCGACGGCCAGCGCGGCCGCGGCAGTGTCCGCGTTCACGTTGTGCACGACCCCGTGGACGTCCGGAGCCACCGTGGACACCACCGGGATGCGTCCCGCGTTGACGATGTCGAGCACCGCGTCCGGATTCACCGCGACGACATCGCCGACCAGTCCGACGTCCACCGGCTCCCCGTTCACGGTAGCGGCGCGCCGGGCGGCGGTGAACAGATGTGCATCTTCCCCGGAGATCCCGACGGCGTAGGGGCCGTGTGCGTTGACCAGTCCGACGAGTTCCCGGCCGACCTGCCCGACCAGCACCATCCGTACCACGTCCATGGTCTCGGGCGTGGTGACCCGCAAGCCACCGCGGAACTCTCCGGCGATACCCAGCCGGTCCAACATGGCGCTGATCTGTGGGCCACCACCGTGCACGACGACAGGTCGCAGACCGGCCAGCCGCAGAAACACCATGTCCTGCGCGAAGGCCCGCTTGAGCGCATCGTCGAGCATCGCGTTGCCGCCATATTTGATCACGACGGTGGCGCCGTGGAAGCGCTGAAGCCATGGCAACGCCTCAGCGAGCACCACCGCTTTCTGCGCCGCCGTCTCGATTCTCGATCCCGCGAGCAGTGTCATGTCGAGTACGCGCTGTTCTCTTCGACGTAGGCGTGCGAGAGATCCGTGGTGAGCACGGTGGCCTTCCCCGAGCCGAGGTGCAGGTCGATCTCGACCACGATCTGTCTGCCGGACAGGTTCGCCGTCGAGCGATCGGCGGCCGCCGCACCGTCCTGGCAGAGCAGCACGCCATTGATCCGGATATCCAGCCCGTCGGCTTGTACCGTGGCAGATGAGGCGCCCACCGCAGCCGCGATCCGCCCCCAGTTGGGATCCGAGCCGAAGAACGCGGTCTTGACCAGGTTGTCCCGGGCGACCGCGCGGGCTGCGGCGAGCGCGTCGACGTCGCTGTGCGCACCACGCACCGTGATCGCGATTTCTTTGGTGACGCCTTCGGCGTCGGCCTGCATACCGAGGACCAGGTCGTGGGAGACCTGCTGCACCGCGACGGCGAACTCTTCCCCGCTGGGTGCGACCCCGGAGGCGCCGGAAGCGAGCATCAACACGGTGTCGTTGGTCGAACAACAACCGTCGATGTCCAACCGCTCGAATGTCGTCGCGGTGGCACGCCGTAACGCGGCGTCCAGAGTGGACTCGTCCACCACCGCGTCGGTGGTGAGCACGCAGAGCATGGTGGCCAGGCTGGGCGCGGTCATGGCCGCCCCCTTGGCGAATCCACCCACCGTCCAGCCTGCTCCGCTGACCGCGGCCTGCTTGGGCACGGTGTCGGTGGTGAGCACCGCGGTAGCGGCGGCCAATCCCGCTTCCGGGGTGTCGGCCAGTGCCGCCACGGCTGTGTCCACTCCGGCGAGCAGGATGTCCAGCGGCAGCCGCTCGCCAATCAGCCCTGTGGAGCAGACGGCGACCTCGATCGCCCCACAGTCCAGCGCCTTCGCCACCCGCTCGGCCGTGGCGTGCGTGTCCTGGAAGCCGCCGGGGCCGGTGCAGGCGTTGGCCCCGCCGGAGTTCAACACCACGGCGCGCAACCGCCGGTTGGTGAGCACCTGTGCTGACCACAGCACCGGCGCGGCCTTGACCTGATTGCGCGTGAACACTCCGGCAGCCACCTGGGACGGTCCTTCGTTGACGACCAAGGCCAGGTCCGGAGCTCCGCTGTGCTTGATTCCAGCGGCGATGCCCGCAGCCCGGAATCCCTTCGACGTGGTGACGGTCATGACGGTGTCCTCCCGGAAACGATCATGGGGAAATTCCCCACCCGGGCAGGCCGGTGGTCTCCGGCCAGCCCATGGCCAGGTTGAGGCACTGCACAGCCGCTCCCGCGGTGCCCTTGGTGAGGTTGTCGATCGCACCGACGGCAACCAGCCTTTCGGCGTCGGTATCCACCGCCACCTGCAACTGCACGGAGTTCGAACCCCGCACGGCACCGGTCGTCGGCCACCGGTCCTCGGGAAGGAGCTGGACGAAAGGTTCCGTGGCATAAGCGGCCTGGTAGCTGTGCCGGACCAGCTGGTGGTCGGTATCCGGGCGCATCGACGCGGTGCAGGTGGCCAGAATTCCGCGCGGCATCGGCGCCAGCACCGGCGTGAACGACACGGAGACCGGCTGACCCGCGACGCCCGCGAGATTCTGGCTGATCTCTGGATTGTGCCGGTGCGCGCCGGCCATCCCATAAACGCTGACCGTGCCCATCACCTCCGAGCCGAGCAGGTGGGGTTTGAGTGCCCGGCCCGCCCCCGATGTGCCGGAAACCGCGGTGACGACGACATCGGCCGCGATGAGCTCCGCCGCGAGCGCCGGAGCCAGCGCAAGGCTGACCACCGTCGGGTAGCAGCCGGGGACCGCGATGCGACGAGCACCGCGCAGTTTCTCCCGCGCGCCGGGCAACTCAGGCAGGCCGTATGGCCAGGCACCGGCGTGATCGGAGCCATACCACCGCCGCCAAGCCGCCGGGTCGGCGAGCCGATGATCCGCGCCACAGTCGATCACCACGGTGTTCCTGGGCAGTGCTGCCGCGAGCTGGGCGGAATACCCGTGCGGCAGAGCGAGGAACACCGCGTCGTGGCCAGCCAGCTGGGCGGCGGTGGTGTCGGACAGGACACGGTCGGCCAGCGGGATCAGGTTCGGGTGATGCTCACCGACCGCGCTGCCGGCATTCCCACCCGCTGTCAGCTCCCCGATCTCGATCTCCGGGTGGCTGAGCAGCAGTCGGAGCAGTTCACCGCCCGCGTATCCGCTCGCCCCGGCTACCGCGACCCTGAGTGCCATTCGGATGATTATGCACTACCGTGCAACCTCATTCAATATCTCGGATCGTACAACGATAGTTGATCACTTGGAGCTGGGTGTACCTGAGCGCCGGACACGCCGTGCATGGAGGACGGACACAGGGTGCGTGAAAGGCGGACACGCGCGGGGTGGGGTTAGGAGCGGAGGGCGGCGTTGTGATCTTTGAGGGCGGCGGCGATGGCGGCGTCGCGGGCGGTGGTGGCTTCGGCGACGGTCAGGGTGCGGTCGGGAGCCCGGAAGCGCAGGGCGAAGGCAAGGGATCGGTTGCCCTCGCCGACCTGCTCACCGCTATAGACGTCGAAGAGGCGCACGTCCTCCAGCAGCTCCCCGGCACCGCGGCGCAACGTGGCGAGCACGGCCGCCACCGGCACGGCGGCGTTCACCACCAGCGCGATGTCCTGGAGCACGGGCGGGTACGGCGACACCACAGGAGCGGGCCGGTGCTCGATCAGCGGAATCGCGTCGAGATCAAGCTCCATCGCGGCGGTGCGCGGGGGCAGGCCCAGCGCCTCGATCACCGCCGGATGCAGCTCCCCGGCATGCCCCACCGGTACGCCACCGACGCATAGCTGGGCACACCGGCCGGGATGCCACGGTGCGGTCTCGGCGGCGAGCACCTCGAGTTCGACGCCGGAGGTCGCACCGACCAGCTGGGCGGCGGCCACGGCGTCGGCCCAGCTCGCCGACCGACCAGGACCCCACCAGCCACGGCGTTCCCATTGGCCGGCGAGTACGGCACCCACATGCAACGGCTGCGGTGGCAGCGAGCTGATCAGCGCGGCGAGCTCAGCGTCGTCCGGTCGGTGCGCCACGCCGAGCTCGGGCACCTCTCCGGGTGCGCTTGGTGGCGTCACAACCTGGGCCACCCCGTAGAGCGCCAGGTCACGCTGCCCACGGGCGATATTGCGGATCAACGCATCGAGCAGCCCGGGAAGCAGGGTGGTGGCCAACTGGTCACGATCGGATTCCAGCGGGTTCAGCAGTGCTGTGGTACGCCGCCGTGGATCGTCGGCGGGCAGGCGGAAGGCTTCCCAGGTGGCAGCCGAGACGAACGGGCTGGGCAGCACCTCGACGTATCCCGCGCTCGCCAGCGCTCGGGACACCGCCCGGCGACGACGCTGTCCAGCGGTGAGCCCGCGCCCGGGGAAGGCCTGCGGAATCTCGGCGGGGATGGTCTCATAGCCCTCCAGACGCAGCACCTCCTCGACGAGGTCGGCGGGCTGGAGCAGATCGGGCCGCCAGGACGGCGGGCTGACGGTCAGCATGGTGGTGCCGTTGTTACCGCCGACTTCCACCGCACAGCCGATCTGGGTGAGCCTGCGCACTGTGGCGCCTCGCTCGTAGCGTCGCCCCGCCACCCGATCCGGTAGGTCGATAGGCATCCGCACTGGCGTTGACGCCCACGGTGTACCGACGTCGGTGCGACCCGGCCGGATCTCGCCACCGCCATAGCGGGTCAGCAGGATGGCAGCCAGCTCGGCGGCCACCGGCGGTAGGGCGGGGTCCACCCCGCGCTCGAAACGCCGCGCGGCTTCGCTGGACAACTTATGCCGGCGGGCGGTGCGGGCCACCGACGCCGGGTCCCAGTTCGCGGCCTCCAGCACCAGACTGGTGGTCTTGGCACCGACCTCGGTGCTTTCCCCACCCATCACGGCTGCCAGGGACACCGGACCACTGGCATCGGCGATCACCAGATCATCGGGATCGAGCTCCCGGCTCATCCCGTCCAGCGTGATGAGCTTCTCCCCCTCGCCGGCCCGCCGGACCACGAGGTCGCCGTCCAGTTTGTCGGCGTCGAACGCATGCAGCGGCTGCCCGAGCTCGAGCATCACGTAGTTGGTGACATCGACGGCCAGCGAAATCGGCCGCATTCCGGCCAACTGCAGTCGCCTGCGCATCCACCAGGGGGAATCGGCCGCCGGATCCACGCCGGAGACTCTGCGGGTCACAAACCGGCGACAACCCTGCTCGTCGTCGATGCGCACCGGCCAGGTACCGATTCCGGCCTTGGGCACTTCCAGCTGCGCCGGGTCTCCGTAGGGGACGTCGAACGCGATCGCCAGTTCGCGGGCCAGGCCGCGAACAGACAAGCAGTAGCCGCGGTCGGGCGTGATGCCCAACTCAATCACCGCATCATCCAGGCCGAGCAGCTCAGTGGCGCTGTCTCCGGGGGTGGCGTCACCGGCTGGGATCACCATGATCCCGGTGTGGTCCGTACCGAGCCCGAGCTCGGCGGCCGAGCAGATCATCCCGTCGGAGGTCCGGCCGTAGGCGGTGCGCGCGGCAATGGTGAAGTTCCCCGGCAGCACAGCGCCGGGACGAGCCACCACGACCAGATCCTCCACGGCGAAGTTCGTCGCGCCGCAGATGACCCCACGCGGCTCCAGGTCGCCATCGTCGATCTGGCAGTACCGGATGGGTTTCTTGAAACCGGTCAACTCCTCGATCACCAGCACCCGTCCTACCACGACCGGGCCGGTCACCGGGCCGAGGCGCTGCACCTCTTCGATCTCGAAACCGGCCCGCACGAATGCGTCGGCGATCTGTTCGACGGATGGGGCGTCGACGCCTTCGGGCAACGCGGCGTGATCGCGCAGCCAGGACAATGGAACCCGCACTGGCTCAGGCCTCCGTTCCGAACGCACGGGTGAAGCGCACGTCACCCTCGATCATGTCCCGCATGTCGGAGATACCGTTGCGGAACTGCAGGGCACGTTCGACGCCCACACCGAACGCGAAACCGGAATAGATCTCGGTATCGATCCCACAGGAGCGCAGCACGTTCGGATTGACCATCCCGCAACCGCCCCACTCCACCCAGCCGGCTCCACCTTTGCGCTCCGGAAACCAGATATCGAGTTCGGCGGAAGGCTCAGTGAAAGGGAAGAAGTTAGGCCGCAACCGGGTCCGGGAGGTCTCGCCGAACATCGCACGTGCGAATGCGTCCAGGGTGCCCTTCAGATGTGCCATGGTGATGCCCTTGTCCACCACAAGCCCTTCCACCTGGTGGAAGACGGGGGTATGGGTGGCGTCCAGCGCGTCAGTGCGGAACGTCCGCCCCGGACACACCACGTACACCGGCAGCTCCCGCTCCAGCAAGGTGCGCACCTGAACCGGGGAGGTGTGCGTGCGCAGGACCATGCCGGAACCCTCGGGCGCCACGTAGAAGCTGTCCTGCATGCTGCGGGCCGGGTGGTCTTTACCGAAGTTGAGCGCGTCGAAGTTGAACCATTCCGCTTCGAGTTCAGGCCCCTCGGCGACCTCATAGCCCATGGCGACGAACACATCCACGATGCGCTCACAGAGCGTGGAAATCGGGTGGCGGGCACCGGCTGGGACCCGATCCCACGGCAAGGTGACGTCCACGGCCTCTTCGCGCAGCACCAAGATGTCACGCTGTGCCTGCAACGCGGCGCGGCGCTGGTCGAAGGCGGATTGAACAGCGACCCGACTCTCGTTGAGCCGCTTGCCCGCCTCGGCTCGGGCCTGTGGTGGGAGCGCGCCGATCTCCCGGCGGGCGGTCAGCACCAGCGACCGGTCCCCCAGGTGCGCGGGTTTGACGACGGCCAGCGCCTCCAGGTCGCCTGCTTCGGCGAATGCTTTGACGGCATCCTCGACGGCCTGCGCCAGTGCCTCTGGTGCAAGCACGGCGACCTGTTTGGGGTCGAAGGAGTCGTTGGGTCCAGACATGTGGTCAGATCCTAGGTGATCGGTGTGATCGCAGCCCGCCGGTGCGCCCGCGCGCTGGCGTACAGGCAGACCGCCGCCGCAGTGGCCAGGTTGAGGCTCTCCGCACGCCCATGCAGGGGAACGGCGACGGCGCCGTCCGCAGCGGCGAGCAGGGTCGCGTCCAGCCCATGCGCCTCATTGCCGAACAGCCATGCTGTCGGCGCGTCCAGGGTACCGATGTCGAGGACCTCATCGAGATCGCGACCAGTAGCGCCGTCGGCCGCCAGCACCTGCAGCCCGGCTTCCCGGCATGCCGCGACAGCCTGCAGCGGATCGGGCTCGATGCCCAGCGCGACGTGAAACAGGCTGCCGGTGGATGCCCGCACGCATTTGCCGTTGTGCGGATCGACACCTGGTCCGGTGAACAGCACAGCGCCTGCCCCGGCGGCATCGGCGACTCGGACGACGGTGCCCGCGTTGCCCGGATCGGAGACATCGGCCAGAACCGCCACCAACCGGGTATCACGCAACGCGGTGGAAGCCGGAACTCCAAGCGTTGCACAGACCGCAACGATGCCCTGCGGAGTGGCCGTGTCGGACAACCTCGCGGCGGCCCGCTCGGTGATCATGCAGGCTCGGATTCCCTGCTCGGGCAGGTCCGGATGGCGGGCAACTGCTCGTTCGGTCAGGAAAAGCTCCTGCACCGCCCCTGCGGCCAGGGCGGCCCGCACAGCCTGTGCGCCTTCGACCAGAAACCGCCCGGCCTGCTCCCGATCCCGGCGGCGGAGCAATTCTCGTGCGGCCGCGACCCGGGATGTCCGTTCGGTACAAGGGACACCGGGCCGGGTCGCATTTCCCCGGCTCAGGCTGCCTCGCCCTTTCGGGACTCAGCGCCCTCCGCGGACTCCGGCGCACTCGCCCCGCGGGAAGCGGGCAGGTTCGCCCGGGCGATGTCGACCAGCGCGGTGAACGCGGCGGGGTCGGAGACAGCGAGCTCGGCGAGGTTCTTGCGGTCCACCTCGATCTCGGCGATGCGCAGACCCTGGATGAGGCGGTTGTACGTCATGTCGTTCTGTCGCGCCGCAGCGTTGATGCGAGTGATCCAGAGCTGTCGGAAGTCGCCCTTGCGTGCCCGCCGGTCCCGGTAGGCGTACTGCATCGAATGGAGGATCTGCTCCTTGGCCTTGCGGTAGAGCCGGGAGCGCTGACCACGGTAGCCGCTGGCCGCCTCCAGGATGGTGCGGCGCTTCTTCTGGGCATTGACCGCCCGCTTCACGCGTGCCACTGGTTCGTCCTGTCGATATCGGGGGCGGGTTCACCGCCCGGGTTCGGAGCCGACCCGGGATTCGGGGCCGGATAGCGCGGCCGGTCAGCGACCAAGCAACCTGCGGATCCGCTTGACGTCCTGCGGGGCCACCTCCACCACACCGTCCAGACGACGGGTGACTCTGGAGGGCTTCTTCTCCAGCAGGTGACGCTTGCCCGCGCGCTGTCGCAGCAACTTGCCGGCAGCGGAGAGTTTCACGCGCTTCGCGGTACCCTGGTGAGTCTTGTTCTTCGGCATGTCCGTCCTCAGTCTTGATTTCACCCGGAGCTGGCCCACGTGAAGCTAGACCACCTAAACGGGCGGCGTTCGTCCTGTTGATCAGGACCTGTAGTGCGCCGCCCCGCCTCGGCGCACCGACAGGCGGCCTGCCACGGCTGGGCAGGCGGCCCGGGATATTTCGCTGATGTCTCCGGTGTCTCCGGTGTCACTGCGCCGAGGCGGAGGTACCCGGCTCGGCCTTGTTCACCTTTGGCTTGTTGCGGTGGGGGGCGAGCACCATCGTCATGTTCCGGCCGTCCTGTTTGGCGGAGGTCTCGACGAAGCCGAGCTCGGCGACGTCGTCAGAGAGCCGCTGCAGCAACCGGAAGCCCAGCTCCGGCCGGGACTGCTCGCGACCCCGGAACATGATGGTGACCTTCACCTTATGGCCCGCATCGAGGAACCGTACGACGCTGCGCTTCTTCGTCTCGTAGTCGTGAGTGTCGATCTTGGGGCGGAGTTTCTGCTCCTTGATGACCGTCAGCTGCTGGTTACGACGAGACTCTCGAGCCTTCTGCGCGGTCTCATACTTGAACTTGCCGAAGTCCATGAGCTTGCAGACCGGCGGACGAGCCTGGGCCGCAACCTCGACCAGGTCCAGATCCGCTTCCTGGGCCAGCCGCAGCGCGTCCTCAATGCGGACGATGCCAACCTGCTCACCGTTCGGTCCGACAAGCCGGACCTCCGGAACGCGGATGCGTTCGTTGATGCGTGTCTCGACGCTGATGGGGCCTCCTCGGTTCGTCCTGCGTCATTCGGCGCGACCGAGCGTAACGGGCCCTACCCAGGTGACCCCGGACGTAGGCCGGCCCCGCCGCCTGCTGGCGAGCGGGGCCCACATCCGACCGGTCGACGCCGCTGATGCCTAGTCGGCACCATACGACATAACGCCGGAACCCACTGGAGGATTCCGTGACCGGACCCGCCCGCCTTGCGGCGGTGCGGGTGGGAGCGGGGGCTCCACTTGGCAGCCTCCACCGGGGCGGAAGCTGGTCGCGGATACAGGCTAGCAGGTCACGCCCAGAGTGGCGGTGGGCAGGCTCAGCTCGGTCCGCGCCCGCACCCAGCTCGAACCATTTCTCACCGCGCTGGACACTCACCCCGGCTCCGACGCGAAGGAGCTGACCAGGGTAGCCCGGCAGGTCGTCATCACCCGGGCGGGAGGCTGAATGGGATGGAGCCGCGCGGGTCAGTCGACCCAGGGGCGGGCCTGTTTGATCACGAGCTGGTCGTTGATATCGACTTTGAATTCGATGTCCATGGCGAACGTGTCGTCGTCCTGGCGTTGGTAGACACGCTTGAAATGGGTGTGCAGTCGTTGCAGTGCCCGGCGTAGCTGGTCGAGGTGGACCACGCTGAGCACGGGTTGACCGTCAGTTGTCAGGCTGGAGTGCCGGATGAACTGGGTCTCCCATTCACCCTGCGGGCCGATCGCCGAGATGAGCAGCTCATCAGGAATGGCCGCCGGGTCCGGGTTGGTCACCAGGCTCTCGCCGACCTGGACGTTGACATAGAACCCGGGCCAGTCAGGCTCGTAGGGGTTCTTGGTGATGGCGACTCCGTTGGCCACCTCGTCATCGAAGTTGCGATGCACCGCCACACCCATGGCGGCGCGGCGATGGTCGATGCGGTAGAAGTCGCGCTCGTCGAAGGCGCGGAAGTTCCACAGCGAGGCCCACACCTGCTTGATCGTCTTCTCCAGGGCGCCCTCATCCGGCCGGTGGGTGAACGAATCGTAGAGCCCGGCCCCGTTGAAACCCTCCACGTCCTCGTTGTTCGTCGACGACCGGCAGCGGATTCCAATACCGTCGCCGAAACGCACCTGTAGCTCGGAAATCCGGCTGGCGAGTTCCGCGGGCAGCTCGCCGCGCCGGACCCGGGTGCGGCGGAAGTCGTCGAGCATCCGCTCCCGCACCGCGGGGTCGGATTGGAAATCCGCATCCGCGATCATGCAGACGATTTCGTCGTAAAGACCGTTCGCGGTCATGAAATCGTCGTAGAAGCTGAACGGGAGGGCGTAGCCGCCGGGCACCATTTCAGCGGGAAAGATGGTGCGGAGCTCGCCCAGGTTCGCGGCCTTGGCCCCGAAAGCGGCAGTATCGGAGTTTCTGAGCTGATCAAGATCGACGATCTCGCGGGGGCCGAGGTCACGTCGCGGCAGCTGCGGCTGCGGCGGCCGGAGCCGCTCCAGCCAGGAGTTGACCTGGGCCTGCGTGGCGGATTCCAGCACGAAACTGTCCGGGGTGACGACGTAGTGAACGAGCTGGTCCAGGAAAGGGGTGATCCGGGGATCGGTGGAAGCGCCCCGCACATAGGCGTTCGGAGTGTCGTTCTGCTTGGCCTTGAGGTTGATATGGGACAGCGGGGTCTGCGGGGTCTCGCTGATAATTCCGGCGAGGTGGGAGATGTCGTTGGGCAGAGTGGAGAAGATCGCCACGTCCCGGATCGTGGCCGGTCGCGCGCCGACCTGGGTCGCATCGACCACCCGCAGCGTGCCGAACCCCTCGCCGAGGTTGAGCGGGGTATACGACACGTTCCCGAATAAGGTTGACGTCTCCACTACCCGGATGCCGAGCTGGTCGAACTCCGCGCGTTCCTCCCGGTAGAGCGCTTCCTGAGTGTCACCGGCCGGGTGGTAGGCGAGCTGCACACCGGCGAACGGCATCGCCTCGCCGATTGCCTGAAACGCCAAGGCGACGTGGTGGGCCTTGACCGGATCTGTGGGCCAGAACTCCATCGCGTAGAGGCCGCGCCCGCCGTCCGGCGCCTCGAAACCATCGTGTGCGATCACCGTCCCGGCCAGGTTCCGGCGATCGTCACGGAAGTAGGTCTGCGCGTTGAACTCCCCGAGCGACACGTCGACGTCCAACGCACCGGTAGCGAAGTCATAGTGGTAGGAGTAGGTGTTCGTGTTGGCAAAGTAAAGCCGTGGCTGGGCCTCGTCCACCCCCAGCATCAGGAACTTCACCTCGCGTGCCCCGAGTGCGCCAGGGACGTCGTCGCGGGCAGCGAGCACTTCGAACGTCGCCCGGTCCGGCACCTCGGACGCACCCTGCGAAATCGGCAAGTCAAGTGGGCTTCCCATTCAGCGCATATTAGTCTCACCGGTACCACCGGCGGTCCACGAAAAGCGAGCTACATCAAATGATCATCACGTCACCGGGGCGGCTATACATCCGGAGCGCTAGCGTCTGGGACGGCTGGGCGGAACCGGGGTGGCGAGCAGGTCGTGTGTTCCGATTCGACCGGCGATGACCGCGCGAGCGACGTTGCTCAGCTTCAGATTATGACCACGCGCATAGCCACGTAGGGCGGCAAAGGCGCCCTCCATGTCCATGCCAAGACGTTCCGCGACGAGCCCTTTGGCCTGTTCGATGACCACCCGACTGTTCAGGGCGGTCTGCAACTGTTCGGTCAGGATCTCCTGATTGCGGATCGAGCGTTCCTGGAGCAGACCGATGGTGGCCACCGCGACCAGTGCCTGGGCGGTCCGCAGAGCCATATCGCTCAACACACCGGGACTGGTCCGGAACAGGTTGAGGGCACCGATCACCTCGTTGCGCAACCGCATCGGGAGCGCATCCACGGCGGCGAACCCGGCGTCGGTGGCCGCTTCGGCGAATCGCGGCCACCGAGCACCCGCAGCGGTCAGATCGGCGTGGCTGACCCCGGCGCCGCTCGCGAAAGCATCCAGGCAGGGACCTTCGTCATTCTGTAGCTGGAACAACTCCAGCAGCCGGACCTGCTCGTTGGAGGTCGCGATCACGTGCAGCTGGCCGTGCTGGTTGGCCAGCAGCAGCCCGGCCGCGTCGACGTCGAGGAGCTCGACGCACCTGTCTACCAGCAGGTGCAGGAAGTCGATCACGTCGAAGTCGTCGATCAGGGTGTCCGCCAGCTCGACGAACGTGTCGACGAGACGCTCCTCGCCCATTGCGGTCACCTCCGTCGTTGCCCCCAGCAGAGTACGTGTCACCAACATGGAGCACGCAGTCATTCATCTCGCTTCGCCGGTCGGGTCGAAGCGCAGCCGGCGGGCGACGATGTCGGCGGCCAGCTCGGCCAGTGGCCGCTGGTCGGTAAACGCTCGCGCACGCAGGCGGGCAAAAGCGTCCTCCATCTCCACGTTGAGTTGAGCCGAGATCATTCCGGTGGCCTGGTGCACCTGGGGGTTGTGCAGCGGCAGGCCGCCGTCCCTGGTGGGTAGTCCGGCCTGTTCATCCAGCAGCAACCGCAGGGCAAAGTCGGCGAACACCAAAGAGTCCGCCAGCGTCGCCGGTCCGAGCGGCCTGGGCTCGATGCGATGCAGCGCGAGTATCCCAAGCCGGATGGTTCCGACACACAACGGGAAGGTGAACAAGGCGCGTGCACCCGCTTCGACAGCCAATGGCGCGAACAGTGGCCAGCGACGTTGGATGGCTGAGGAGTCAAGATCGGCGACGAGTATCGGGCCACCTGCCTGGTATGCGTCCGCGCAAGGTCCCTCTCCGACAGTGACCTGGAGTTCCACCAACCGCGCGCTCAGTGCATCGGTTGAATGCCTCGTTTCGGGCCAGCCCGCAGCGTTGTTCACCGTCACCGCGGCCCCGCTCACCCCCAGTCGGAAGACGGCGGTCTCGCAGAGCAGCCACACAGACACGGCGGTACTCGGAGCTCAGCGCTACACGGCGCGCAATGGTGCGCCGACCGCGTGCAAGTGGCGAAGCACGTAGCCGTAGGAACGCAGCAGACCGCACTCTAAGTAGCTGATTTCGCGCTGAGTGCAGAACTGGCGGACGAGTACCTGAGCGTGTCGGAGGTTGGGGCGCGGCATGCTGGGAAACAGATGGTGCTCGATCTGGTAGTTCAGCCCTCCCAGTGCGAAGTCCGTCCACACGCCACCCCGAACATTGCGGGAGGTGAGCACCTGCTTACGGAGGAAGTCCCGCGAGTCATCTTCGCTCGGGGTCGGCATACCCTTGTGATTGGGCGCGAATGAACAACCCATGTAGACGCCCCACAAGCCCTGGTGCACCAGGATGAACACGACCGCGACGCCCGGTGAGAGCACGAGGAACACAGCTGACAGGTAGCCGCCGAGGTGCGCGATCAACAGAAACTTCTCCAACCGACGCGACTTTACTTCGTTACGCCACACGGCTTGAATACTGGACCGATGCAGGCTCAGGCCCTCCAGCAGCAAGAGTGGAAAGAACAGGAACGCCTGGTGCTTCGCCATCCAGCGCAGGACGCCACGCTTGGTGCGGGCCTGGCCTGTGGTGTACACCAACAAGGGGCAGTCGAGGTCGGGATCATGTTCCTCATGATTAGGGTTGGCGTGGTGACGGTTGTGCTTGCGAATCCACCAGCCGTAGCTGAGACCGACCAAACCGCCGTGCACCAGTCCCACCGCATCATTGGCCCGGCGACCGCGAAAGATCTGCTTATGCCCGGCGTCGTGGCCGATGAACGACAGTTGTGTGAACACCACAGCCAGGAATGCCGCAGTAAACAGCTGCCACCACGAATCACCTAGGTATCCGAAAACAACCCAGGTGGCGACGAGAACGACGATATTGAGCGCGATCTTCACAAGGTAATAACCACGCCGTCGCTGCAGCAGACCCGACTGCTTGACCGTGCGGCACAACTCCGCGAAATCGCTGCCATGCTCGCGATCCACTGCGGAAGTAACCGAAGAAACAGCCGGCATCATTTCGAGACCTCCCTGGTCACGCTGGATAACGCACCGGGGTCTCGGGTCGTCAAAGCTCACAGAATCTGCGAGTTGTCTTCAGCGTACCCGAACTACACTCACCAGCCCGCGGCGGCGGTGGCGCGGCTACGCCGCTGTGAGGCGGGCTCGGCGTCAACGATGGTCCGCAGGAATTGGCCGGTGTAGCTGGCTTCGATAGCGGCGACCTGCTCCGGGGTCCCCTCGGCGATCACGCTTCCGCCGCCCGCCCCACCCTCGGGACCCATGTCGATCACCCAGTCCGAGGTCTTGATCACGTCGAGGTTGTGCTCGATGACGATCACGGTGTTGCCCTTGTCGACCAGCCCGTTGATGACGCCGAGCAACTTGCGGGTGTCCTCGAAATGCAGGCCGGTGGTGGGCTCGTCGAGGACGTAAACGGTGCGCCCGGTGGAGCGCTTCTGCAGCTCACTGGCCAGCTTGACGCGCTGGGCCTCGCCGCCGGACAGCGTCGGCGCGGGCTGGCCGAGCCGGACGTAACCCAGTCCGACGTCCACCAGCGTCTTCAGATGCCGGTGGATCGCCGAGATCGGCTCGAAGAACTCCGCCCCCTCCTCGATCGGCATGTCGAGCACCTCGGCGATGGTCTTGCCCTTGTAATGCACCTCGAGGGTCTCCCGGTTGTACCGGGCGCCCTGGCACACCTCGCAGGGCACGTACACATCCGGCAGGAAATTCATCTCAATCTTGATGGTGCCGTCACCTGCGCAGGCCTCGCAGCGACCGCCCTTGACGTTGAAAGAGAACCGGCCGGGCTGGTAGCCACGGACCTTGGCCTCGGTGGTCGAGGCGAAGAGCTTGCGGATCCGATCGAACACCCCGGTGTAGGTGGCCGGATTGGACCGCGGGGTGCGCCCGATCGGCGACTGATCGACCCGGACCAGCTTGTCCACGTGGTCCAGCCCGGTGACCCGGGTGTGGCGTCCAGGCACCTGCCGGGCGCCGTTGAGCCGATTCGCCAGCACGGTGGCCAGGATGTCGTTGACCAGGGTGGACTTGCCCGATCCGGATACTCCGGTCACCGAGATCAGGCAGCCCAGCGGAAAGGACACGTCGATCCCGCGCAGGTTGTGCTCGCGGGCACCGATCACGGTCAGCCGTCGCGAGCGAGTCACCTTGCGGCGGGCGGCGGGGACCGGAATGCTCCGGCGACCGGAGAGGTAGGCGCCGGTGATCGAGGAGTCATGGCGCTCCAGCTCGGCGAACGGGCCGCTGTGCACCACCTGCCCACCGTGCTCCCCCGCGCCCGGTCCGATGTCCACCACCCAGTCCGAGGCGCGGATGGTGTCCTCGTCGTGTTCGACCACGATGAGCGTGTTACCGAGGTCCCGCAGCCTGGTGAGAGTGACCAGTAAGCGGTGGTTGTCCCGCTGGTGCAGGCCGATCGATGGCTCGTCCAGCACGTAGAGCACCCCGACCAGCCCGGAACCGATCTGGGTGGCCAGCCGAATTCGTTGCGCCTCCCCCCCGGAGAGGGTGGCCGAGGCCCGGTCCAGGGAGAGGTAGTCCAGCCCGACATCGAGCAGAAACCGCAGCCGGGCCTGGATCTCCTTGAGCACCGCGCCTGCGATCATCGTCTGGCGAGTGTCCAGCTGCAGGCCGTCGAGGAACTCAGCCGTGTCACGAACCGACAGCGCCGAGACATCGGCAATGGACTTCTTGCCCTCCGTGGTGTGCGAGAGGGTGACGGCGAGGATCTCCGGCTTGAGCCGGGTGCCGTCGCAGGCCGGGCAGGGCACCTCCCGCATGTAGCCGTCGTACTTCTCCCGCGCGTACTCCGACTCCGTCTGGTTCATCCGGCGTTCAAGGAACGGAATGACGCCTTCGAAAGCGGCATAGTAGGCGCGTTCGCGACCGTGCCGGTTGTGATAGCGAACATGCACCTGATCGTCGCTGCCGTGCAGCACGGCCTTCTGAGCTCGGGCCGACAGCCGCCACCAGGGAGTATCCATCCGGAAGCCGACGGTCTCGGCCAGCGCCTCCAGCAGCCGCTGGAAGTAGTCGGCGGTCTGCCCGGTGGACCACGGCGCGATGGCTCCCTCGGCGAGGGAGAGCTCCTCGTCGGGCACCACGAGTTCGGGATCGACCTCCTTGCGGATCCCGATGCCGGTGCACACCGGGCAGGCCCCGTAGGGCGAGTTGAACGAGAAGGAGCGTGGCTCCAGGTCATCCACACCGATGGGGTGGCCGTTCGGGCATGCCATCCGCTCGGAGAACCGGCGCTGGCGGTGCGGTTCGTGCTCGTCCCGGTCGACGAAATCGAGCACGACGAGACCGTCGGCCAGCCGTAGCGCGGTCTCCACCGAATCGGTGAGCCGCTGCTTGGCGCTGTTCTTGACCGCCAACCGATCGACGACGACGGAGATGTCGTGCTTGTCCTGCTTCTTGAGCTTGGGCGGATCCGTGAGGGGGTGCACCGTGCCGTCGACGAGTACCCGGGAATAACCCTGGGACTGCAACTCGGCGAAGAGGTCGACGAATTCGCCCTTACGGGTGCGGACCACTGGGGCGAGCACCTGAAATCGAGTACCGGGCTCGAGGGCGAGCACCTGGTCGACGATTTGCTGGGGGGTCTGCCGGGAGATCGGCTCACCGCAGGTGGGGCAGTGCGGCTCGCCGGCTCGGGCGTAGAGCAACCGCAGGTAGTCGTGCACCTCAGTGATGGTGCCGACGGTGGAGCGGGGGTTGCGGCTGGTCGACTTCTGGTCGATCGACACCGCGGGCGACAGGCCCTCGATGAAGTCCACGTCGGGCTTGTCCATCTGCCCGAGGAACTGACGGGCGTAGGCCGAGAGCGATTCGACGTACCGGCGCTGCCCCTCGGCGAAGATCGTGTCGAAGGCGAGACTGGACTTGCCCGACCCCGACAGCCCGGTGAACACGATGAGACTGTTCCGGGGCAGGTCCAGATCGACGCTGCGCAGGTTGTGCTCGCGCGCGCCGCGGACGACGAGGCGATCGGCCACAGTGTTCCCTTCGGATCGAATGATCCCTATCGGATCCGGCGCGTTCAGGTCGTCCAGCAGCCGAGGCTTCCTCGATGAGGCCCCTGCGGAAGGACAGACGCCAGACGGTCTCCCATGCTATGCGGAGCCCCTGACACAAATCGTCGCGGTGGTGGTCAACCGGCGGCCTGGCGAGAAGTCCGGACTACGGCTACGGTCGCCGACTGTGGAGATCCTCGACGATTACGACGGCGCGGTGCAGCCTGGCGGCCCGGCGCAGCGGCGGACGCTGGGCGCGCTGACCGTCACCAAGATCTCGGTCGGGCCGATGGACAACAACGCTTACCTGCTGGTCTGCCAGTCCACCCGCGAGGCGATGCTCATCGATGCGGCCAACGAGGCCGACCGGCTGATGGACCTGCTGGGCCACGGTGATGATCGGCCCGCGCTGCGGACGATCCTGACCACTCATCGGCACGGGGACCACTGGCAAGCCCTCGGCGCTGTCGCTGGCGCAACCGGCGCGCAGACTGTCGCGCACCCCGTCGATGCGCCCCACCTGCCGGTCCCCCCAGATCTATTGGTGAGCCACGGGGACACCGTGGACGTGGGCACGGTGCCGCTGGAGGTGATCCACCTGCGCGGACACACCCCGGGCTCGATCGCCCTGCTGCACCGAGACACCGACGGCACGCCCCACCTGTTCACCGGTGACTCGCTGTTCCCCGGCGGCCCTGGGCGGACAACAAACTCGGAGGACTTCCAGTCGCTGATCGGCGACTTGGAGACGCGAGTGTTCGACCGGCTCCCCGACGAGACGTGGTTCTACCCCGGACACGGCAAGGACTCCACCCTCGGCACCGAACGTCCCCACCTCGCCGAATGGCGCGAACGGGGCTGGTAGCAACGAACCGGGCCTTGGCCCCTTTCGACGGCCCGCCAGGTGTAGCGAACACCACAACAAGCCCTACGAACGTCGCTAGGCTGCGACCCTTCAGCTCGCCCGGGGTGTTAGCAGGTCAGCCAGAGCCGTCAACCCCTCGCGATTG
>JBOHHE010000106.1:0-18005 GCA_050700355.1 Pseudonocardiaceae bacterium
ACCATCCTGCTCGCCGACGGCACCCGCGCCCTCTGCCGCGCCGGTCGCTGGTCTGAGGCACTGCACCGAGCCGAACAGCACAACGGCCTTGGCCACCGCCTCTTCGACGGCCGCCAAGTCGCGATCATCGCCCACTGCGCAGCCCACAACCACGCCGAAGCCATCCGCCTCACAGAGGCGAGTGCCACGCCAACCCCTTGGGAGAAGGCGGTAGCGGCGTGTATGAAGGTCATCTGCCTCACCTGGGCCGGCCAGCCAACTCACTCGGCCACCGCCGCCATGGTCAACGCCTACCTCGCGCTCGACCCTGTCCCCGAACACGCCGTCTTTCACGTTCGGCTCGGCCTGTCCGTCGCCGACCTCGCCCACCACACCCAGGACACCCAACCGGTCATCCGAATGATCGAGCGCAGCGCCCTCGACGCCGCTGACGCCTACGCAGCTCGCGACGCCCGCACCCACCGCACGCCGCCACTCACCAAAGCAGCCACACACGCCCTGGACAAGACCGTAGGAACGGCTGGCCTCGGAACCACGATGCCCCCACGACTGCTGGACAACCTCATGCAATCCGTCCAGAGCAGCGAAACCGCTCTAGCCCGCACCTTGACTATCGGTCCTCGACTATCGGTCCTCAAACCTCCAGATCGATCCCCAGGGTCACGTCAAGATGACCCCCTCGGATTGGGGTGAACAAAAGTCAGTCGAAACGGTGGGTGTCGTCGCCGGACCAGCCCGGTAGCCAGCGGTGCACCGGGTGGGTGCTGTGCTCATGGCCGACCGACGGGGTGTCGGGTCACGGCGAGGCCGGGCTGCCGAGGGGCGTACTGCCCGACCCCGCCGTGACCGCCGTCCGATCGCCGTACGGGGGTGGCGCCCTGGGGATGGGGCGGCACGGCGGTCGGAGTCCGGAGAAAACCGAGCAGGCGAGTTGTCCAGTCGAGCAGGGAGCCACCGCAGGAGGGGTTGGCGCGATGGCGGGGCGGTCCGGGGCGCAGCAGGATCAGGCAGTGGGTGCAGCGCCGCTGGGGTGGTGTCACCATCGCGGCGGCGAGCACCCGCATCCCGCACCGCGCGCTGTACACGCCGGTCTTCGCCGTGTGGCCGGCGGTCAGCTGCTCGTCGGTCACCGCATGCTCGATGCCCTCGGCGCCGGAGGTGACCCACACCGCCCGACCCGATGTCCTTGTCGCGGCCGATCTGGTCGCCATACTCGTCCTCCCTCATCTCGCCTGAACGCTCCATAGGAGATCGTGGGAAGAGGGCGGCGACACCCCGCTCATCCGTGCGTTCGCTCTGTGGGATATCCCGGTTGAACCGGGAGGTGCGGTAATCCTGGTGGGGCATACCGTTGGCATTCCGGCAGTGAGGGAGGACGCGATGTCCACCGCGGTCCGAGGTCTGCGCCAAGAGCAGCGTCGGCTATCCGCCGAGTTGCGTGGTCGGCACAAGACGTGGGTGGAGGTCGCGGCCGTCTTCCGGGAGCGTTACCGGGTGAACGCGCGGGTGGCGTTGCGGCTGGTGCGGGGGTGGAGTCAGGATGATGCGGCCGAGCGGTGGAACGATCGGTGGCCTGCGGAGCCCAAGACGTCCAAGAACTTCTCCTACTGGGAGAACTGGCCCAGCCCCACCGGGCACGCACCGTCCCTTGACGTCTTGGCGCGCCTTGCCGAATTGTACGAGTGTCGGGTCGCTGATCTACTCGACGACGGTGCCGACTTCGGCCACCTAGACCAGGCGCAAATCGCCCGCAGGGTGCTCGAGGACCTGTCTCTGGACACTGGGAAAGTCTCGTCGGGAGAGACACCATCCACTGCGGAACTGGACTTCCGTGCCTTAATGGCACGGTTTGAAGAAATCGACATGCACGAGCTCGCTCGACTCAGTGCGCTCTGGGCGCAGCAGGACGACGGCACCGTGAACCGGCGTAGGGCGCTGCTCAAGCTCGGTGCGGGATTAACCTTGGCGGCGTCGACCCCAGCTATTGCGAATGCCGAGCCAGATCCTGCCAACTCGGCGGCGCTGATTACCGAAGAGGGTGGGCTGGCGGGTGTGTGGTATAGCAAGTATGTCTACTATAGCGATGGTCGAGGAGCGCAGTTAGAAGGCGAGCATTACGTGGTGCTGCGTCAGCACGGTGACCGCGTATCAGCGCAGAGTCTGCCGAACTCGCTGGAATCGGTGCTGACCCTTGATCTCGATGTCGATGGTTCGATCCTAACCGGAAAATGGATAGAGCTTACCTCACCAGCCGGTTACTACAAAGGCGCGGTGTACCATGGGGCAATCCAGCTACTGCTTGATCCGACTGGCCAGCGCATGAATGGTCAGTGGTTGGGTTTCGACAAGAATTCTAATATCAACAATGGACCGTGGGAGTTGTCACGAGTGGCTACATCGACAACTCCGAGCAAACTACGAGAGTTTCACTTCAAAGTGTAGAACCATACCTCATCGCTAAAGATGATCACCGTGTGCTTTGACCCACCAGAGACAGCAACGCAGTTCGTGTGACTTGAGAATAGAATAAGCGAGTCGGAGGCATGCACATGAGCTTGATTCCCGCCCGGCCGTAGTGGCTCGTCAGAGGTGCCGTACGCAAGACCGAGATGTTGTAGTCAGGGGCACTCGCCGGTTTCATCGCGACGTATGCGTCCTTCTGTAGAACAAGAACACAGTCGCCATCCTGTGCCCGCACCTCGATCAACTGGCGCACTACTTCGTGCTCTGCCGACACGAGCTGGGCGAAACCTCGCCCGAAAAGCCTTCGGAGACCAATGACACCTCCCCAAGCTCCCCCTGGCGGCGACGGCAATGAAAAAAAGGGGATAATATGCACGTTGAACGGTGACATGTAGTCACCGGCGAACAGTCTCAGCATCTTTTCCTCGGGTGAGTAGACATCGGGATCCCGCTCCGAGAAACGCAGGATCCCAGTCGAGTGCAGAACCTTCCAGAATCGATGCTGCCTCGTGCCGGCACCCTCGTACGCGTACATGGAGCCTCGCCCGACCGACTCGGGCGCCGGATTACCGACGACAAAGAACAGGTTGGACTTGTTCGAAGACGGCTCCGGTGGTATAAAAGACTCGGATACGTAACGTAGAATTCCTGAACTCAAATTAGCAATCTGTGGCAGATAGTAGTCTGCGGCGGAAAAATCCGTAAACCGTGTCACAAACGCCGCACGTTGCATATCGTCAGCAAAGAAAGAACCGAGCGTCAGTGTACACGTGTCGATCAAATTAGCATGGTTAAAGTTACGGTGCAACATCGGTAACCTTCAGCTGAATTCCTTCCAGTAGTGCACGTACTCGAGACTCGATGAGTATCTTACCTTGGCTTGACACGTCGTAGTCCACCGAGCGACCTCCGATCGCAGCTATCAGCGCAATGCTGCTCTCAGGGGGAGCAGTGAGGAAGTTGTGGACAACTACCTGACACAGGCGAGGCTGCAGAAATTCCCGTACCGTGTCTTCGACTCTGGTACTGAAACTGGCCTGATGCAGCAGCACGATCGGCCTACGTTGGCACATGGCATACGCCATTTCAAGACTGGCGCTACCACCCAGGTACCCCAGATGTGTCTCAAACTGATTCGCTACGACATGGAACTCGGACTCCTTGATCGAGTCATAATAATCGTGCTCGACCTGGGTGAAGGTCAGCACTGTTGGATCGAAGGCGAATCCTTGACCATCGACAAACGTCTTGATCTCATCAGCAATCGGATGGGAGACGGACACACCAAGTCGTGAGAGTGACTGCTTCAGTCGAAAGATGGTGTCGTCATCAGGATGATATTTGCCGCCGATTTGTGTGCACCACATGATCAATTTCCTGACAACAATTTGCGCGCCAGGTCTACCGGCTCAAGCCGATCAAGGTCGACTTGGATTTCTTTAGCACTGTTCAGACTACCAATAAAATCAATCGTTCGCTCGGAGTTCATCGGCGTTAGCCCGAGCGAAGCGAACACTTGGTTTATGGCCTCTTCCGCGCCCGTCTCGAAATCTTCGAGTTCGACCTCGAAGAGCGCCTTACCGATTTCGTAGTACTCATCAAGCGTAATGATCAAAATATTTGTCGTCCAGATCGTGCGGGTTGCCTCCAGAATAATGAACCTGCTGTGACCAAATATCTTGAGTATGGTCAGCAGGTTCCCCAAATCACTGCGGTAGAAGTTTACCTCATATTCATGCCGCACCATGTCGCCATGCCAAGATCCACACTTGACGGAGAGCAAAAGTTGATCATCGATAAGTTTTATCTTGACATCGACGAGCGCTTCCGGGTTCGGCGAGAAATCCTCATTGTCAACCTTGACTACAATGGTACGGTTCACCACCTTCTTACGCTGATACAGTTCATCGGTCGCCAACTTAATTCGGCGTGCGGCTTCGATCGTCAATCCCGCTCGCTTCTCAGCTTCCTGCATGTCCAGCCTCCCTCGGTAGTATTTCCATGATCGTCTTTAGGTAGACAAGTCATACGTCACCTTGGCCTTCGCACCATGAGCATTACGACGAGCTGATTCCCCACCTAGAATCCTCGTAGTACGTATCTTCGATTTCAAGATTAAACGCTCAACTACTGCCGGCGTGAAGCCGAGCGCCACATCGGCCAGATGCGCCTGGCTCGTCTCGTTGTTGAGATGCGGGTGAATCGGATGGTACTTGGGTTTAGTCCTGATCGCCAGCTCAGCAAACGGTGCGCGACGAGTCATGGGAAGAGTTGCTAAAGGAGCAAATCCGACAACCCAAGACTCCACGTCATAGATTCGATACCGCAATCCGACCAATCCGGAATCCGACGTAAGCTCGCCCGCCCGGACGAAGCCAATGGCCATCGCAAACTCGATCAACTGGCTGACATCAGCTCGGCACTCAATATTAGGGAAGACGAGGCTCAAGATATCGTTATGCTGATCATCAATAGCGGCGTGGATACTCCGGCGAAGCAGCGCGATGTTTTCCGCAACAGAATGGATCTCATACCGCCACTGCCGGGGGGTCAGCTTGCGGGCAGCGTGCATCGCGAAGATGCATCCATTCTGTCCTCGCCGGTGCCAGTCTCTTTGGATGGCAGAGATCATCTCCTCGTCCAGCTCTTCCGGCTGTCCGCCGACCGTGTAGTAGGCAAGATAGTCGTCCCGTGTCGGGAACATATAGCCGCCCACTTCTAAGGTTTTCGGTACGCCGTGCACCATGTCTGACTCCCAATTCAGGTAGAACGGACCACCATGACCATCTTTTTCTGACGGCAGCAACGGTCCGCGTGCCGTACACACAGGTCCTCGCCGACTATCCGGCAGTCATCTGCTCGTCGATCAAGGCATGTTCGGTGCCGCCCGCGCTATACCGCCAGGGACCTCGTTACGGCTGCCTTGGGCGTCAACCTGCCCTCCTTCGTTTCGACTGGACGCCTGTCAGGAAATCGTGAGAGGAAAGAGAGCAACACCCTCACCGACTGTGAGCTCGCCCTGTGGGAGTTCCCAGTTGAACCGGGAGGCGCTGTAACTCTGTGGTAGGGATATCGTCGATGCTCTGGCAGTGAGGAGGATGTGATGTCAACAGTGGCCCGAAGTCTCCGTCAAGAGCAGCGTCAGCTGTCCGCCGAGTTGCGGAATCGGCATAGGACCTGGGCGGAGGTCGCGGTTGTCTTCCGGGAGCGGTACCGGGTGAACGCGCGGGTAGCGCTTCGGCTGGTGCGCGGGTGGAGCCAAGATGATGCAGCCGAACAGTGGAATGATCGGTGGCCTGCAAATTTCAAGACGTTCAAGAACTTCTCCTACTGGGAGAACTGGCCTAGCCGCACCGGGCACGCGCCGTCCCTGGACGTGTTGGGCAAGCTGGCCGAGCTGTACGAATGCCGGGTTGCCGACCTGGTCGATGACTGTGCGGACTTCAGTTCTGCCGATGCGGCTCTTCGTGATCGCGACATACTGGCCAGCGCGTCGGCGGCTATGGAGGCCGAGTCATCCATGACAGCGGCTGAGTTAGCTGAGCGATTGGATTCACTCGATGTACCCGAACTCGCCCGGCTGGTGAAGTCGTGGATCGAATGCCTCGATGCAGATTGGGATCAGCGTGAGTTGCAGCTGAAGCTGAGTTCGGCATTTTCTCTGGCTGCCACGTTGCCGTTGCTGAGTGACGCACCGGCCCAGAGTCAGCCAGTAGCTTCAGGCGGTGGAGATCTGGCCGGTATATGGCATAGTCGCTATATCTATCCCAGCAGTAGCCGTAACAGCGAGTTCACAGGGGAACACTATCTGGTTATGCGTGAGCAGGATAATCGACTAATTGGGCAGAGCCTCCCGCACTCGACTGGATCACAGCTTTGGATCGATTTGGTGATCACCTCACCGGTGGCGACCGGAACCTGGCGGGAGAAGACTTCGCCCAGCGGTTACTATCGTGGAGCGACTTATCATGGCGCTCTTCAGCTGATGAGCGACGCTACTGGCCGGCGGATGAACGGTATGTGGGTAGGATTCGGCAAGAACTTCACGATCAACACCGGGAGGTGGGAACTGACCTGGCAGGACGACGGCATGTCGAAGCGTATTCGACGTTCGTATCACCACAAGCTTTGATGCAACAGAAGTCTATCCAGTGATTAGAGCTACGAGGGTGGTTCCTTCGCCGATGACCTCCCGGTCAACCAGAGCAAATATGCCGTACATCATCTTAGCGACGTAGATCCACTCCAGCCGTAGCCCATGGGTATCCTCGAAGGAGTCTATGAAAGCAGTAAGCTCAGCATTACAGCGAGCAAAACCACCGAAGTGGAAGCTGCACTCGATTGACCAGTTGTCCAATGGCCGCCCGTACCTCTGTCGCTGCAATCGCGAAACCTCGCCGCAGAGGAAGTTCCCGCCTTTCAGGACGGAGAATCCGAGAGCCCGCTGACCGTCACGTAGCCCTGCGGACACACCCGCCAGTGTTCCTCCGGTTCCGCAAGGGCAGCAGAGCAGGTCGAATTCCTCATCGATCTCGCGCACGATCTCCGCGCAGCCGTCCAAGGCATCCGCATTGCTGCCTCCCTCGGGGAGGAGAAAGAAATCACCGAAACGTTTCTGCAGGCCCTCGATGATCTCTGGATCCATCTTGCGCCGATAGGTCGATCGATCCATATACGTTAGAGTCATCCCATGAGCGGCGGCGTGAGCCAGGGACTCGTTGAGCGGGACATGTTCTTCTCCGCGTATGACTCCTACGGTCTTGAACCCCAGGTAGTGGCCGGCCGCAGCAGTCGCTCTGATGTGATTCGAATAAGCACCACCAAAAGTCAATAACGATGGAGCACCCTGCTCCGCGGCCCGAGCAAGGTTGTACTTGAGCTTGCGCCACTTGTTCCCAGTCAGCTCTGGATGGATCAGATCATCCCGCTTCAACAACAGGCGGACCTTCCGTTGCCGTAGACGATCATCGTGTAGTTCAACCACTTCGGAGGGCAGCCGCAGGCTCAACTCGTCCAGGACCGGCATCATTCGAATCTACGCCGAGAGTGTGCAGTGGGGGGCGGACGGGTCAGTCGAAGCGGTAGGGGTCGTCGCCGGACCAGCCCGGTAGCCGGCGGTGCACCGGGTGAGTGTCGTAGGCGTCGCGGGCCATGCCGTAGTCGATCACCTGGAGACGACCCCAGGAGGTGCCCTCGTCGCCGACCAGCCTGGTTTCCACCGTGACCACCCGGCCCACCTGAACGACCCCGGCGAAGCTGGCTGCCGCTGACGTCGCGTAGGCCAGTGCTGCGGCATCGTTGGTCCACGCCTCGCTCAGTAACGGGGGACGCTGCGGGACCGCGAGGATGGCGGCGGGTGCCTCGGCCAGCCCACCAGCGACAGCGGGCAGATCCCGGCGGCAGGGCAGCACGAACGAGATCGGCCAGTCGAGCAGCACCGGGCCCCGCGCGTCGAGGAAGTCCCGCAGGTCCAGGACCGAGAGCCGCCGGGGTCCGGTGACGGCGAGCCAGGTCTGCTCGCCCACCGATCCGTCGACCGCCAGGACCCGTACCAGGTCCGCACCCGGGGGCACCTCACCGGGACGCACGGAGCGGGTGCGCCAGGACTCCGGGGCGCGCTCCCGGTCGCGGGCCAGCGCCAACCTGCGCTGGCGGTCGTCGTCGGCGTAGGCCCGCTCGGTGGGCTCGGGGTCGCGCAGCAGGTGCCTGCCGAGTGGTTCGACGGCTCCGCCCGGCGCGCGGCGGCCGAATTCCAGCGCGACGGTGTTGCCGCCGCCGTCAGCGGCATCGAGCCGGCCCGCGACGGACACCGCGAGCTCCTGGTCCGCGGGCAGGGCCGGCAGCTCGAACCAGGCGGAGCGCAGACTCCCGATGCTCAGCGGATCACCGGTGGCGCTGCCCCAGCGGAATCGAGAACCGGGCGGCGGATCCATCGACGCCGGCTGGCCGTCCCGGGCGAAGGCACCGTCGAGCGCGTCGGCGCCCTCGGCCGGTTCGAGTGCACCGCCGGGCGGGTACTGCAACACCTGCACGTGGTCCTCGATGCCGCAGCTGGTGCCACCGAGGTCGGCGAGGTTCTGGGCGGGCAGCGAGTAGTCCGCGCCGCGCCGCAGCGGGGCGGCGAGGAAGGTCCCGAGCAGCAGCACCACCGACGTGGTCGCGGCCAGCGCCGCGAGCAGGGCCGGGGCCGCGACCCAGGCCGGAGCCACCCGAGCGGACTCGGTCCTCGACAACACCACCCAAGCGGACCCGCTCCACAGCAGCCGCAGCACCCCGGCCGCACCGGCTGCCACCGCGAGCCACAACAGCGGGTTGTGCAGTGGCCACAGTGGGGCGTCGCTGAAGGGCATCCCGAAGTCGGAGTAGGCCCACCAGGTGTTGGGGCCGGCGAAGGACAGCCCGGCAGCGAGCGCGACCAGCAGCGCGGTCCCGGCGCCGACGGCCGACATGACCGGATCCCTGCCGACCGGATTCCTCCTGGTCTGCTGAGCAGCATCGATCAGGACGGCGAGGGCCGCGACGAGGAACGCCGCGCCGAGCCCGGCCAGCGCACCGAAGTGATGGGTCCACTTCGACGGCGTCAGCGTCAGCAGCAGCAACCCGAGCGGCGCGCTGCCGAGCAGCACCAGCTGCGCGCGTCGCTCCAGCAGCGCCCGGCCATGCCGGGCGAGCAGCACGAGCACCGGGAGGACCAGAGCCAGCGTGAGCAGCACGGGCAGCCGCTTGCCCGCGCTGCCCATGGTTCCCGCGCTGAGCAGGGCCGTGTAGCGCTCCTGCTCCGCGAACCATGGCCGGTCCGGTCCGAAGTAGCGGTGGATGTCGGTGGCCACGCTGACACCGTGCCAACTCTGGTCGACAAACATGATCGTGATCGCGGTCGCCGCAATGGCACCGAGCAGGGCCACCCTGGCCGCGATCTCGCCGCGGCCGGCGTCCTCGCGCACCAGCCGGCGGATGCCCGGGATGCTGAGCAGCAACGGGACCGTCGCGAGCAGCCCGGACGGCGCCACCGCCACCGTCGCGGCCGCGACCAGCGCCGCGAGCCCCAAGGCGAGCATCGGGCGGCGCACCGCCCGCGATGTCGCAGCCAACACCAGGGCCAGCACCAACGTGGCGCCCAGTGCCACGAACGGCTCCGGGCGGGTACCCAGCCCGTAGGGCAGCCACCAGGCCAGGAAACAAATCGCCGCGACCGGCGCCAGCAGCCGGGAGCGGGTCCGATCGGCCCGGCGCAGCACCAGCGGGAGCACACCGTGGTGCAGCGCCAGCCAGGTCAACGCGCCGGCCAGCAGGCTCGGCACCCGCAGCCACAGCGGCGCGACCGACACCTCGGCGAACGCTCGGACCAGCTGCTGGGCCAGCGCGAAGGGCGCCTCCGAGGCATTGAACCAGCGGTAGTAGTTGCCGGTGTCGCCGCCCGCCCCGGCATTGCGGGCGATCATCGAGGCGAACCCATCGTCGTCGGTGAGCGGGCCGATCACCCCCCAGCCGGCCAAGACCGCCAGCACTCCGACATCCACCCCGCCACGCACCCACCGCCGACGGGGCGAACCGGTGGCGCGCACCCGAGGTGACCGTCGTCCGCGCCGGGCCAGCAGTGCCAGCGCGGCTGCCGCGAGCCCTACCTGGACGGCGATCAGCCCGTACTTCCAGCCCGTGGGAGTGCTGGCGAACCAGTACGGCGTTCGCGCGGTGACGGCCAGTCCGGTAGCGGCCGAAGCATCGAGGTCGGTGTCGAAGGCGAAGACCTCCGGCACCCGCGCGCCCGGCAGCCGGGCCACCTGGGTCTCGCCCACCGACACCGTGGTCGCGGCGCTGTCGGCGTCGATCCGCAGGTCACACCCGGTGGCGGGCAGCGCACCGGACGCGAGCGCGACCAACTGCCCATCGGTGGCGACCTGGAGACGCCCGCCGGATGACTCGATCACCAGCCCGCCCCCACCATCGGACCCGGTAGACAGCACTCGGGCGGTGCCGGGCCCAGCCAACGCGGCCTGCAGGACCCCGCAGGGAACCGTGGCGTGCAGCTCAGCAGGCCGGTAGGGCACGAAGAAGGCGGTGGTCGGCCGGGGCGGCTGCGCTGCCTGCGGCCACTGCACGACGGTGCTCTGGCCGATCACCGGCGCGAACGGCAGCCCCACCGCGGCCAGCACCCCGAGCAGCCCCACCACCAACCCCCCACACCCCAACCCCCCGCGTGTCCGCCCGTGGTGCACGGTGTGTCCGCCTCCCATGCCCGACGCTGGGCCCGCCACCGGGTCCGGTGGCTCACGCCCCCACGCAAATGTCAGGCCAACGCCAACTCGGCGAACCACCGCTGCTCCCTATTCGCCATCCAGATCAGGCGGAAGCCGACCGCCGCGCCCAGCGCCTGCACCGCGTCCGCCCCGACCCGCGACCACGGAAACCGCGGTCCGGCCCCGATCCTGGCGATGCCGCTGCGCACTCCGATGCCGGGCGGTTCCACCTCGATGATCACACTGCTTGCGCGGCCGAGCAGTTGGCGCACCCGGCGCAGCAACCGGCGCGGATCACCCCCGATGCCGATGTTGCCGTCGGCCAGCAGCGCGTGGTCCCAGCTGCCCTGGCCGGGCAGCGGATCGAAGACGTCGCGCCGCAGCGCCACGCCTCCGCGCCGCACGGTCAGCTGCACCGCGCGGGCGGAGATGTCGACGCCCAACACGATCACTCCGCGGGTGGTCAGCGCGCCGGTCAACCGGCCCGGACCGCATCCGATGTCCAACGTGGCGCCCTGGCAGCGGCCCAGCATCAGCTCGTCGCCAGGGTCGGGCGCGCCGTGCCACCGAGTCACCGACAGTCGCTGGGGTCCGCCATCGTCGTCAAGATGCAGCCAGTGCAGGTCACCACACAGCGCCCCATCGAACACCTTCCCATCGATCATCGTCCGACCGCCTCGACCGCGGCGGCGAACTCGGATCCGGGAAGGTGGTGCGCCACCTGCCGGGCATCCGCCATCTGGTCCACATCGGTCAGCTCAGCAAGCAGCTCGACCCGAAGGCCCGCCGCGCGCAGCGCCGCGAGCGTGGCCTCGCCGGTGTCCGGCCGGGACATGGGCACCGCACGCAGCACTGCCCCGTACCGGGGATCGACCAGCCCCAGCGCCCACCAGCCGCCGTCAGTGGCGGGCCCGAGCACCGCGTCCACCCGGGCGCCATGCAGAACATCCACGCATTCGCTCAACAACTCGGACCTGACCTGTGGGGTGTCCATCCCGATCTGCAGCACCGGCAGCCCGGGCAGAGCACGGGCCACATCGGCGTGCGCAGCGGCCAACCGAGCCCCGAAAGACTCGCCACGCTGCGCGAACACCGGCACGGCCGCCAGTTCAGCGCGGAGCTCCGCAGCGCGGCAGGCGTCATCCAACTGCCCCGTCCAGGCCACCGAAGGCGTCACCCGGGGCACCGCCCGGACGGCCCGCAGCGTGTCCAGCAGGCTGGCCGCGGCGATGTCGGCAGCCTGTTCCGGACTCGCCGGTGGGCTCAGCCGCGTCTTCGCCTGCCCCGGCACCGGCGCTTTCGCGACGACCAGCAGCACGGTGCCCGTCATCGCAGCACCGCACTCATGTCCCGCACGGCACGCAACGTCCCCCGTACCGAACCGGATACCTTCGACCGGCCCGCTGCTCGCGGTCGGTAGGCCACCGGTAACTCACGGATCACCCACTGCCGTGCACCGGCGCGCAGCAGAGTCTCCAACGGGTAGCCGCTGCCTCGGTCCTGGACGCCGAGGCCGAGGAGGGCTGAGCGCCTGGCCACCCGAACCGGCGCGAGATCGTGCACCGGGATACCCCGCCGACGCAGCCAGCAGGCCAGCGCCGCGTTCCCCGCCCGGGAATGCCAGGACATCGCGGCGCGAACGGCTGGAATCCGGCGCCCGACGACCAGATCGATGCCGCCGCCCGACTTCCCGTCGCCGGACGCAGCGCCACCCGACCCGGCACCGTCCAGTTCGGCAACGAGCCGGGGTAACTCACCAGGGTCGACGGATCCGTCCGCATCCAACACGCACACCACGTGGGCGCGGGCACATTCCAGTCCGGTATGGACGGCGGCACCGTAACCACGACGGGGCTCGACCACCACCCGCGCGCCGTGCGCCCCGGCGACCTCCGCGGAGCCGTCCGTCGAACCGTTGTCCACGACCAACACGCCATACCCAGACGGAATGGCCGCTAGCACGCCGGGCAGCGCACCCACCTCGTCCAGACAAGGCAAGATCACTTCTACACTGATCATCAATCCAGGAGATCACGGACAGTGCCCGAGTCGGGCGTAATGCGTCTTACGACTCGGTGACGTTCCGTCATGCTCGAGTGCCCATCCCGGTCCGGGACGAGACGCTTGAGTCATGAAGCCATCGACACAGCCGGTGATCTTCCGCAGCGCGATACGCGGACGATGGCTGACCGCAGTACTGGGGCTGGGGCTCCTGGCCGGGTTGACACTTGTCGCGCTCACCGGCTTCGCCTCACATGCGGCGTACGAGCCTCGGCTGCCCGGCAACAACACCAACCCGACCGGCGGACTGCTGGAGAGCTGGCTGGTGGGCTGGCCCACCAGCCCCGTCTGGCTCTACCGCCTTACCCAGGGGCTGCACGTGATCGTCGGACTGGCGCTGGTACCGATCGTGCTCGCCAAGCTGTGGTCGGTGATGCCGTTGCTGTTCAGCTGGCCACCGGTACGTTCGGTGGCGCACGGACTGGAACGGCTCAGCGTCTTCCTGCTGGTCAGCTCGACGGTCTTCGAAATGGTCACCGGTGTGCTCAACATCCAGACCTACTACGTGTTCCCGTTCTCCTTCTACACCGCGCACTACTACGGCGCATGGGTGTTCATCACCGCGATGGCCCTGCACGTCGCGCTGAAGGCGGGCACCGTGCGGGCTGCCCTGTGGCCGAAAGCTCCCACCAGACCAGGAGGCGACGATGACGGCCCGGCGTCCGAACCAGAGCGCGCAGGGCCGACGGAGACGTCGGGGGTGTCACGGCGGGATCTGCTGGGAGCGGTCGCCGGAGCCTCGGCGACGGTGGTCGCGCTCAGCGTGGGGCAGACACTGGACGGTCCGCTGCGCCGCACCGCGTTGCTGGCTCCGCGGGGGTTGCCTCTCGGTGACGGCCCCAACGACTTCGAGATCAACAAGACCGCGGCGTCGGCGGGTATCGACTCGGCCGGAGTCGGACCCGGATGGCGCCTTGAGCTCACCGGCACCCGACCGGTCCTGCTGTCGCGCGCCGAGCTGCTCGCGTTGCCGCAGCACACCTACCGGCTGCCGATCAGCTGCGTCGAGGGCTGGTCGACCGAGCAGAGCTGGTCCGGCGTCCGGCTGGCTGACCTGGCCCGGCTCAGCGGGCTTCCCCATCCCGAGTTGGTGCGTGTCGAGTCGTTGCAGGCAGGGGGTTCATTCGGAGCCGCGTCCCTGTCGGCGCGGCAGATCGCCGACGAACGTTCGCTGCTCGCGTTGAAAGTCAACGGGTCGGACCTGTCTCTCGATCATGGTTTCCCCGCTCGGATCATCGTGCCCGCCGCCCCTGGCGTGCACTGCACGAAATGGGTTACGAGAATGCGGTTCCAGTGAACCGGCTACGGAAGTGGTACGGAGCGGGCCCGTGGCACCTGCTCGGGTTGCTGGCCTGTTTCGGGCTCACGGGGTATGTGGCGGCCGAGGTGGTCGAGGTCGGGCCGTGGCCGGCGATCGCGTTGTGGCTCATCGGCGCCGCGGTCGTGCACGACTTCGTGCTCTATCCGCTCTATTCCCTCATCGACACGGCGTTTCGCGGCCGGACCCGAGCACGCTCCCAGCCTGCGGTCTCGTGGCGCAACCACCTGCGCATCCCACTGGCCTTCTCCGCGTTGTTGGGGCTGCTGTGGTTCCCACTGATCCTGGGCCTGCCCGAGGCCACCTACATCGCCGCCACCGGCCTGTCCACCGCCCCTTATCTGCGCCGCTGGCTGCTGATCACCGGGATATTCTTCGCCTGCTCAGCACTGGTGTACGCCTATCGACTGGGGCGCTCTCGGCGCAGCCCCCACCTGGAGTGATGATGAACGATGTGACGGGGCGGGTGCTGGTCGTCGACGACGATCTGACCATCCGCGATGTGGTGCGCCGTTACCTGGAGCGCGACGGGCACGCGGTCCTCGTCGCCGGGGATGGGGAGACCGCGCTGGCGCTGGCCGGACAGGACGAACCGGTTCTCGTGGTGCTGGACCTCATGTTGCCCGGCATTGACGGGCTCGAGGTGTGCCGGAGGCTGCGGTCCCGCTCGGCGGTGCCGGTGGTGATGCTCACCGCGCTCGGTGAGGAGGCCGACCGGATCACCGGACTGCAACTGGGCGCCGACGATTACGTGACCAAACCCTTCAGCCCCGCCGAGCTGGCCCTGCGGGTGGCCTCGGTGCTGCGCCGCTCCCAGTCCGCAGCCACCCCCGCGCCGCCCGAGGTACTGACCGACGGCGAGCTGTCCGTCGACGTCGCCGCGCGGCGGGCCACCCGGGACGGGGCCGAGCTGGCGCTGACCGTCCGGGAATTCGATCTGCTCGTTTTCCTGCTGCGCCACCCCGGGTCGGTGTTCAGCCGCTCCGAGCTGCTCCAGCAGGTCTGGGACTGGTCCTTCGGCGATCATTCGACGGTGACCGTGCACGTGCGCAGGCTCCGGGAGAAGGTGGAGCCCGACCCGGCCCGGCCGTCCAAGATCGTGACCGTCTGGGGCGTCGGATACCGCTACGACCTCAGCCCCTGCTGACCGGAGGCGCACGATGCTAGCCGATCTTGCGCCCTACGCGCTGGGCTGCTCGCTGGCGGTGGCGCTGCTCGGTGCCTGGCTACTACACCTGGTCCGGCACCGCTCGATCACCAACGCCGTGCTGGTGCTGGTGCTGGTGCCACTGGCCGCGACGATCGCGGGCGTCGTCGGGGTGAGCGGGTTCATGTACACCGTCGAGCTCCAGCGGACCGTCCTGGTGTGCGGTTTGGTGGCTGTGGTCACCGTGCCGGTCGCGGTGCTGCTGGGGCGCTCGCTCGCCCGGCACAGCGTGTGGGAGCGCGAAGCACGGGCCCGGGAACGCAGCGCCGAGGCGTCCCGACGCGAGCTCGTCGCGTGGATCAGCCACGACCTGCGCACCCCGCTGGCCGGGATCCGGGCCATGACCGAGGCGCTGGCCGACGAGGTGGTCGTCGACCCGAAGGACGTCCATGGCTACATACAGGACATTGACCGGGAGGCCCGCCGGCTCTCGGTACTGGTCGACGACCTGTTCGAGCTCTCCCGGATCACCGCGGGGGCACTGGCGCTGTCCCTCACCGAGATCGCGCTCAGCGAGATCGTCGACGACGCCATCGCCGCGGAGCGAGCGATCGCCGAACGCAAGCGGGTGCACCTGCTGGCTCGACCAGGTGGCAGCCCGATGGTAAGGGGCAGCGACCCGGAGCTGGCCCGTGCGGTGCGCAACCTGCTGTCCAACGCGATCCGCCACACCCCCACCGACGGTTCGGTGATCGTCACCTACGGAGTGGAGGGCACCGAGGCGTGGCTGCGGGTCGCCGACTGCTGCGGTGGCATTCCCGAGACCGACCTGACCCGGCTGTTCGACGTCGCCTACCGCGGCAGCACGGCCCGTACCCGGGAGCCGGCCGACGGGCAACCGGTCGGCGCCGGGCTCGGCCTGGCCATCACCCGCGGTCTCGTGGAGGCACACCAAGGCCGAATCGAGGCGCGCAACGCCGGGCGCGGCTGCTTGTTCGAAGTACGCCTGCCCCTCGCCGGAACATAGGCTGCACTAAAACGGCGTGCAATGGTGAACTGTTCAGGCTACCCTAGGAGAGTGACACGCATCACGTCGGGGGGCGGTCTGGACCTCGTACACCGCCTCGGAGCAGCCGGCCTCGGCGTCGGGCTGTGGATCTTCGGAATCCTGGGATTCGTCAACCGGCTGGAGTTTCTCTCCACCCAGGGGGATGACGTGCTCGGCTTGTCCTCGAACGGCATGCTCTCGACGATCTCGCTGATCGTGGGTGGCGTCCTGATCGCCGCCGCGTTGCGGGGTGGCCGGCTCTCCTCGACTGTCACATCCGTCGTCGGTGTCCTCTTCCTGCTCTCCGGACTGTTCAACCTCGCGGTGCTGAGCACCGACTACAACCTGCTGGCGTTCCGGATCTCCAACGTGATCTTCAGTTTCGTCGCCGGAATGATCCTGCTCTTCCTGGGCGCCTACGGCCGGTTCAGCGGCGGCCTGGCCGCGGACAATCCCTATCACCAGTACCGGCATCGCGACGATCCGCGCCCCGGTTCGGTCGAAGCGGTCAGCCGCGAAGAAGAGGACCGCTGGGTCGCCGCCGAGATAGCGGTCGCGGAGCGTCGCGCCACCCCGGAGCAGCAGGAGCTGGTGCGCGCCGAAGCGCGACGACGGGCTGAGGAGTCGCGTCGACGTGCGTGGGAAATCCACGAAAGCCGCCAGGCCCGCGACTCGAACTCCCAGCAGATCTCCTGAACTCTCACCTGTCCGAACTCACTCGGATACCTGATCAGGTGGATCATAGTCACCTGAGAGGCTGGGAACGCACCCCCATTCGGTTGTTACGGCCCTGAGCGGCCCAAACCGTGTGAGAGCGTCCGCGAGACTTCAGCCTCAGGAGGTTTCGTGGCCACTACCGGCCGCCACCGCGCGTCATCCTCGGTCGTGTGGATTCCGATCCTGATATCGGCTCTGCTGGGGGTGACGCTCGGATCCTGCTTTATGGCTCTCGCCGATGGGTCGGGAACAGCATCGACCACTCACCAGACGGCGGAACTATCACCGGGTGCCGCGCCCCCTTCGATGATCGCGAATCCGCTTAGCTCGATCGGGTTCGGCGAACCCACCACCGGCCCGGCCGACCTGTCGCTGACCGTGCTGCCACCGGAGAAGATCAAAGGCGGAGTACGGCTCACGATCGCGCTGGTCAACAACACCGAAGTCCCGGTCACCATGAACACCGGCGACCTGGGTCCCCACGAGCCCCGTTTCGACGGCGCCACGGTGCCGATGACCATGACCCCCGCGACGAAGAAGCTCGTGCCGGGTGAGGGTTACACCTACCAGTGCGTCCTCAATCTACCCACGATGGACGTCGGGGAACTGGCATTCACCCTCGGCGCGGTGACCATCACCGACCGAGCCGCCGGTGACTGAGAGCACATCCGCGTAGCTAGCTCCGAGGCCGACTGACCTCCCGAAAATCCCTGGATTGGGGAATGACCCTGGCCCCCAGGTGGTTGTACAAGCTGTCCGGTCCGGGCGATCTGTGTCCCCGGGTCTCACATGAATAACCGCCACCGTGGACGATCGTTCGGCTGAAGCCACGGTGCGCCACTCGCCGCGAGGCGACCAGCGCCCGGCCCGGACACCCCTCTCTCCACCCAGCAGTAGCGGCGCGAAGGACGGTACGTCATGAAGGGCGACCGGATCGAGATCGTGATCGACGCAGGCGGTGCCACCCGCACCTACGAGATCGAAGCCACCCGGGCGGGCCGGCGGGTCGAGACC
>JBOHHE010000107.1:0-6846 GCA_050700355.1 Pseudonocardiaceae bacterium
CTGCTCCCCCACCTCCACCACCCGAACCTCCTGACGAAACCGCAACTGACTCACGATCCCCGCCCGCGAAATCGGATCAAACGCCACCACCGCAACCGCAACCCGCTCCCTCATCAACCCTCCCACCCCGGCCGTCCCTCCGACCCGGCCGCCGCTTTCGAACATGACCGTGCAGTACACGAACCGATCCGCGCTGCGAGCTGATCATCACCGTCGTCACCCGGGAGCGCATCGGGACACCTCCCCGAAAATTTCTCCCTCCCACCCTGAGGAACTTCTCGCCCCATGTACCAAGTGCGACACCATTCGGCTGCTGTGTAGTTAAGAAGAACGTGCTAGAGGAGTTGCTGGAGCGTGAAACCGAGCTGGCCGCGCTGAACACCGCCATGCAGACCGCTCGCTGCGGTGCCGGGGTACTCATCCTGCTCGAGGGACCACCCGGGGTGGGCAGATCCCAGCTGCTGCGCGCCGCCTCGACACTCGCCGGGAACCTCACCGTGCTGACCGGGCGGGGCACCGAGCTCGAATCGGAGCTACCGTTCGGCGTCGCACGTCAATTACTCGGCAATGCGATCCAGTCGACGGTTCCGGGCAACTCATCAGGGGCGATACCCGGCCAGCCGGCGTCACCCGAGGGCGGGTGCGCCCTCATCGACCGTCTTCACGAAGCTCTGCTTGGGGTGGTGTTCCACAATGCAAGCAGTGCGCCGACGTCACTGCTAGTCCTCATCGACGATGCACAGTGGACGGATCGACAGTCGTTGCGATTCCTCGCTCACCTGGCGGTGCGGCTCGAAAACCTGCCGATCGCGGTGGTCGTCGCGGTGCGTACCGGCGAACAGGGGGGGCCGGATGATCTGCTGCAAACGCTGCGCACGGCTCCCGTGGCACAGGTATGGCGTCCTGCGCCACTGTCCATCGGCGCCGTGGCCGCCGCCGTGCGGTCGGCCTGCGGCGACGTCGATGATGATGTGGTGCGCGCCTGCGCACACGCCAGCGGCGGCAATCCGTTCTATCTCACCGAACTGATCCGGGAGCTCACCACCGGGAACGTGGCATCGGCCGAGGCGGTGATCGACGCCGCACCCGATTCAGTGCTGCGGACCGTGCTGATCCGACTGGGCAAGCTCGGACCCAACGCCACCGCGCTGGCGAAGGCGGTGGCGGTACTCAGGGACGGGGCATCACTGGAGGTAGTAGCCGAGCTCGCCGAGCTGCCGGTACCCGAAGCCGAGAACACCGCCGACATCCTGGCCACAACCGGATTGCTGGACCCCGGCGAACCACTGCGCTTCACCTACCCCCTGATCGCCTCGACGCTACGCGCCGACATCGGCGCCTTCACCCTGGCCCGGGCTCATCACCGGGCGGCGCAATTACTGATTTCCGCCGGGGCTCAGCCCGAGCAGGTCGCGGTGCATCTGCTGCGGTCCCGACCGCAGGCTGATCCGAACACCGTCGAACGGCTGCGCGCCGCCGCGGTGCTGGCCAGCTCGCGAGGAAAACCCGACGCGGCCGCGCAGCTGCTGGAACGCGCCCTCGCGGAGCCACCACCCCACCACCTCCGAGCCGCTGTGCTGCTCGAACTCGCCGAGGCCGACGCGCTACGTGGCTATCCACGAACCATGGCGCACCTGGAACAGGCGATCGAGCTACTGGAAGATCATCGTGAGCGGGCCAGCGCGCTGAACACCCTGGCTCGGCTGACCCACCATGCGGGCGACTACGCCCGAAGCGCCGAGCTCGCCCGAAGCGGACTGGCGCAGGTATCCCCGGGAGACCCCCTCGAACACAGCTTGCTGGCGGCGTTCGCCGGCTCTGCGCTGCTGCACCCGCCCCTCCAGACGGAACTGACCGACCGGCTCACCCCCTTGATCAAGGCCGCGGCAGCGGGCACGTTTCCGACCGAACCAGCCCTGCTGGCCCAGCTGGCGATGCACGTCGCGGCGACGAACGGGACGGCAGAGCTGGCCAGCCTGCTCGCCCAGGCCGCATTCGCCGTCGATCCACTGGTGGACCAGGATTCCCAAGGCAGCTCGGTCGGATTCGCTTCAGCAGCGCTGATCTACGTCGACGCACTCGACGTCGCCGAGCCGTTGTTGGACAAGGCGGTGCGAGTCGCGCAGCAGCGAGGGGCGGTCCTGGCCGGTTCGATCGCGGCGTACCACCGCGCCCTGGTGAGCTATCATCTCGGACGCCTCGACCAAGCGATCGTGGATGCCGAACGGTCCTTGCGGACCTACTGTGACGGCTGGGCCTCTTCGTCGTGGAGCACTTCCATCCTGGCACTGTCCCATCTGGAACGTGGTGACCTACGGGCCGCCACCGAGGCGATCACCATCGGTGAGCGCGGCGATCCCTCCCGGGCGGAGAACGCGCTGCTGCGGGAGGCGCGCGCAGCCGTCGCGCTGGCCGAAGGCGATCCCGCTCGAGCGCTGGCCGACGCCCGGGCGGCCGGCGCACAGATCCAAGGGGACTTCGGGTTCGTACCCGCGCGCGGCTTCGACTGGCGTCGTCTCGGCGGCCTCGCGGCGTATCACTTGGGTCACTACGGCGAGGCACAGCGGCTGCTGCGTTCGGCGCTGGCCGAGTTGCGAGCGATCCACGCACCTCGCCAGCTCGGTGCCACCCTCACCACAGCCGGAGTTGTCGCGGGCGGCACCGAGGGGCGCACGCTGCTCATGGAGGCGGTGTCGGTGCTGGAACGCTCCCCCGCCCGGCTTCAGTACGCCCACGCGCTGCACGAGCTCGGAGCCGCGCATCGACGCTGTGGTGAGCTGACGGAGGCACAGGCCCCGCTCTACCGGGCTTTGGAACTCGCCGATCAGTTCAATGCGGTTCCGCTGGCCACCCGAACCCGCGAGGAGTTGAACGCGCTGGGCCTTCGACCGCGCCGCGCCGCCCGCAGCGGAATCGCCGCCTTGACCGCCAGTGAGCGACGGGTGGCCGACCGCGCGGCTCAGGGGTTGTCCAACCCGCAGATCGCCCATCAGCTGCACGTGACCCGCAAGACCGTCGAAAGCCATCTGGCTCATGTCTACCGCAAGCTGGAGATTCCGGGCCGAAGTCACCTCGCGGCCGCACTGACCAAGACCGGTTAACCTGCTGGCTGGTCAGGCTGGAGCTTCTTCCTCCACCTCTTCGTCCTCGGCGCGCTGGACAAAGGCACCCTGGACGGCGGCCTCTTCGGGCTGCTCCTCTTCGTCCGCCTCGCGCTGCACCGCCGCCCCTGATGGACTCGCCGCAACCGGCGCGGGCGTGGACATCGCGCGCTCGGCGTTGCTGACGGCTTCGCGTTCGAAGCGGTCCGAAGGGTCGCTGACCTGAATCCCACCACCGGCCGGGGTGCCCTCCACCGGTCCGCTACGTTGCTGCACCACATGGGTGAGCTCGTGGGCCAACATCGTGCGACCGTCGGTCGAGCTCGGGTCGTAGCGGTCCCGCTGGAAGACGATGTTCGAGCCGACGGTGTAGGCGTGCGCGTTCACCGCCGTGGCCGACTCATGCGCTCGGGAGTCGGTGTGCACCCGCACATCACCGAAGTCATGCCCCAGCCGGGACTCCATATCCGTACGAGTGTCCCGGTCCAACGGCGTACCCCCACCGGAACCCACCACGTCGAGCACAGGTGAGCGGTCCTCCTCGACAATCCCGGCCACCCCGGCGTTGCCCACCGCCCGCTGCAAACCCAGCATCCCCGCCGGGCCCAGCACATCGGTCCGCCCCGTCGCGGCCGCCCGATACAGCAAGCTAGTGTCCTCAGGCTCGATCCGGTCCGCCTTGGGGCGCAGCTCCCGACTGTGGTCCACGTCCTGGCTGTGAGATCGCATCACATCTCCCTCGACGAAGAGCCTCCAGCCCTACCCTTCACATCCACACCCTGGGCGACGAGACTCCCTCGCACCACCGGCCGGGCAAGAACTACTGCCCCATCGGGCAACTCAGCTCCACCATCACTGGCGGCTAGCCAGCCAGCTGCGGTGCCGCAGGAGTGACTTGCGGGTCAGCTTCGCCACTCGATTGTCGGGATGATGCTCGCCGATCACCTGAAGTAGCTGCTCGACCCGGGGGTGATCGATCCGCCAGATCTTTTCAATCATCGCCAGCTGCGCCTCCGGATCCGGACTCATGGCAGCCAATGCATCAAGTAGTTCTTCGGATTCGCCAATGTCGTACGCGACGGCCAGCAGATCGATCCCGACGCGCAACAACCGCTCCGGCTCGACCTCGGCGGAATTCAGCGCGCCCGCGCCCATCAGCCAGTGCACCGCGAAGCTGTCGTGCGGTCCATCGAGCATGGTCTCGATGGCGGGCGCGGCGTGCTCGCCGAGCAGCTCGCCGAGCTGGGTGAGCACGGCGAGCGCCACCGGAGCCGGCGTCCCGCCTTCATTGAGCACGCCGGCGATCTCCCGCGCCGCCGATTCAGCACCCCGGTGCGCCACCCACGCGCTGGTATCGGCCAACCAAGCGGACGGTTCGAGACGGGCGATCATGGCGATGAGCTCGCGGGCCGTCGTGGTGACCGGATCCGGGCGGGTGAGCACGGTGATGCCGAGTTCCTCGGCGATCCGGACCGCCACCGGCACCCCGGCCGGGGTGAGCTCGGCGATGCCCCCCGCTCTCGTCGTCTCGCCCCACCTGCCGTGAGCCAGCTGCACATCGCGCAGGGTGATGACGCCGAGCGTCGCAAGCCGGTCAAGCTGATCACGCACCCAGCGGCGTACGAGATCGAAATCGAAGTCATCCAGACCGGAGAACGCCTGGGTTACGCCGTGGACCATCAGCTCGCCGAGCTCGTCGATGGGGAGCGGCTTGCCGGCCGCCCGCCAGTCGAGCAGCTCGGCGAGCAGCCGGCCTGCGCCCTCGTCGACGAAGTCACGCACCGACTCCAACCCGGTGAGGTAGCGCGACACGCTGCCGGACAGACCAGCCTCGACGGCCGCGTCGACCAGCCGGTCAATGGCCTGCACCGGGGACAGCTCGCGCCAGCGTGCCACCGCCACCAGACTGCCCCGGTGCCGTCGCAGCACGCGGGCGTCGATCGCCAGCTGCACCAGCCAGCTGAGCTGCGGCAGGTCCGTGGCCGATCGCAGGGTGCGCCGGTAGTCACCGATCTCCACATCGGTCACGTCGCCGGTGTCGAGTGCATCCACCAGGTGCCGGGCATCGGCCAGCCGCAGGTTGCCCTTCTGGGTCAGCGGACGCCCCGGCGCGGCGCAGAACTCCCACAACTGATTCAGCTGGGCCAGCACCGGCGCGGCCGCGGCGGCTTCCCCGCGCTCACCGGCATCCGGTGGCTGGACCGGCCCGACGCTCAGGGTCGACAGCTCCGTGCCGGTGATCCCGGCCAACTGCGCCAGGGCCGTCAGATCGGTGAGCTTGAGATCGGCGGCGCCTTCCGGCGGCAGCCCCTGCATTCGCTCCATTAGCGCGGCCAGGACATCGTCATCCTCAAGATCCACACCTGGTTCCAGACCACCCACGCGAGCGAAGAGGCCCTTGGCCATCCCGTAGTTCGCCGGATTCGCCATCTCCGTGACAAACCGCGAGACGTTGCGCTCACAGCAGCGCTGCAGCTGGGAGAGCGCGCCACTGCCCGGCGCGAGCAACCCTCGGGCGGCCAGGAAAGTCATGAAGGCCTTGATCGAGGTGGGAAAGCCGGAGCATTCGGCGGGTGGCATGGACAGCTTGCGGGGGCACCACGCCAGCAGGAACTCCTCCAGATCGGCGACCGTCCACCGGCCCAGCTCACCGTCCTGGTAACCCCACTTCCAGTCCAACGCCACCCCAGCGTCCCCGGCATCCGCCCCAGCGACGTTCGAAGCGACCAGCCACGCCACGAAGTCGTCCAGCACCTCGTCCTTGCAGGCGTGAAAAGCGTCCTCTTGCTCAGGGTTAAAACTCATCCGCACCAACCAGAGCATGCCACCACCCGCCGCCGACGGCACCGCCAGCCGCCCCGGCGGACTATGGATCAATCCTCGCCCCGACCCGCGACTGCCTTACACCCGTCATCTCATGTCATCCAGCAGCGGTACTGGCTCTCCACTCCGGTCCCGGTGGTTATCCAGTTCGAACCCCGAAGTGAAGGCGTACTTCGTCATGCCGATGTCCGACACCGTGATGCCGGGCAGACGTGAGAGCTCTTCCAGCACGGCGATAAGCCGTGGCGCGTTGCGCTGGTAGACCTCCGACTGCTCCACCGCACTCAGGTCATAAGGGAGCCAGGTGTCGACGTAGGTAGGAACTTCAATGGCGACGCGAACCACAGCAAAACCACGTAGTTCAACAGCGTCCGACACCATCACACCCGCCCCTTCAGCGTCCAGTAGAAGCGTTTTTCCGGACACTTCAAGCCGCGTAGGAAGCTTTCCGGTGGGGCGAGAGATTTCGAGCACCGCCGCAGCGAAGGCGGCGGGGTGATGGATGTTCAAATGGCTGCCGAATGGAACCATCAATGGTGAGAACTCAACGGCCCCATCCCCACGTTCAACCCACTCGTCCAGCACCAACCGCTCCGGTATCAGTATCTGGTGCACTGTCATGACCTGCAGTGCTTCGGCAACAAGCGTTGCGATCTGGCCGAGCACAGCATCCTGGTAACCAACGGCAGGCTGGTCGTCTCGTTCAAAAAACCAGGCCGCCAGCGGTTCCCGTGTGCGGTTCATCCTAATCCCTGCCAGTTGACGACCTTCGGCGGCCCCGAGGTGAAGGTAACCCGAATAGCGAGCGCAGGATACCGACGCTGGATACTTGTGAGCGCTTCCACCGCCTTCGAATTATTATCGAATTCTCGAGATGTCGCATCGAGAACATCAATTATGATGGCTTTGCGCTGAGCCGAAG
>JBOHHE010000108.1:0-18936 GCA_050700355.1 Pseudonocardiaceae bacterium
GACGATCCGGTAGAAGGCTCCGCCGCGTTTTCGATGCACTTCACGCCGCCACGGTGTTCCGTGGTCATCCTTGGCGATGAAGTACTCATCCAACGCCGACAGGGCGATATTCGCCAGTAATGGCGAATTGTCCCCTGTGCTGGCAATCTCTTTCTCCATTACGCGTTCGACATGTGGATGGACCGGACCTTTCCGGGTGTTCGTTTCGAACGGTACGTGGACGATGGAGTGGTGCACTGTGTCAGCAGGCAGCATGCTGAAATGCTGCAGGACGCAATCGGTCAGCAGATGGTCGAAGTCGGGTTGGCATTGCACCCGGACAAGACCCGAGTGGTGTACTGCAAGGATAGCAACAGGCGGGATAAGTTCGACGACATCTCGTTCACTTTCTTGGGGTACACCTTTCGCCCTCGCAGAGCTTGAAACAAGCGGAAAGGGGTCAGGTTTACCTCATTCCAGCCTGCGATCAGCAGGGAAAAGCTCATCGAGAAAAGTCGAGAGGTCTGCCGTTGGTGGCTTCATCGGCGACCGAATGACACTCTGAACGACCTCGCAGAAGCGATCAATCCGATCGTGCGGGGTTGGATGACTTACTGGGGCCGGTACGGCCGGGAAGAGATGATTCCACTTCTCAAGCGTATCAGCAACTACTTGATGCGATGGGTGCGCAAGAAGTACAGACGGTTGCGTGGGTTCAAACGCCTCAAGGCGTGGTGGAGGGCGGTGACGCAACGCGATCCCAGCCTGTTCGCGCACTGGGCATGAACACACCTTTTTCATCCGACTGGATGGTAAGAGCGGAGTGACGGTAGACTGTCACGCTCCGTTCTGTGGGAGCCCGGGGGTGAGATTCCCCCGGGCCACCCGACACTGCAAGGACGCCAATCGGCGCGGCTCTCACGAGTGCACGTCGTTCACGTTCCTCGGATATACGTTACGTCCACGACTTGCCCAAAACCGGACCGGGCAAATCTATGCCTCGTTCACCCTGGCGGCAAGCAAGGACGCTCTCAAAGCGATAGGACAGACGATCCGCGGATGGCGGATCAACAAACGAACCAGCGCCGACCTGCGGAAATCACATCCTGGACCAACCCGATAGTGCAGGGCTGGATGAACTACTATGGCCGGTTTCGACGGTCGGAGATATACCGGCCCCTGCAACGCATCAACACCTACCTGATGCGATGGGCACGCAACAAGTATCGACGGCTACGCGGATTCAAGAAATTCAAAAGGTGGTGGACAGGGCTCCTCGATCGAGAGCCCAATCTCTTCGCCCACTAGAAATGGGTCCGCACGTTCTAAACGATCAGATGAGACGAGCGGAGTGACGAGAGACTGTCACGCTCCGTTCTGTGGGAGCGCCGGGGTGAGACTCCCTGGGGCCACCCGGCCGACTACCCCTGGCGACGCACGCGTTCCCACCAATCATCCAACGCACCTGCGGTGCAGTAGGTAGTCCTGCTCTGCTGGTTCAAGGCGGTCAGGGTGGAGGCTCGACCGGACGCGCCGCCACCGTAGAGGAAACGGCTCCACTATGAACTCCCTTACTAGAGCTTCTCGATGACCGATCAGCTGACGAAGGCGTCCTGATCCTGGCCTTCCAGAAACCCTCGCTACGGCCTCTTGGTCAAGGATGGGCGTCACGTCGATGTCCTTGGGATTGAGCTCGCATGATGCGAAGCTCCCCGCAATCCAGATGCCACGAAGGAACTGCCGGTCAAGTAGCCCCTCAACCGACTCCCACGCAGCTAGATAGCGCCGGAAGCCCGTCCATACCTTGGATCGGGTCTTTGAATACAGAAACTCTCCATGATCGACAAACCGATCCTCGATCTCGTACAGCGATGCCGGGAACCGGCCGACTGGGAGATGCCCCGTGGTTGGATCGAGGGGAGGGATCACGTGCGTTCGTCGGCCCTTCTCACCGTCTGCACCGACCCGCTCACAGTAGTGGACACCGAGGATCAGCTTTCGCCTTACCGCCAGCGACACGCCTAGGCTCCTGCGCCGATCTCCGTGTCAGCCAGTCGGGGTACCTGATCGCAATGAGCAGCGCCGAGCGGGTGGTCGCCCGGCTGGCCCGCCGAAGCTTGTCCGGAAGCGGCGGCCAGCCGACGTGGACCGGCTCCGACGCCGAGTGTTCGTCGAGGTCCGATGTCGAGAACGATTCCATCGGTTTCACCTCGCCGTGGCACGCCGCACCGCGGCCGAACTCGCGGGCGGCGAGCCGGTGGTGTTGGGACCCTTGGCAGTTGGCTGCGGCGGCCCTGGGTATGCCGGTGGAGTAGCCGTTGCGCATTGCGCCCGGTGTCACCGTTGACGTGGCTGATGAGGCCACTGACGGGCACAATCCAGGTGTTGTCGACGATGCCCGTTTCCGGGTGAGGGAGAAGTTTTTCGGATACCGCTTATTGCCCCCGGGACAAGCAATACCCGGACCCCGGGAAATACCGAGTGGGGGTGTTGGAATCCGGCGCGGATGTCGCTTTAAGGTGACCGCGGGAGGTCACTATGAGGGATCGCAATCCAACGGTTCGCAGCCGGGAGCTGGGTGAGGGGCTGCGCCGGGCACTGCAGGAGGCCGGGCTGAACGGTCAGGAGGCCGCGCGTCTGCTCGGCTGCTCGCAGAGCTGGATTTCCCGGCTACTGTCCGGCAAGCGCGGCGCGAGCGAACAGAATGTTGCCGCGCTCCTCGGGCTGTGCCGGGTGAAGCCGGCCGAACGGGACCGGCTGCTGGCGCTGTGCCGGGAGCAGTACACCCCGGGCTGGTTGCAGCAGCACGGCTCCCGGTTGCCGAAACAGCTCGTGACCCTGATCAACCACGAGAACAGGGCGGTGGCGATCGAGAGCTTCCAGGCGATGGTGGTGCCTGGCCTGCTGCAGACCGGGGAGTACGCCCGCGCAGTGATCAGTCGTTGCGCAAACGTACCGGCCGACGAGGTCGAGGAGCGGGTGGCCGCCCGGCTGGCCCGCCGCAGCCTGTTCAGCCGCGAGTACCCGCCCCGATTCACCTTCTACGTCCACGAGTTCGTGCTGCGCACCCCGGTGGGGGGCTCGGCGGTGATGCGCGAGCAGCTGGATCACCTGCTGCACAGGTCGAGGCGTCCCTCCCTCACCCTGCGGGTGGTGCCGGCGTCGCTGGGCGCGCACGCCGCCACGGCCGGGTCGTTCACGTTCCTGGAGTTCGCCGAGTTCCCGCCGGTGACCTACCTGGAGAGCGCGACGTCGAGCCTGTTCCTGGAGCGTCCGGAGGAAACCGCCGCCCACCGGAGCATTCTGGCGGCACTGGCGGCGACCGCGCTGGGCGAGGAAGAATCCCGGGAGCTGATTGCCACCCTGGCAACCGAGCTCTACCCGGATTGGGAGGACCACCATGACCGCGCCTGAGCCGGACGGCATCGTCTGGCACAAGAGCAGCTACAGCTCCGGCAGCGGCGACTGTGTCGAGGTTGGCTGGCACAAGAGCAGCTATAGCGCCCAGAGTGGCGACTGTGTCGAGGTCGCGTCCGTGCCGGGTCGGGTGCTGGTACGCGACTCCAAAGATCCCGGCGGCCCCGCCCTGACCTTCCCGACCCCGGCCTGGCATGCTTTCCTCACCACCGTCACCCGCTGACCACGCCCGCAGGCCTATGCGGTGCCAGGTGGTGCTGGGGAGACTCAGGCGGCATTGGCGACACGGTGGCGCGAAATAAACCCACCCCGGAGCTCGCCGGTGGCGGGCATTTTTACGGCCAGTGCGGGGATGAAGGATGATGCCATCGGCGGGTGAGGTCCTCGGGGTGTCGTGAAGCGTAGAGAACTCCATGATCACCCACGCGGTCTCACCCGCTCATCTCGCCTCTCCAAAGACCACTCACACTACGAACCCCCAGCTCAGAACCCCACCCACCGACAACGCAACAGCCCTGGTGTGCTCGTGGCCGTGGCGGGCGTACCACACGATCAGGATGCTGTGGCAGAACAGGCCGAATGGGACGGTCCGCTCGACGGCTTTGCGGACGCGGTTGCGGGCTTCGCCGACGCCGAGGATGTTCTTCACGTCGAAGAATGTGACCTCGATCGACCAGCGGGCCGCGTAGCGGGCGATGATCGTTTTGGGGCTTGCATGTAGGTCGGTGGTGACCAGGGCAAGGTCATAGCCCTGGGTTGCGGTGGTGTTCTTGCCGGTCTCGCGAACGAGGATGACGCGGACTGTGTCGGTGCGCCAGGTGCCGCACCACAGGCAGGTCTGCTCGGCGATCTGCACAGTGCTGGTGGTGCCGTAGCGGCAGACCGCTGCGGTCTTCCACGGGGCTGTGGCAGCGATCTGGGCTGGTGTTCCGATCCGGTCGCCTTGGAGTCGTGGTCGGCCGCGTTTGCCGGTTCGGGGCGGGGCGAGGTGGGAGAACACGGCGTTGGCTTGGGCGCGGGTGGTCATGCTCATGCCGTTGCCGAGCCCGATGAACGCACCATAGCCGTAAGCCGCATCCGCGACGATGTGGATATCGCGGTCACCGAAGTGCCCAGTGCTTTCTTTCGGCGATCATGTCGACCAGATCCCGGGCCAGATCCGGCTTCGTGTGACCGTCTTTGACGGCCAAGGTGGCCAGCACCGGCAACGCCACCGGACCGGACACCCAGGGCAGAGTCACGATGATCGCCACGACCACCCAGTTGTTCCCGAATCCCAGCTTCACCTGGCCAGCGGCGGAACCATCGTGGAACCACCCAGTGCCATGGACTTTCCGGCCGCGCCGACGAAACAGGGTGTTATCCACGGCCAACGTGATCGAGGCATCCACCGCCAGCGGAGGCGTCACGATCAGCTCAGCCAGCCCCAGACCGACCTGGGTCGGGCACCATCTGGCGGCGGAGAAGAACCGGTGCGCCCGGCAGTGCTGCCACATCCGGGCTAGGCCAGCTCCCGTGAGCATCCCACACACTGTCCGCGACACCGGCTGCGCGCACAATCCGGCCACCAGCGCGGTGAACGTCGCGAACATTCGGTGCGGTGAAACACGGCCCGAAAGCGGCCAGCACGCCAGACAGCGTGCCCAGTAGGGTCAGACCCCGCAGCATCGGCGGAACACTCTTTCGGCAACGACAGGGCTGTTATAGACACCACCGATGCTCCACCCACCAGCCCAGCAAGATCAACACGGTACGCAGGTGACCACCACACCGGCCCACCAGCCCTAGCCACATCAGCCCACTCGACTCACATCAAACTGCAAAAGTCGAGTGATAAGCAGGGTCCGCGATTACCAGCCTATCCGCCAGAAGCTCTTCCCAGTCGGACTCGGCGAACGCCTTGCGGTCGTGCATGGATCCAGGCAAGGGTGCTGAGATTCCCAACAGATCCCCCTCAGTATCCGCGGTAACTTGGACATTGAGCCCGGAGCGGTGACGCTTACCAGAGTAGTTGTCCTCGTGACCAGCACGGTTGCCGGTCGGGATGTCGCTTCCGTCAACCAAGACCAGCCGCTCGGGGATCGCTTCCTTGAGGTCCGGGACATGCAAGCACAGAAGCCTGTCCGATCAGCGGAAGTATACCCCTATAGACCCGTGATACGGTTGATTGGCTGACCTCGAACAAATCACCTACGGCAGCCTGGTTCAGATTCTGCCTAACGTATACCAAGGTGATCACGACAGCGTGATAAAGCCCTACAATCGGAGGCCACGTTTGCTTCTCGCGGGTTGAGAAACCTGCCAGATGCGAGCAACGAGCTCCTCGATCTGGTCGGTAGCAATCCCTGTAGTAGACTGGTAACGCACGGCCCCATCTGTAAGTCGTGTTCTGTCAGAGGAAAACGGGCTTACCAGATCGAGGTCGTTGCCCTACTTTCCGGTGATCAAGCCGCCAGAATAACGCTCAGCCCACGGCAGTTTCTCGACCGCGACTTACGGCTGCGGCCCGACATGATGTAGCAGCTCAATGCCAGCCCCACGCTTTCCATCCGGTTGTGTCACTATGGTGTAGACGGACAGCGGGGATCAGAAAGAGACGGTCCGGATAAGTATCACCTTGTGGTCCGCTTCATTTGATCTCCCAGCGAGGCTACCCGGAGCAGCTCCGCCGCCAAGAATGATCCCTGCCTGCCCGGCGCCCACTATGGCCACTCTCGCACCGCGCACACTTCTGGAAATTCGAAGCCCCACTCCGACGAACGTTACCCTACGCCCCGACTCGGCGCCTCTGGTGGCACTCTCGCGCCGAAGTGCAGCACCCGCTCCGGCTGCTACTCAAAAGTAACATCGAGATTCGGCGCACCGTCGATCACTGAATGTCATATCATCGTCGCGTCGGCGAGAGGGCGCGATTTCTTTTTCTTCTTCTTGCGAAATTCCTGCGCGGTGCCCGTCTTTATTGCAGACTCAGGCAGCCACCGCAGAGCGGATCACGATCGACCGGGAGGAACGAGCTGCTCCCGCACCGGCGACAAATTTGCCAGATCAACCTGCCACGCCTTCGCCGGGAGCGAAGCCGTAACCGTTTCCGCTCTCGCTCCCGCCACCGCTCGACCAACCGAGCCCAGCTACGCCCCAACCGCATTACTTTCTCCCTGTTGCGTCCGGTTGGGGATTTTTCTGAGCTTTCTCGGCGGTAATCTGGGTGGCGATCTCGTCGGCGCTTTTCTGCTCCCGTTCCGCCCAGTACAGGGCTTCGTGATGGTGACCTCGGTCGATCTCGGCGATCTCCCGATAAAATGCCACCGATCTGTCATAGTAAGCTTTCCATGCTGTCAGTGGCTCGCTGCTCGTCGGCCTGATCCGCACTAACGCCACATGAGCCTGAAACAACGTCTTCGGCGATTCCAGTTCAGTGGCCTTGTCCCCGCTCATCACGCGGCGGCCTTATCATCCACATACGGGGTCACCATCAACCCCTCGAACTCCACTGGCTCAAACGGCAACCCGCCAACGTATCCGCCACCACGAACGCTCCCGCCGGGAACACCTCCGCCATCGACACCCGGAACCTGTCATTGATCACCATCTGCCGCTCCCTCGATCCAGGTGTGACCTCATCTGGCCTATGCCGCTTGTGACCATAAGTGGCATAGGCCAATATTGCAAGGCGGACAGGCCGACACGTCGGCGACGCCGACTACTGGGCCAGCGGGTACTCCTGGCGAAACGCCCAGCGATCAGGGGGATAGGTGGCGTCGTCGAACTGGATGGGGGTGTCGGCAGGGCCGTACACGGTCAGCTGATACACCAGGACCGCCGCCGGGCGCGTCAGCTCCAGCAGTCGACGCTCCTGCACGGTGGCCAGCCGGGCGGCGACCTGGTCGCGGGCGTAGGCGGGCTGGCGGCCGGTGATCTCCGCGAGATACTTCGCGGTGCCGCCCCGCAGGCGCTCCGGTTCGAGCAGCCGTGGGGCCTGCTCGGCGAGCTGAGGCGCGAACCACGACGTCGACAGCTCGATCGGCCGGCCATCCGCATCTCGAAGCAATCGGGCTCGGCGGACGGCCGAGCTGTCGGCTGGTAGTTGTAGTGCCTCAACAACGTGCTCCGGACCGGGGATGACGTCGACGGCCACGAACTCGACCGACTCCGCGGGGGAGTACATCGTCCCGAGGTCGCGAGCGCGCTCGTACCGCTCCCGCGCCCTCGGCGCCGCTTTGGCCTGGCGGACGTAGGTGCCCGAACCGCGCCGCGATTCCACCAACCCCTGAACCCGCAGTGCCTCCAGCGCCCGCGCCGCCGTCGGACGCGCCACACTCCACGTGGCCGCGATCTCCCTTTCCGACGGCACGTCATCACCGGGGGCCAGATCACCCCGCACGATCTGATCACGAATGTGCCCCGCGATCTGCAGATACTTCGGCAGTGCCTCCTGAATCTCGGGCACCCGATGTCCTCACTTATCGTCAAGTGGCCTACCGAACTAGCCACTGTAATCTCAGGTGTGGCTCTCGTTTCGGTAGGGTCGCTGCGGTGGGCACGCTCGTCATCGCCGCTGGCGGGGGAGGCGATGCCATCACCGGATCGGCTCTCGCCGGTCCGCTCAGTCTCTCCGGGCCAACCGTCGTGCTGACCTACTCGTGGGACCGACTGATGATCGACCCACTGCCCGGTCCGCGCCGGGCCGACGACTTCACCGGCCTGCACCAGCTCGCTCCGGACGTGCTCGAAGTCCTCCCGTCAACCAAACCCATCGACCCGGCGGGCTCGTCGCTACCCCGGCTCGCCGCCGACCTTCCCGCTCGGCTGCTGCTGCTCGATCCGACCGGAGGCGCCGTCGCGATGGCCGCCCAGATCAGCGCCGCTGCCGCCTACTTTCACGCGGAAAACATCGCGTTGATCGATGTCGGGGGAGATGTGCTCACCGACGGCACAGACCCCGGACTCCGCAGCCCACTCGCCGACCAACTCGCCCTCGCCGCCTGCGTCCGCACCGGCATGCCCAGCCAACTCCTCATCGCTGCCCCCGGCATCGACGGCGAACTTTCACCCACCAGCATCCTTGCGCGGCTCGATCGGATCAGCGCCCACCAGCTTCCCGACCTCACGAGTACAGATCTCGCACCCGTCCGCCCCATCTTCAACTGGCACCCCTCTGAGGCATCTGGCCTTCTCGCCGCCGCGGCAGCAGGAAAACGTGGCCACGTCGAAGTCCGCGATGCCGGCGACCACATCGAACTGACGGCGGCGACATGCGCACTTTTCACCGTCAACGCAAAGGCTGCTCTCAACGTCACACCGGCAGCACAGCTCACCGCCGCACAGTCACTCGACGATGCCGAGGCGATTATCCGCAAGGTCACCCGCATTTCCGAGATCCACTATGAGACTGATAAGGCTATGCGCTTTCGCGATCGTCGCGCGCACTTTCCGACTTCTCATGACTTGCCGGAAATCGACCGGCATGCACGAAACGCTCATGAGCACGGCGCCGACTTCATCAGCCTACGACGACTCTCCGAACTTCTCGGCGCAATCACCCTCGATTCCTTTGCCGCTCTCTGTGCGCTACTAAAAGTACAACGCCCAGACCGTTACGAGCTATCACTCTACCGAACGCACTAACCATCCTCATCCAATCATGCTGACACCACAGCTCAAAATGTGAAACCGAGGATCGCCACACGCCCCCTGCTACGGATTCATGGGCTTGCCGGTGCTGTGCCGGAATGCGGCGGCGACGGCGAGGGTGGCGAGTAGCCCGCCGGTGCCGCCGATCAGGAATGCGGTGCGCGCGTTGGTGAGGTCGATGAGTAGGCCGCCGAGGAGGTAGGACAGGGAGGCGGCGATTCCGATGGTGCCGTAGAGGGTGCCGAAGACGCGGCCGAGCAGTTCGCGGGGCACGGCGCGCTGGAGCAGGGTGTTGACGGCGACGTCCATGGCGGCGATGCCCAGGCCGCGGATGGTCTGCACGACGAAGGCGGCGGTGACGGCCCAGGCCAGCCCGGTCAGCAGGTTTCCGGCGCTGCTGATCGCGAAGCCGGCCAGCAACAGTGTGCCCATCGCGGCCGGGCGGTGCAGCCGGGCGAGCAGCGCGTAGCCGAGGAACAGTCCGATGCCGACCGCGGCCAGCAGCAGCCCGACCGCCGAGCGCCCACCACCCAGGGTGTCGGTGGCCAGGAACACCAGGGCGACGTCGTCGATGCCATTGCAGGCGACGATCGCGAAGAAGCCCAGGCAGATCGCCCGGACCAGCGGGGTGGCCCAGATGTAGCCCAGCCCGGCTTTGGCGTCGGTCAGGAACGTTCCCCGGGCGGTGCCGGTGGGCAGGTCCTGTTGCAGTGATGGCAGCAAGGTGAGCAGGGCGGCCGAGGCCAGAAAAGTGGCGGCATCGACCAGCAGGACACCGCGAATGTCCAGAATAGGCACCAGTAGCGCCGCGAGCAGGGGGCCGAGCGCTTCGCCGCCATTGGTCCCGATCCCGATCGCGGCGTTGGCGCTGCCCAGGTCCCGATCCGGCACCACGGCCGGGACTGCGGCCCGGGAGGCCGGCTGGAAGATCTGCCCGGCGATCGCGCGCAGCGCGACCAACGCGAGCAGTACCGGCAACGAGGGCAGCCACAGCGCGATCACGACCAGCAGTCCGGCTTGGGCGAGTTCGCAGCCGACCATGACCCGCTTGAGGTCGAAGCGGTCGCTGATCGTGCCGGTCAGCGGCCCGAGCAGGGCGGGGGCGAAGTCACCGGCCAGCAGCAGCACCGCCACCGCCAACGCCTGGCCGGTCGTTTCGGCGACGTAGAGCATGAGCGCCACCAGGCTGAGCGAGTCGCCGAGGAACGACACCGCGCGGGCGGTCCACAGCAGCCGAAACGGCCGATTCGTCCGCATCAGCCGTAGTGAGCTCACCGTCAGTACCCGGTGGCGCCGTCGATCCGTTCGCGGAGCAGGTCGGCATGGCCGTTGTGCCGGGCGTACTCGGCAATCATGTGCACCAGGATCCGGCGCAGCGAGATCGGCTCCCCGCTCCACTTCTGAATGCCGGTCTGGTCCAACGAGGACGCGTTGGCGATGATCTCGCGGGCTTTGTCGCACTCCGCCCGCCATACCGCGAAGGCTTCCGTGACGTCACCGTCCAGGGATTCGAAATCCTGGTCGGGGTCCTCGTCGGTGTAATACAGGTGCGGCACCTCCTCGCCGATGAACTGCTGGCGAAACCACCAGCGTTCGGTTCCGGCGAGGTGGCGGAGCAGGCCGAGCAGGCTCAGCCTGGACGGTGGGATGCACCGCTCGGCGAGCCGTTCCGGCGGAACACCGGAGCACTTGAGTTCGAAGGTCGTGCGGTGCCAGTCGAGGAAGGCAGTCAGGGTCTCGCGCTCATCACCGACCAGGGGAGGGGAGATCCGGTCGCCCCCGGCCCAGGGCTGGGCGTAGTTCTCCGCTGGAATCTCGGTCATGGCGCGAGCATGCCAGCGGGCACCGGCGAACCGGTGCCCGCTACCACGACGAGAAAATCAGGCATGCTCTGGGATCGCCGTCGGGTCCATGTACAGCGCCTCCCACAGGTGCCCGTCGAGGTCCTGGAAACTGCGCCCGTACATGAAGCTGTCGTCGTTGCTGAACTGCCCCGGCTGCCCGCCCGCCGCCAGGGCCTTGTCGACCAGGTCGTCGACCTGCTGCTTGCTGTCGAGCCCCAGCGCCAGGATCGCCTCCGTACTTGTCGTGGCGTCGACGAGCTGCTTACTGGTGAACGACTGGAAGAACTTCTCGACCAGGAGCATGGCGTAGATGTCCTCGCTGATCACTACACAGGCGGCGTTCTCGTCGCTGAACTGCGGGTTGACCGAGAAGCCGATCTTGGTGAAGAAGTCGATCGACTTGGCGAGGTCCCGCACGGGGAGGTTGACGAAAATCTTCGTGGACATCGGGTTTTCCTTCGGTTGCTCGAATGGGGTCACCTGGGTAGACCGCAGCCGCAGCGAGAACTCATCGCTTCGAGCGAGGGCCGAAACGATGCGGCATGATTGGTGAGGTGCTCGGAAGGTTAAACGACGACGATCGGGCCCCGCGCCCGGTCGACTACGACAGCGACCCGGCTCGGTTCGCGGCCAACCAGGCCGCGACGGCGCGGTTCTCTGCGGTGGGTGATGTGCATGGTCCGGTCGCCGACCGGCTGGCCTCGGCGGCGGTCGGGTCGGTGCTGGACCTCGGTGGCGGCAACGGCATGCTGGCGCGCCTCCTCGCCGACCGCGGCGTCTGGACTGTCGTGCTGGACCAGGCGGCCTACGTCGACCAGGCACCCCGGCCCGCTGTCCGGGCCGACGCGCAACGGCTGCCCTTCGCCGATGCCAGCTTCGAGGCTGTTGCTGCGCTGTGGATGCTGTACCACCTGCGTGATCCCAAGGCTGCGCTCGTCGAAGTGGCCCGCGTGCTCCGCCCGGGAGGCACCTTCGTCGCGTGTACGTCCAGCCACTTCAACGACCCGGAGATCGCCGATGCCCTCCCCCATTGGGGCCGGCCCTACACCTTCGATGCCGAGTCCGCTCCAGCACTGGTTGCGGAGGTGCTGGAGGTCGTTGATGTTCAGTACTGGGACACACCTCTGATCACCCTGCCAGACCGGGCGGCGATCGAGCTGTTTCTGCGCGGTCGCGGCTTGTCCCAGCATCGCGCTGAGCACTTCGCTGAACGCTTCCCGACGCCGTTGAGCGTGACGAATCGCGGAGCGCTGATCTGGGCGACTCACCAGTAAAGGGTGGTTGTAACCGAGAGAACAACCGCATCTCCGCCACCGAGGACCCGTGATCTTCGCCGCCGCACGAAGTCGACGAGCCACCTCAGCTGGTCTCTACGATGTTGTCATGTGCCGCAACATCCGCCCGCTGTCCAACTTCGACCCGCCTGCTACGCGGGACGAGGTGCACAGCGCGGCACTGCAGTACGTGCGGAAGATCAGCGGCTGCCAGAAGCCGTCGCGGGTCAACGCTGAGGCGTTCGAGCGGGCGGTCGATGCGATCGCCGACGTTTCGATGCGCCTGCTCGATGAGCTGGTGACGGCTGGGCCGCCGAAGGATCGAGACGTCGAAGCCGCCAAGGCCCGCGCGCGGTCCGCCGCCCGCTTCGCGACGTGACATTGCTGCGCGGCGGGGTCGCAGCCGAGGACGCCCGATGGGTCAGTCACGCAGGGATTCCCGCAGATCGTTGGCGCGGTCGAGGTCGTCACTCAGCGAGGCGCGCTCCGCGTCCGTGAGCTCGACCCTGGTCGCTTCGTGGAGCAGCCGCGCCGCCAGCTCCCCTTCGCCCAGCTGGTCGGCGAGGTCGGCGCGCAGAATGAGGGCGCGCACGTGCTCGGCGGCCGAGGCCGGGGACTCCAGCTGCAACGCACGATCGAGGATCCGCGCGCCCACGGCGGGCTCGCCCTTGGAGATGCCGAGCATCCAGGCGTTGTGTACTGCCCTGGCGAACGGCTCCTTGGGCGCCGGGCCGTGGTACAGGCTCTCACCGGTGGGCTGGCCGATCCGGATGCAGTTGCCCCCGGGGTCGGTCATCAGGAACTGGCGGACCCCGTATGTGGTGTTCTTGATCTGGCCGATCCGCGGGATGCCGCGGGTGGGGATCTTTCCAAGCGCATGCTTGAGGTCGTCGCGGAAGGCCGCGTACAGCTCGTCGACCCGATCTGTTACCACATAGCAGGTGCTCATCGAGGCGGCCGGGTCGACGGACTTCAGCCCGAAGAACTGAAGTTCGATGTCCCCGTACCGCAGCGAAGCGTAGGGATTGGGACGCGTCTGCAGGTGGGTCACTTCGAAGCCGAGGGCTTCGTAGAAGCCCACCACGTCGGGAATCGAAGGACACGGGAGTATCGGGATCGTCTTCTCGCCCATGCTGACCCACCGTAGCCACTCCAGGTGGGGAGGATCTCCGACAAGCCGCCACCCGCCACAATCACATCGGTATGAGTCCCCTGCGCAGGAGCCACTCGGCAGCCCGGACCGAACCCCGGATAGCCTGTACTGCCACGGCAGCGGAGCCATAGTGCCGTTCTGGATCCGGCAGGCAAGGAGAGCTGCTCGCAGTGCTGGAATCGCTAAACAACGACGGGCGAAGAGACCAAACCTCGGGAGCCGTGCATGTACGGCCGACACACTGTGCATGAGCGGCGGACACGCCGGAGCGGGCCGCGCTGATGGCTTTGATGCGGTCGTGGTCGGCTCGGGGCCGAACGGTCTGGTCGCGGCGGTGGCGATGGCTGCGGCTGGGCGGCGGACGTTGCTGGTCGAGGCGGCAGACACGGTCGGTGGTGGGTTGCGGACCGAGGAGCTGACGCTGCCCGGCTTCCGCCATGACGTCTGCGCGACGGTGCTTCCGCTGGCGCTCGCCTCACCGGCGTTGCGCGCACTCCGAATCGAGACCGACGAGCGAGTGCGTTGGGCGCATCCGCCGGTGGCCACCGCCCACCCACTGGACGACCGCGACGCCGTCCTGGTGCACCGCGACCTCGACGCCACCGTGGCTGGGCTGGGCGGTGACGGGTGGCGCTGGCGCGCCACGGTGGGTGCGACCGCCAGGGCTGGTGATCCGCTGGTCGAGGCGTTGCTCGCGCCGCTGGACCTGCCACCGAGTGCCCCACTGGCGCTGGTTCGTTACGGCGCGCTGGGTGCCTGGCCCGCGACCTGGATGGCCCGCGTGGCCTTCCGAGGCGCCCGGGCCCGGGCGGTGTTCGCCGGTATGGCGGCGCACTCCATCCTCGACCTGCACGCTCCTCTCACGGCCGGTTATGGGCTGTTGCTCGCCGCGCTGGCACATTCCGTCGGCTGGCCGGTGGTCGTTGGCGGATCGCAGAATCTCGCCGATGCGTTGCTCGCCCGGTTTCGTAGGCACGGCGGTGAGGTGGTGACCGGGACCCCGGTGCGGGATCTCGCCGAGCTGCCGCCGGCTGAGACGATCCTGCTCAACCTCACCCCACGCCAGGTCGTCGACATCACCGGAGACCGGCTGCCCCCTCGTTATCGTCGCCGCCTGGAGCGGTTCCGGTACGGGCCGGGCGTGTTCAAGCTCGACTGGGCGCTGGACGGGCCGGTGCCGTGGCGGGATCCCACGGTGGCGCAAGCGGCGACGGTGCACCTCGGTGGCACGCTCGAGGAGATCGCCGCCAGTGAGCACGACGTGACGCATGGCCGCCATCCGGACCGCCCGTTCGTGCTGCTGGTGCAGGCCTGCGTCGCCGACCCGACCAGAGCACCGGTCGGCGCGCACACCCTGTGGGCGTACTGCCACGTGCCGAACGGCTCGGACGTCGACATGACTGCGGCGATCGAGGGGCAGATCGAGCGGTTTGCGCCAGGCTTCCGGGACCGCGTGCTGGCGCGCCACGCGATGGGGCCCTCGGCGCTCGAGGCGCGCAACGCGAACAAGGTCGGCGGCGACATCAGCGGTGGTGCGGCCGATCTGCGCCAGTTCATCGCGCGGCCGGTGCTTTCGACTCACCCATGGCGGACACCGCTGCCCGGGGTGTACCTCTGCTCGGCGAGTACCCCGCCGGGTGCCGGAGTGCACGGTATGGGCGGCTGGCAGGCGGCCCGGCTGGCACTGGCGCGGCGGGACAACCGGCCTAGAGCTCTTTGAGCGGCCGGATGCGCCAGAACGGGGATACCGGCCCCACTCCGGCGCCGAGCGGGTAGGCGTGGGCCACCGCCTGTTCGACATAACGCTTTCCGTGGGCGACGGCATCGGGCACCGCGGAACCGTGGGCCAGCGCCGAGGTGATCGCCGCGGCCAGGGTGTCGCCGCCGCCGTGGGTGTGCGGAGTGTCGAACCGAGGGCCGATGAGCTCGACGAAGTTGGTGCCGTCGTGCAGCAGGTCCACGCATTCCGGATCGTCGTGCAGGTGCCCCCCCTTCACCAGGACCCAGGCCGGCCCCAGGGCGTGCAGGGCGCGGGCGGCCTCGTACTGCTGCTCCCGGGACCGGACGTCGATGTCGACGAGTAGTCGCACCTCGTCGAGGTTGGGCGTGAGCAGGGTGGCCCGGGGGAACAGCTCTGTGCGCAGTGCGTCGAGCGCGTCGCCGGTGAGCAGTGGGTCGCCGTGCATCGAGGCGGCCACCGGGTCGACCACGAAGGGCGTTTCGGTGCCGATGCCCAGCTCGTCGCATACCCCGGCCACCGCCTTGATGATCGACGACGAGGCGAGCATGCCGGTCTTGGCCGCGCTCACCCCGATGTCGGTGACCACGGTGCGGATCTGGTCGGCCACCGTTTCCGGCGGGATCTCGACGACCCCGCTCACCCCGAGCGTGTTCTGCACCGTCACCGCCGTGACCGCCACACAGCCGTGCACGCCGCACGTGGTGAACGTGCGCAGGTCGGCCTGCAGGCCCGCCCCGCCACCGGAGTCCGACCCGGCGATGGTCAGCGCGACGGGAGGCGTGCGGTTCACGACCCGGTCACGGGCAGGTATACCTGCCCGCCTGCCGCGGTGAACTCCTCCGACTTCTCCGCCATGCCCGCCTCGATCGCGTCCACCGTGGACAGGCCGTGCTCCTCGGCGTAGGCCCGCACGTCGGCGGAGATCCGCATCGAGCAGAACTTCGGCCCGCACATCGAGCAGAAATGCGCTGTCTTCGCGGGTTCCGCAGGCAATGTCTCGTCGTGGTAGGACCGCGCGGTGTCCGGGTCCAGCGCCAGCGCGAACTGGTCGTGCCAGCGGAACTCGAACCGGGCGGTCGACAGCGCATCGTCCCAGGCTTGTGCTCCGGGGTGGCCTTTGGCCAGGTCAGCGCTGTGTGCGGCGATTTTATAGGTGATCACGCCGGTCTTGACGTCGTCCCGATCCGGCAGCCCGAGATGCTCCTTGGGCGTGACATAGCACAGCATCGCGGTACCGGCCTGGGCGATGATCGCCGCGCCGATCGCCGAGGTGATGTGGTCGTAGGCGGGTGCGATGTCCGTCGCAAGTGGGCCGAGGGTGTAGAACGGCGCCTCGTCGCACCACAGTTCCTCCAGCCGCACATTCTCAACGATCTTGTGCATCGGCACGTGCCCGGGGCCCTCGATCATCACCTGCACATCGTGTCTCTTGGCCACGGCGGTCAGCTCGCCGAGGGTCCTGAGCTCGGCGAGCTGTGCCTCGTCGTTGGCGTCGGCGATGGAACCAGGTCTTAGCCCGTCGCCGAGGGAGAACGTGACGTCGTAGCGGCGCAGGATCTCGCACAGCTCCGCGAAGTTCTCGTAGAGGAAGGATTCCCGGTGGTGTGCCAGGCACCACGCCGCCATGATCGATCCGCCGCGCGAGACGATCCCGGTGACCCGCCGCGCCGTCAGCGGGATATAGCGCAGCAGCACGCCCGCGTGCACGGTCATGTAGTCGACGCCCTGTTCGCACTGCTCGATCACGGTGTCCCGGTAGATCTCCCAGGTCAGCTTGGTCGGCTCGCCGTTGACCTTCTCCAGCGCCTGGTAGATCGGCACTGTGCCGACCGGCACGGGGGCGTTGCGCAGCAGCCACTCGCGGGTCTCATGAATCCGCTTGCCGGTGGACAGGTCCATGATCGTGTCGGCGCCCCACCGGGTGGCCCACACCATCTTGTCCACCTCCTCCTCGATAGAAGAGGTCACCGCCGAGTTGCCGATGTTCGCGTTGATCTTCACCAGGAACTTCTTGCCGATGATCATCGGTTCGGACTCGGGGTGACGGGAATTGGCGGGGATCACCGCCCGGCCCCGTGCCACCTCGCTGCGCACCAGTTCGACGTCGACGCCTTCGCGCGCCGCGATGAACTCCATCTCCGTGGTGACGACGCCGGCTCGAGCCCAGGCAAGCTGGGTTGCCGCACCGTTGATCGGCTCACGCTGGGCGATCCATGGCTCGCGTAATGGGATCAGCCCCCTGTGCACGTCGATGGTGGTGTCCGGATCGGTGTAGGGACCCGAGGTGTCGTAGAGGTCGAAGTGCTCACCGTTGGTGAGGTCCACCCGACGCACTGGCACGGCCAGCCTGTCGCGCACCTCTTTGTAGACTTTCCGCGACCCGGTGATCGGGCCGGTGGTCACGGCGGGTTCGATGGCGCGATCGTGCAACGTCGTCATGAATGACCCTCCCTACGCCGGCATTACCCGGACAGGTTCCTGCGGTCGACAGCCCCGGGCTGGTGCCCAGCTGCCCTCTCAGCCCGCTTCGGTACGAGCTCCCGCGTGTTCAGTTGACCTACTCGACCGTAGCCGCCCGCCTGCTGGCTGGGAAGGTGCACTTCATCAGGGGTGCATCCGCAAGCGGTGCACCCGAGCTGGTCCCTGTCTGAGCCACCGCGCCCGTTCATCGGCGAAGTGGTGCGCACGGTCCTCGCGCGGTTCCGCGATGAGCACCGATTCATGCCTAGCCCGCCGGTCCCCTGGGTGTGCTTGCCGACCGACTTGCGGTCCGGCGCCGCCTACTGCGACTACAACTTCGCGATTCGTCGGACCGCCACTCACAGCGTGTCATAGCATCGTTACTTCGGCGAGAGGGTGAGATGTCGAGTGATGGCTGAGTCAGACAGCGGGCTGCGAGCTGTTCCCGTGGTTCTCGAACCGGAGCCGGACACGGATCCGGACGAGGCCGAGCGATCGGTTCGGTGTTTGCGCGCCGAGCTCACGGAGCTGGACGTCGAGTCCATCCCCTGGGTGACCTCGGGAGCCGCGCCTGAGCTCACCAAGGGCATTGACCCGGCTACTTTAGCCGCCTTGCTGATTACTTTGAGTGACCCTAGTGGCACCTTAACCAGACTCATCGAGACCGCACGGGATTGGTTGGCTCGAAACGCTGCAGCTCATCGGCTCTCAGTGACCATCAATGGGCGCACGATCGTGCTGGAGAATGCCTCCGCGCAGGAACGCAGCGCGCTGATCGACGCCTATATTCGCCGCCACGAGGTGGGGTAACGTGTCACGGCGGCTGGCGTTGCTGATATCCACTTACCGCTACCAGGATGCTGGCCTGCGCCAGCTCACCGCTCCTGGGCATGACGCGGAGGCATTAGCAAGGGTTCTTCGTGACCCGGCTATCGCCGGGTTCGACGTCACCATTCTGCTCAATGAGCCAAATCACGTCGTGGGGCGGGCCATCGGTGAGTTTTATCGGAACCGTCGTCGCGACGATCTCACTCTCCTCTACTTCACCGGCCATGGACTGAAAGACGATGACGGCGACCTGTATCTGGCTATGACGGACACCAATCGTGATAATCTTCTCTATACTGCTGTCTCGGCGCAGCATATTAGTCGTTCCATGGAGTCCTGCTCGTCACGGCAGAAGGTCCTTGTGCTCGACTGTTGTTACAGTGGAGCTTTTCCAGCCGGTAGTACCTCCAAGTCTGATCCTGAGGTGCACACACTCGCGCGGTTTCAAGGTAAGGGGCGGGTGGTACTGACTGCGTCCGACGCCCAGGGCCAATCCAAGATCACTGATTGTTGCTGTTTGGTAGCCTTATGTAGCCAAGCGATCGAAGTCTGAATCGAACCAGTGTGTACTGTCGCGCACTAATCCTGTACTCCCTGAAATACTTCGGT
>JBOHHE010000109.1:0-5274 GCA_050700355.1 Pseudonocardiaceae bacterium
TGGCGCTGGATGCGCTCGATGGCTTCCAGCACGTCGGTACGTACTCTGGTGCCCATCCCGGGTGATGTCGAGCCGAGCCTGGCTGCGTTCCAGCGCTGCGCCGGGCGCGGGAGAGTGTGGAGTCGCCCAATACGAGTGGGGACCACCTCTCGCGCCAGGAACTGGCCGAGCTGGTCAAGACATGGGTGTCCGACCACACCGAAGATTGGCGCTACCCAAGCCGCATGAGCCCGGAGCGCCGAGGCTGACGCGTCCCGCGTGCTTGGGTTTTGGCTGCCTGGTATCGAATGACCGTTCTCGCCTGAAGAAGGCTGCAACTAACGTGCGTTTCATCAGCTGTCGTGGGTCAGTCCGCGTTGAGCAGGGTGAGAGTCGCGGCGTGGTAGATGGCTTGGGTGGTGGGGATGGTGTCGAGTTGGATGCGTTCGTCGGTGCCGTGTAGACCGGTGTAGGTGACGCCGAATCCGGCGGTGGCGGGGATGCCGAGTCCAGCGAGGTAGTTGCCGATGTTGGCGGGTCCGGCGATTTTGGCCTCGACGTCGATCCCGGCCGTCTTGGCGGCGTCGGTGATGGCAGTGCGTAGCCGGGAGGCTTGGGGGAGGGCGTAGGCGGGCCAGTGGGTTTCGACTTGGGTGAGGGTGGGACGTGTGCCGGGCCAGGTGTCGTCTACTTGGGCGATGAGTTGTTCGAGCAGGCGGGCGGCGGCTTCGTCGTTGAAGGTGGGGGTGGTGCGGATGTCGAGATTGAGGGTGCACAGGTCGGGGGTGACCGAGTAGCCGTCACCACCATTGATGGCGGTGACGGTGAGTTTGCCGGGTAGCGGGAAATCGGGACTCGCGCCGTCGGGGAGTTCGGCGGTGGACAGGACACGGGTGAGGTGGGCGGCTTTCTCGATGGCGCTGGGGGTGGTTTTGCTGCCGCCGGAGTGCGAGGCCACGCCGTGGACGTGCAGCTTTGCCCGGTATACGCCGCGTCCGCCAACCACGAGTTTGTCCATGCCGGGGTAGCCGATCATCACGCCGGCCACGTCGTCGGGTGCGTCGGGGCCTTCAAAGTAGCGTTTGGCACCGCCGAAGCCGCCGGTGTGCTCGTCTACATCGAACAGCAGCACCAGACGGCCGTGAAGCTGGTCAGGGATGACGGCCAGGCGGGCGGCGATGTGGCAGAAGATCGCGGCCCCGGATTTGGAGTCGGCGCTACCGCGTCCGTGAAGCCAGCCGCCTTCGATGACGGCGGAGGTCGGTGGGTGGGTCCAGGCGTGTTCGTCGCCGAACGGCGCGGTGTCTAGGCAGGCGTCCAGCACCCAGCGGGGGCCAGGGCGCGTCCCGGTAACTTCGCAGGTCAGGCCAACGGTGGCGCCGGTTTTGGCTCTGAGGACGGTGGTGGACAGGTTGTGCTGTGTCAGCCAAGCACTGAGCCGGTCGAGTACCGATTCGTAGGACTCAACGCCGCCCCGGCTAGGGATGGTAACCAGGTCACGGATCAACTCGATCACGGATTCGTGATCTTCCTTGGCTGCGGCCAGCACATCGTGCCCGCCGCGGGGGTTGATTGTGTTCACCACCGGTCACCTCCCTTCCCCCAGGTGTAGCGCTGGGCGTCTTGTCTCGTCAGCTAGCTTCGCACTGTCGGCAGATCGCGCAGAACTTGGTCGGTCTCTACCTTCCGGGCTCCGGCGTAGCACTGCCGGGCGTGGTCGATCAGGCGTTTGGCCACGGCTGCCTCGAACAGCACCCCGGAGTCGAACGCCTCCGACGAGGTTAGCGACGGGATCGGCACGACGGCGGTGGACTCTGAGGCGCAGAAGAACCGCTCTGGAGTGTCGGGGTCGTCTTCTACGATGCCGATGTGCAGGGTCTTTAGTCCAAGGCTGCGGTCGTGCGGGTCGCGGATCGTCACCAGTCGCAGCAGGTGGTCTTTTAACACCTGGTGGCGGGGCGGGCCGAACAATACCCGGTAGTGCACCAACTCCGGTTGCTGCGTTAGCACGGTTTCGATGGTCTCTAGGTACACAGCGTCGCGGGATCGGGAGCCCACGACGGCTAGGTACTGTTTGGCATCACGGACGACTTGGGTCATGGCTTGATGCAGGTCATTCCGCATCTTGCGCCGGGTTCGTTCGAGCTGATCACCCAGTTCGGGCTACTCGGCCTGTGCCGCAACGCTGACCACTTCACCACCAGCTTCGCCACTGTCCACAACCTGCTCGTGCCGGGTGGCTGGACGGCTGGTGCGAACTGGGTCGCCCGCCGCCCGCACGGGCGCGTCGAGCTGACCGAAAAGCTTTACCGTGCCGCTGCCGCCCGCGCCGAAGTGCATCTATTGCTACTCAAACGGATCGAGATCCCCGATCCCGACTTTCCCGCCGTGTGGACCTACGTCGGACAAACAAGGAGAACATCGTCATGCCCATGACTGCCACAGCTCCAACACCAGGCGAACTGATCTTCGCCCCGGTCGGGATCGCTCATCTCACTCGGGATAATGCCGATCTGATACGCGCCGCCGCGCGAGGTAAGCAGCGGCTGCGGATCACTACGGCCGCCCAGCTCAACGGCACCCCGCACATCGGCACCGTCGTCACCGTGCTGTCAGTGTTCGCCCTCACCGCCCACGCCGCCGACACGCTCGACCTGCCCGCCACGGTCATCTTCGACGCCCTGGACAATGCCCCCGCCGAGCACGTCCATATCGATGGCGAGACCTACACCCGCACCGTGGGCGACCTCATCGACACCGGACACCTTGACCGCGCCGACCGGATTTCCGGATTCGAGCGCCTCCTTCAGTGGGCAGCGGACCGCTCGCACGTGCGGTACGAGTTCCGGCCGTACTCGGTCTACCAAGGGCTGTCACCGGTGCGGAACTGCCTGCACGCCATCGCGTCCCGCCTGGACGACTTCCGGTCGATCGTGGCCCCGGCCGACGGGATCGTCCGCATCCGCCCGCGCTGCCCCGAATGCCGCCTAATGGAAAAATCGGCAAAGCACCTGACCATTACGGCAGGCGACGGCGAAGTGCGCCTCGACTCGCGCTGCCCCATTCATGGTTGGTACCGGGAAACCATCGACATCACCGGTAGCGGCGGCTGGTACGACGCCAACACGTCGGTGCGCTCCGTCCAAAAAGGATTCCTGCTCTCCGCTGAACGCGACCTCTACCAAGCATGCTCGGTATCGATAGACGGCGCGGACTGGGGTGGCGCCTGGCATGCGCACGTTCTCGCTCCCGCGCTGGCGACACTGGGCATCCCGGTTGCCGAGTGGCCCGTCAGTATGTTTACCCCGCTCGTGCTTGATCGCAGCGGCGGCAAGCTGTCGAAGACTCTCTACGTCCGCTACGGCCCCGCTTACGCCGACCTTACCGAAGCGTTCCTCAATCTCGATGTCCTGCTCGACCACCACGGCGACGACGCCCTCGACGCTATCTGGACCGAGGTCATCCGGTGGGCTGCCGAACCGCGGCGTCTGCACCGTGCCTACATCGTTGACCATCTCGCTGGTCTCATCCGCACGACCGCCCACGATCCAACGCAATATCCGTGTACCGCCTGACCCTGGAGATTTTCAGTGATCCACGCCGTGTACGACATCACCGACTGCACCAGCCCCAACCCTGACCCTGCCGATCTGATGCAGGCGATGCGGGACGCCGTGCACCGGCTCGGCTGCACCGTGCTCGGTGAGCTGCCCGTCCTGTTCCAGCCGCACGGCGCCACGTTTGTGCTGGTGCTGGCTGAGTCTCACCTGGCCGTCTCCACGTGGCCCGAACACCTGCTCGCACACGTCGACTTGTTCACCTGCCGCGCCGATACCGACCCCGAAAACGCCATCGCCCCGATCGTCGCCACACTCGGCTTTGGAAAGGTGCACGGTCAACGAGTCCACCGACGCGGCCCCAGGAGTGATAGCTACGCGGTCACCCCGTGAGCCTCACGCCGGATTCACCTTTTACCGTTGCGATGAGATAGGCGGCGACGCAGCGCGAGGCTTGAAGTAGGCACCAGGGGCGATCTTGCTGTCGCATCCGCAGTAACACGACCCCGTGGGTCTCAAGGAAGCTGTAGTGATGTGGACGCTAGACGGCTCGGATCAGTTGCCCTGCTCGATCGCGACCTGCGGTGCGGCCGGTGCGACGGCAGGTGGCGCGTTATCGGGTTCGAGTTCGACCGGGACATCACGTGTGACCGTCCAGGGCTGATAGCCCTCGCGCGTGCAGGTGATGGTCAGGCGGAGGGGGTGGCCGGCGTGGTCCCGACGCCAGGCGCTGGGGTCGGAATTCCAGCGCGGCGGAATGCTGTCTTCCATGGCCCGCGGCACGGTCTCCTGCCGGTCCATCGGGAACACCGGAACCGCCCGGCCGAGCCGGTCGGCGCCGTTGACGCCGGGAACGAACCGCAGAGGTCCCCAGATGACGGCGGCCAGGTCCTCGGGTGACGGGCCGTTCGCGATAGGCGAGAGGACAAGCCGCCGGTCGTTGCGGATCGTTATCTCGACGCTGTCGAGGCGGTCCAGCCCGTCCGGGCCGATGAAGGTCAATCGCAGGGTCACCGCCGGGCTGTCCGGGTGGCGGTGGCAGGTGATGTCGAACTGGGGTGTGAGTTCGGGGCGGTTTCAACCGGGCATAGCACCGGCAATGACCCTCGTACCGGATGTCGGGAGAGGCGGGCGACGAACCAGGCCGTCGCGCCGGCCCCACGCCGCTCGCCGTCAGGCAGGTTTCCTACGGCAGCGACGGTCCGGAACAGCCTTCAGTGATGGGGTCAAGGGGAGGACAGCGGGAGGATTGCGGGCGGTTCGGCCGAGTGGGTGGCCGCCGGGTGTGGGTTCGTGCCAGGCTGCGCCGATCATCGGGCCGATGATCTGGGTCGATCATGCCGAGGCTGAGGGGATGGGGTTGTGGGCGAGCCGAATGATCTGCTGCGGGGGCGCGAGAGCGCATCGAGTCACCGCATGCCAGCGGGGATCACCTCTCGCGCGAGGAGCTGGCCGATCTGGTCAACACCTGGCTGTTCGAACGCACCGGCAGCCGGCGCGCGGAGTTGGACGGCAACTACATCGGCAAACTTGAGCAAGGCCGGATCCGCTGGCCCCAGGACCCGAACCGGCGAGCGGCGCTGCGCGCGGTACTCAAGGCCAACACCGACGCCGAGCTGGGTTTACGGCGACCCCGGCGCGGTCGCACTATGGTGAGAGGCGTGGACCGTCAACACTTCCTCCGCGCCGGTCTGGGCGCCAGTGCCGGAGCCCTGACCGGTTCACTGCCCCTGCTGGA
>JBOHHE010000110.1:0-58835 GCA_050700355.1 Pseudonocardiaceae bacterium
GCCAGTGACCAGCCGCCTGGATGACACGGGCATCCTGCTCGGGACAACAGGAGCTGTGCACGCGGGAGACTAGGAGACGATCACAACCGATGGACCAGTCCTCGGTCGGACGCTACCCGGGCGCAGCTCTACCTGCGTCATACTTCACAGTCGGTAGTTCGTCGTTCAGCGACTTTCTTGCTGCGGCGGCTCCTGACCTGTTACCGGCCCGTCAGGTGACCGGCGAGCCTGGGGTGGCCATCCCGATGATCAGTCCGCATGGCACCACCATCGTGGCGGCCGTCTTCCGCGGCGGGGTGCTCATCGCCGGGGACCGCCGGGCCACCAGCGGTAATCTGATCGCCCAGCGCGACATGGAAAAGGTATTCGTCGTTGACGAATATTCCGCAGTGGGTATCGCCGGAGCGGCGGGGATCGCTGTGGAGATGGTTCGGCTGTTCGCGGTCGAGCTGCAGCACTACGAGAAGATCGAAGGGGTGTCGCTGACCCTGGACGGTAAGGCGAACAAGCTGGCCGGGATGGTTCGGGGCAATCTCGAATCCGCCATGCGGGGCCTTGCGGCGTTGCCCCTGTTCGTCGGGTACGACGTGCACGCCACCGATCCGGACCGGACGGGCCGAATCGTTTCCTACGACGTGGCGGGCGGGCGGTACGAGGAGTCCCAGGGCTACACTTCGGTCGGCTCGGGTGCGCTGTTCGCCCGCTCGGCGTTGAAGAAGCTGCACAATCCTCAGATGGACGTCGACGCTGCCGTCCGGGTTGCTGTGGAGGCCCTCTACGACGCCGCCGACGATGACACCGGAACCGCAGGACCGGACTCGGTGCGCAGGATTTACCCGGTGGTGGTCACCGTGACGGCGACTGACGGGGCCGTCCGGCTGTCCGATGAGCTGGCAGGCCAGGTTGCCGAAGCCGTGCTGGAGGGCCGCAAGCAGAAGCCCGGAGGCTGACCCTGGTGACGCGCTGGAACACAACTGGGCCACAGCCGAACCATGACCAACCCGAACATATCCGGGTTCCTGGCGGAACCCGTCGTCTCTCAGGAGTTCCCGCTGTGACGATGCCGTTCTACGCCTCGGTCGAGCAGATCATGCGCGACCGCTCCGAGCTCGCCCGCAAGGGCATCGCGCGGGGCCGTGGCGTCGTGGTGGTCAGCTACTCCCGGGGCGTGCTGTTCGTCGCTGAGAATCTGTCCACCGCGCTGCACAAGATCTCTGAGATCTACGACCGGATCGGCTTTGCGGCGGTCGGCCGCTACAACGAGTACGAGAATCTCCGCCAAGCCGGCATTCGCCTCGCCGATGTCCGCGGCTACTCCTACGACCGACGGGATGTGACCGGGCGCGGCCTGGCCAATGCGTACGCGCAGACCCTCGGGACGATCTTCTCCGAGCAGCAGAAGCCTTTCGAGGTGGAGCTGTGTGTCGCGGAGGTCGGCGCAGGCCCGGACTCCGACCAGCTCTACCACCTGACCTATGACGGCTCGATCGTTGATGAGCCCGATTTCGTGGTGATGGGCGGTCAGGCCGAGACCATCTCGACCGCGCTCAAGGAGTCCTTCCGGCAGGACATGGACACCGCCGAAGCCGTCGCCGCCGCGGTAGCGGCGCTGAGCTCGGCCTCCTCCGCGGCGAATGGAGCGGGTAAGCGCACTTTGGGAATCGGCCAGCTCGAAGTCGCGGTGCTGGACCGGGCTCGGCCGCACCGCGCCTTCCGTCGCATCACGGGGGCCGCGCTCACCACATTACTGCCCAGTGTTGCCACATCCAGCGCTGATGCTCCAGGCGAGGATCAGCCGAACCCCGGTGGCGAGTAGCCGGGTTCGCCGAGGCGCACTGGGCGCCGGCTATTTGGCCAGGGCGGATGACCTGCAAGATGGTCTCAGCAGCCCTAGGGTAGAGGTATGCAACGGCGGATTTTTGGCATCGAGACCGAGTTCGGGGTCACCTGTACCTTTCATGGTCAGCGGCGGCTGTCACCGGACGAGGTTGCCAGGTATCTGTTCCGCCGGGTGGTTTCCTGGGGTCGCTCGTCGAACGTCTTCCTGCGCAACGGGTCCCGGCTGTACCTCGACGTGGGCTCCCACCCCGAGTACGCCACCGCGGAGTGTGACAACCTCGCCCAGCTGGTGACCCACGACAAAGCCGGGGAGCGGATCCTTGAGGATCTGCTGGTCGACGCCGAGCGGCGACTGGCTGACGAAGGTATCGGCGGGGACATCTTCCTGTTCAAGAACAACACCGACTCCGCGGGCAACTCCTACGGCTGTCACGAGAACTACCTGGTGGCTCGTGCCGGGGAGTTCTCCCGGATCGCCGACGTGCTGTTGCCCTTTCTGGTCACTCGCCAACTCGTCTGTGGTGCGGGTAAGGTGCTGCAGACCCCGCGCGGCGCGGTCTACTGCTTGTCTCAGCGTGCCGAGCACATCTGGGAGGGTGTCTCCTCGGCGACCACCCGGTCGCGCCCGATCATCAACACCCGGGACGAGCCACACGCCGACGCCGAGCGCTACCGGCGGCTGCACGTCATCGTGGGCGACTCGAATATGTCCGAGGTCACCACCCTGCTCAAGGTAGGTACCGCGAACCTGGTGCTGGAGATGGTGGAGGAAGGTGTCGCGTTCCGCGACTTCACCCTGGACAACCCCATCCGCGCGATCCGCGAGATCAGCCACGATCTCACCGGTCAGCGCGGGGTACGTCTCGCCGGCGGTCGAGAGGCGTCCGCGCTGGACATCCAGCGGGAGTACTTCACTCGGGCGGTGGAGCACGTGGCCCGTCGAGGCTCCGACCCGATCACCGACCGGGTGATGGAGCTGTGGGGCCGCACTCTGGATGCCGTCGAGCGTCACGACCTCAGCATGATTGATCGAGAGATCGATTGGGCGATCAAGCACCGTCTGATCGAGCGCTACCGGGCCAAGCACCGGATGGATCTGTCCAGTCCGCGAATCGCCCAGCTCGACTTGGCCTATCACGACATCCGCCGCGGCCGGGGACTGTTCGACCTTCTGCAACGTAAGGCTTTGGTCGACCGGGTGACCGATGACGGCGAAATCGAGGCGGCGAAGGACAGTCCACCTGCCACGACCCGGGCCAAGCTGCGCGGAGACTTCATCGCTGCGGCTCAGGCGGCCGGCCGCGATTTCACCGTCGACTGGGTGCACCTGAAACTCAACGATCAGGCGCAGCGGACCGTGTTGTGCAAGGACCCGTTCCGCTCCGTCGATGAGCGCGTGGAGCGGCTCATCGCATCGCTCTAGAATTCGTAGGTGACACCTCGCCTCATGTCGCTATGAGTAGTCGTAGGCTGCACCCGTGTCATCTGCCCGTGCCGAGCGCCTGGTCAATCTGGTGCTCTGCCTGCTGTCCAGCCGTCAGTATCTGCCTGCGATGAGCATCCGCCGGATCGTGCCCGGTTATGTCGACACCCCCTCCGATGAGGCATTCTTCCGAATGTTCGAGCGAGACAAGGCCGAGTTGCGGGAGCTCGGCGTGCCGTTGGAGACCGGACATACCGCAAGCTTCGAGGGGGGCGAGGGCTACCGCATCGCGCGCCGAGACTACGAGCTGCCCGCCATCGATCTCGAGCCCGATGAGGCCGCCGCTGTCGCGCTGGCCGCGCGGTTGTGGGACTCCCCCCAGCTGGCCGGTGCCGCCCAGGGCGCCCTGCTCAAGCTGCGCGCCGCTGGAGTCGAGGTGGACACCGAGAACCCAGTGACGATCGAGCCACGGGTGCGGGCCGTCGAACCGGCGCTAGCTCCGCTGATCTCGGCGGTTCAGGCCGGCCAGGCGGTCACGTTTCCACATCGCAAGCACCCCGCAGCCGACCCTGTGGTGCGCACCCTGGATCCCTGGGGGGTGGTGTCCTGGGCAGGCCGGTGGTATGTGGTGGGCCACGATCGGGACCGGCAGGCAACGCGTTGCTTCCGGGTCTCCCGGATCGTCGGTCCGGTGCGCCCGGTCAGTGGATCCGATGCGGTGTTGCGGCCCGAGGGAGTGGACCTGTTGAAGATCGTGGCCAGGTTCGCGGAACCGCCCTCGGTAGCCCACACTGCCCGGCTGTGGCTCGCCGAAGGTCGTGCCCACGGCCTGCGCAGGCGCGCAACCGTGCTGGGCGGGCTGACCGTCGACGGGGTCGACGGTGATCTCGTCCAGATGGAACTGCCGAGCTTGGACGTCGCCGCTAGGTGGATCGCCGGGCACGGTCCTGATGCCCTGGTCATCGAACCGGCCACGTTGGCCGACGCGGTCCGGGCACGGCTGCTCGCAGCGGCGGAAAGGGCAGGCTGATGGCCAGAATCGCGGAGCGGCTTCCCCGGCTACTGGCCCTGGTTCCCTACCTTCTGGCCCGGCCCGGCGTACCGATCGATGAGGTGGCGGCTGACTTCGAGGTCACCCCCCGGCAGTTGCGCCGCGATCTGGAGTTGCTGTGGATGTGCGGGTTGCCCGGCTATGGGCCCGGGGATCTGATCGACCTGTCCTTCGAGGGCGACACCGTCACGGTGGCTTTCGACGCCGGGATGCGCCGTCCGCTGCGGCTCTCCGGCGCGGAAGCGACCGCGCTCGTGGTGGCCCTGCGGGCGCTTGCCGACACGCCTGGGGTGGATGACGGCGGTGCGGTGCGCCGTGCGTTGGCCAAGATCGAAGCGGCAGCCGGCCAGGCCGACGGCGTGGTGGTCGAGCTGGCCACCCGGCAGGAGGCCGCGCTGGCCGAGGTGCGCGAAGGGCTCGAGCACCACTGTGCCCTGCGGATCCGCTATTACACCGCGTCCCGGGACACCGTGGGCGAGCGCACTGTTGATCCGATGCGGCTGCTGCTGATGGAAGGCCGCAGCTACCTGGAAGCCTGGTGCCGTGGCGCCGAGGGGGTTCGGCTGTTCCGACTGGACCGGATCGAGCATGTCACGACCCTGGACGAGCCTGCCGTGCTCCCCTCGCACGCTCGCCCGACAGATGTGTCGGCTGGGCTGTTCCGCCCGGATCCCGAGCAGCAGGTCGCAGTGCTCACGCTCGCACCGGAAGCCCGCTGGGTCGGCGAGTACTACCCGGTGGAGCAGCTGACCGAGATCGAAGGGGGAACCGCGACCGTGCGGATGCGTTATGCCGACACCGGGTGGATGGTGCGCCTGATACTGGGCCTGGGGGCCGGGGTGGTCGTTCAGGAGCCGGCCGAGCTGGCTGCGGCGGTGCTTGAGCGGGCCCGCGCGGCGGTGCGACGATCCGATCACCTCCCGTTCATTACGACGGGCTAACGTGACGGGTATGCCGTACCTCATCAGCCTGCTCGCCGTGGTACTTGCCGCCGGCGTATTGCTGATTCTGCTGCTACGTCTTGGTCGCCCGGCGCGGCGAATGGTCGGGACCGCCCGTGCCTGCCGTGCCTACCTCGCCGATCGCATCGGCTTGCTCAGCGCGCGGGTGGCGGGCGTGAAGGTGGCGCTGCACCAGCGGCGTCACTTCCGTAGCGTGGGCGGTTCCCACGGCTCCACGGCCGCGTAGCATTGGTCCCGACTACCCGGAAGGAGTCTCACCATGCCCACAGTTGGTGGCTGGGAGATATTGTTGATCCTCGGTGTGCTGGTTCTGCTGTTCGGCGCGACCAGGCTCCCGACGGCCGCCCGGTCGCTCGGGCAGTCGATGCGCATCTTCAAGGCGGAGACCAAGGGTCTGCGCTCTGATGATGACGAGGAGACCGCGCAGGGCGGCCCGCGACAGGCGCCACCACAGCAGGTGTCTCCGCAACAGGTGCCTCCGCAACAGGGGTTCCAGCCTCCTCAGCCGGCCCCTCAGGCGTTGCCGTCATCGAGTCCGCACGTCCGGACGTCGGCTGACGAGCCTCAGCGCAGGGATGCCAGTCGCTGAAGAACAAGGAACGGGTGAGCGGGATGCGCTTTCCGCTGCGGCGCCCGGGGCACCGGCGGAGGCTCAATCCCGACGGCTCCATGACGCTCAAGGAGCACCTGTACGAGCTGCGGAACCGATTGTTCGTCGTCGTGTTGACGATTGGGCTGGGCGGCATCCTGGGTTTTATGTGGTGGGGGGTAGCGCCCCTCGGGTTGCCGAGCCTTCAGGATCTGCTGACCCGGCCGTACTGTGCCCTGCCTGAGACACTGAGGCTGACGCCCACCCCAGGGCGGTGCCAACTGCTCCAGACCAGCCCGTTCGAGGCGTTCACCATCCGGATGCAGGTGGGGTTGGCTGCGGGCGCTGTGCTCACCGCCCCCATTTGGCTCTACCAGATCTGGGCGTTCATCACTCCCGGTCTGCACGCCAACGAGCGCAAGTTCGGATTGACCTTCGTGGGCGCGGGCAGTGTGCTGTTCGCCGCTGGTGCCGTGCTCGCGTACTACGTGGTGCCCGCCGGGCTGGTCTTCCTGGTCAAGCTCGGCGACGGCGCGTTCGTCACCGCGCTGACCGGCAGTTCCTACATCGGTTTCATGCTCACGCTGCTACTGGCGTTCGGAGTGTGCTTCGAGCTGCCGCTGCTCGTCGTGATGCTCAACCGGGTGGGAATCCTGCCGTACGCGAAACTGCGCTCCTGGCAGCGCGGCATTCTGTTCGGGCTGTTCGTCCTCGCCGCGATCGCCACTCCCGGTTCCGATCCCTTCTCGATGCTGGCCCTGGCCCTGGCCCTGGTAGTGCTGTTCGAGGCATCGGTGCTGATCGCCTGGCGGCATGATCGGCACGCAGCCCGCAAACGAGCCGAGCAGGGCTGGGACGATCTGGATCCCGATGAGCCCTCCCCGCTGGACCACCGGGTAGAGCCCGTGTCGCCGTCATCTGAAGCTGTGTCGGCTCCAGAGGGACAGCCCCGCTACGACGATGCCACATAGGCATATGCTCCTGCGCCGTGCGCGCCACGCTGATTGTCAACCCCCATTCCGGTCGCGGTGCAGCCGCCCGGGTGGCAGGCACCGTCGCCGAGATCCTGCGCGCGGCGGTGCCCGAGTTGGAAACTACGGTGACCGACGACGCTGCGGGCACCAGCCGGCTGGCCGGGCTGGTCGCTCAGCGTGGTGACGAGGTACTGGCCGTGTTGGGCGGGGACGGCACGGTGCATCTGGCCGCGCAAGCTCTTGGGGGCACCGGCACAGCGCTGGCGGTGCTGCCCAGCGGTACCGGCAACGACCTCGCCGCCGCCCTGGGCATCCCCGCCGATCCGGTGGAGGCCGCCCGGCACGTCACCGACGCACTGCGCAGGGGGCAGCGACGACGGATCGACATGGGCCGGGTCGCTGGTGGATCGTGCTTCACCACCGTACTGTGCACCGGCTTCGACGCTGCGGTGAACGCGCGGGCCAATGCCATGCGTTGGCCCGCAGGCCCACGGCGTTACGACCTGGCGGTGCTCGCCGAGCTGGCCGCGCTGACACCGAGGCAGGTGCAGGTAACCGCGGGGGACACCGAGGTGACGTTGCAGGCGACCCTCGTCGCGGTCGGCAACGGTGCCCTGTACGGCGGGGGGCTGCGGATCTGTCCCGACGCCGAGCTGGACGACGGACTCCTTGACGTGATCATCATCGCCGCCGTGAGCAGACGTCGGTTGCTGCGGGTCTTCCCGAGCTTGCGTGCCGGCAGGCACATCGGCGAGCCGGAAGTCACGCTGCTGCGGGCTCGCACCGTGCGCATCGAGGGCGACCTCGGTTGGCCCGTTTACGCCGATGGCGAGCCGCAGGGCACGCTGCCGGTAACCGTGCACTGCGAACCCGGTGCGCTGACCGTGGTGGCGTGAGGGTGTGCCAATCTGGGACCGTGGCAAGCACCTCTCCTGCCGAGGCGTACGCCGCCTCCCGTCGCCGGACCGCGTTGCCGCGTCTCGATGAATTCGCTGGGAGCCTAAGCTTCCAGCTCGACCCGTTCCAGTTCGAGGCGTGTCAGGCCCTGGAGGAGGGGCACGGTGTGCTGGTATGCGCGCCCACGGGGGCCGGCAAGACGGTGGTCGGCGAGTTCGCCGTACACCTGGCGCTGGCCCGGGGTGGTAAGTGCTTCTACACCACGCCGATCAAGGCGCTGTCCAACCAGAAATACGCGGATCTGGTGGCGCGGTACGGCGCGGGTGAGGTTGGCCTGCTCACCGGGGACACCTCGATCAACGGGGAAGCCCCGGTGGTTGTGATGACCACCGAAGTACTGCGCAACATGCTCTACGCCGAATCCGCCACCCTCGAGGGACTGGCCTATGTGGTGATGGACGAGGTGCACTACCTTGCCGATCGGTTCCGGGGCGCGGTATGGGAGGAAGTGATCCTCAACCTCCCGCGAAGCGTGCGGCTGGTTGGACTGTCCGCCACGGTGAGCAATGCCGAGGAGTTCGGTGAGTGGCTGGTCGAGGTCCGCGGTGACACCGCGGTGGTGGTCGACGAGCACCGCCCGGTGCCGTTGTGGCAGCACATGATGGTGGGCAGGCGGATGTTCAACCTGTTCGCCAAGGAGAGCAAGGATGATGCGCTCACTGTCGACCCGGAACTGGTCCGGTACGTGCGGGAAACGGAGCGCCGCAGCGGGTGGAATCGGCCTCGGCGCGGACACCGGGGAAGTGTCGAACCACGGTTTCGGCCCCCGCCTAGGGTGGACGTGGTGGAGCGGCTGGATCGCGAGGCGTTGTTGCCCGCGATCACGTTCATCTTCAGCCGGGCCGGATGCGATGCGGCGATCACTCAATGCGTCCGCAGCGGGCTACAGCTGACCACCTCCCAGGAGGCGGAGGAGATCCGCCGGGTGGTGGACACCCGCGCCGTTGAGCTCCCCGAGGGCGACCTCGCCGTGCTCGGTTTCTGGGAGTGGCGCGACGGTCTGGAGCGGGGCTTCGCCGCGCATCATGCCGGGATGCTGCCCGCCTTCAAGGAGACCGTGGAGGAGCTGTTCGTCCGTGGATTAGTCAAGGCGGTGTTCGCCACTGAGACTCTCGCCCTGGGAATCAACATGCCTGCCCGCACGGTGGTGCTGGAGCGGCTGGTCAAGTTCAACGGTGAGGCCCACGTCGACCTCACGCCCGGGGAGTACACCCAACTCACCGGCCGGGCCGGGCGACGCGGCATCGATGTCGAGGGTCATGCGGTGGTGGCCTGGCAGCCCGGTATGGATCCCGCTCAGGTAGCCGGACTGGCCTCCACCCGTACCTACCCGCTGCGCAGCTCGTTTCGGCCGGGCTACAACATGGCCGTCAATCTGGTCGGTCGAATCGGAGTAGCGGCGGGGCGGGCGCTGCTCGAGCGGTCCTTCGCGCAGTTTCAAGCGGACCGTTCAGTAGTCGGCTTGGCCAGGCGCATCGAGCGCAACGCCGAGGGGCTGGCCGGCTACGCCGAGGCGATGACCTGCCATGTGGGTGACTTCACCGAGTACGCCCGGTTGCGCAGGCGGATCTCCGAGCGGGAACGGGCATTGGCCCGCCAGGGTGCTTCCACCCGCCGAGCTGAGGCGGCCTTGTCGCTGGAACGCCTTCAGCGCGGCGAGGTCATCGCGGTTCCCCGTGGGCGTCGTCGCGGCCTGGCTGTCGTCCTCGAGCCCGCTGACGGGGTTGGTGCGGAGCCTCGCCCGCTGGTGCTGACCGAGGACCGCTGGGCAGGCCGCCTTTCGGTCACCGACTTCACGGATTCGGTCCAGGTGCTCGGCCGGATGCGGCTGCCCAAACGGGTCGAACATCGAGTGCCCCGGGTGCGCCGCGATCTCGCTTGCGCGCTGCGCGAAACCGGCATCGAGCTGCCGCCCCGCTCCAGGCGGCGCAGTGACGCCGCCGACGATGCCGAGTTGGGCGCACTGCGCCGAGCGTTGCGTTCGCATCCCTGCCATGGCTGCGACGACCGTGAGGCGCACGCTCAGTGGGCACAGCGGCACGATCATCTGGATCGGGAGACCGAGACGCTCCGCCAGCAGCTCGCCACCACGAAGCACTCCCTGGCTCGCACGTTCGATCGGCTCCGGGCGCTGCTCACCGAGCGGGGTTACCTGCAATCCGAACGGCTCACCGAGCACGGCCGCCGACTGGCTCGGCTGTGGTCGGAAACCGACCTGCTCAGCGCGGAGTGCCTACGACACGACGTCTGGGAGGGCCTGGAACCCTCCGAGCTGGCCGCTGTGGTCTCGGCCCTCGTCTACGAGGCCCGCCGGGACGGCAGTATCACCCCCCGCGTCCCCGCCGGGGCGGTAAGCGACGCACTCGCGGCCACTGTCCGGTTGTGGACGGAGCTGGAGGCCGACGAGCGTCGCCATCGGCTGGAGCGCACCAGGGAGCCTGACCTGGGCTTCGCCTGGCCGGTGTACCGGTGGGCCTGCGGGGATTCGCTATCCGCAGTGCTGGCATCGGCGACGAACAACGGTGCCGAGTTCTCTGCGGGGGACTTCGTTCGCTGGTGTCGTCAGGTGCTCGACCTGCTCGATCAGGTGCGTTGTGTCGCCGGGGAGGATTCCAGTCTCGGCACGACTGCGGCCGCCGCGGTGCGCGCGCTGCGGCGAGGCGTAGTCGCGATGGGCACCGTCTGAACCCCGGGGCCCTATCCGAGCCGCTGCTCTAGTACAGCTTCCTCGTCGCCATCGGCGGGTCGTGTCCCCCAGGAGGTTGCGGGCGGTTGTGGAGTTCAGCATGCCAGTTCGCCAGTGCGATGTTCACGGATGAGTGCACATTGTCGAGTTTCAGCAGCAGGAGATCCAGTGTGGGTCCGATCCGGGCGGCGAGTTCCTGACGGAGATAACGAACGCATAGTGCCGCTCCGAGTACTAAACCCGATAACGCTCCGATCAAGAAGATCAGAATCGACATGACGATCACCTTTCCCCATCAGGTGGCCCGCACTCCAGTTTAGACGATCCTTCTGGTTTGCTGTGCCTACTGGTGAGTATCCGGGCGACACCGGGTCAGTCAAGTGGAGTTCGAGTCGTACTTCAATGGCCGGATAGTCGTGCTGCATGCTCTGCTGAACCGTCAGCAGAATCGGGCGTCATCGTCAAGGGGAGACCGAGTACCGTCTCAACCGGGCGACCGGGAAGGTGCAAACGCGCACTCACCGGCACTTAGTGCTGGTGAGACGGATGGGGCAGATCGTCTCCGACCAGGTCAACGAGGTGGCTCGGCAGACGGTCGGCTCGCCGAACGCCCGCCGAAAATGGCTGAGTCAGGATGACGGGAAATCTTGCTGGAACGGTAAAGGATGTGAGTATCACCTCCTTGTCACGGGCGGCAAAGTAGCTGAAGTAGCTGTTCAGTCACAGATTGCCGCGACGCGCCTGCTCCCACTCGATGGCTTCGTAGAGGGCCTTGAAGTTTCCCTTACCGAACCCCGGCGAACCATGTCGCTCGATGAGCTCGAAGAAGACCGTCGGCCGGTCACCACCTTGGACATCAGCGCGGCGCGCGGGCGACGAAACCGGGCAGGAAGACGCCCGGCCTGCCGGGCGTTACCGACAGTGAACCGTATGTGGTCCATTCCGGTCACTGGAAAGGAATCGAGCCCGGGGTCGTGCGGGATAGCTCCGATGAGGATGTCAACGTCGATGGGACACCTCCAGCGCCTGGCGCATCCGATCCACTGGGGCACGGCGCCCGGTCATCAGTTCGACCTGAGCAGCGGCCTGATGCAGAAGTACCGACAGACCGCTGACGACCCGGCAGCCTGCGCCCAACGCCGTCGCGGCGAGCGGTGTGGGCCACGGCGCATAGACGACGTCGAGCACGACGGTGCCCGAGGACCATCGCTGTGCTCGCAACGTATCGGCGACGCCGGAGGGCAACGTCGAGATGACGACGTCGGCGTCGGGCAGCTCGACATCGGGAAAACCACCGGAGATCGTTGGTGTCACGGCGAGTCGATCGGCCGACGCGAACAGATCGGTGGTCCGGGCCGGATCCCGCACGACAACGGCCGGTGAGCTCTCCCCGAGCTCGCGCAACGCGGCGAGTGCGGCTTGGGCGGTGCCGCCGGCTCCCAGAACCACGGCGCTGCCGACCCGCTCGAGACCCGCTTCACGAAGTGCGGCGAGAATACCCGCCACGTCGGTGTTCTCGGCTCGCCGGCGCTCGCCGAGCACCAGGGTGTTGGCCGCTCCCACAGCACGGGCCAACGGAGACACCTCGTCGGCAACCGTCAACGCCACACGTTTGAGTGGCATGGTCAGTGACAGGCCGACCCACTCCGGGCCGAGTCCGGCAACGAAGGCGGGCAAGGCTTCCGCGCCACATTCGAACGCCTCGTATCGCCAGGTGGTCAGGCCGAGCTCCGCGTAGGCAGCCTCGTGCAGCACCGGTGACAGTGAATGCCGAATCGGAGACCCCAGGACAGCCGCCCGCCGCTGCCTCGACCCGGCCGTCCTCTGGTCGCTCACCGGCAACCGACGCTCTCGCGCGACAACTCCCTCGCTAGCCACCTCACCAGTATTGCCGTTCCCCGGCGGGGTCCGTGTCGGCAAGGCCCCTCGGCGCGCCGCAGACCCTCTTGCACAATCCGTTAGGCTCTGGTTACTGGAGCTCACGGAACATTCATGACTGAGAGCGCGGGGGCATGCTCAGGCGGCTGTCGCTTAGCTGTCCGGCCCTGAACGGACAACCTCGCGGCAGTGTCGACACCTGCCAGGCGAGGGGACGAGCGATGGAACGGCCGAGCTGGGCACCGCACGAGGTAGATCTTGAGAAGCCCAGCGCAGCCCGGGTGTATGACTACTATCTCGGTGGCTCGCACAACTTCGCGGTGGACCGGCAGATGGCCCGTCGCGCACTCGAGCTGTGGCCGGAACTGCCCGAACTCATGCAGGCGAACCGGGCGTTTCTGCGTCGAGCCGTACGCTACCTGGTCGAGCGGGGCATCACCCAGTTTTTGGACATCGGCTCGGGCATCCCCACGGTCGGGAATGTGCACGAGGTCGCCCAGGCCGCCTTGCCGCAGGCCCGAGTGGTCTACGTGGACGTCGACCCGGTGGCCGTTGCACACAGCCGGGCCATTCTGGCCGGAAATTCCCGAGCGGACGTCGTTCAGGCGGATCTGCGCGACGTCGCAGCGATCCTGCACGATCCACGGACCATGCGGCTGCTGGACATGACGCAGCCGATCGGGGTGCTCATGGTGGCGTTGTTGCACTTCGTTCCGGATGAGGCGGATCCCGTGAAGATCATCACCAACTACCACGAGGTGATGGCACCCGGCAGCTACCTCGCCGTTTCGCACGCCAGCCACGAAGGTCGGCCGGACCAGGCTGGCTCGCACACCGCACTCTATCAGCGCACCTCAACCCCGATGACCATGCGATCGCGGTCCCAGATCGAGGCATTAGTGGCCGAGTTCGACCCGGTGGCACCGGGTGTCGTGTTGCTTCCGCTGTGGCGTCCGGAGTCTCCGGACGATGTCGATGATCGCCCCGAGCGGTTCACCGGCTACGCCGCAGTAGGCCGACGAGGATGACCGACGCTCGTCGGGACACGTTCGCCCGCCTATGGGCCAACGCGGTTGCCGGCACCAGCTACGTGTCGATGGGACGCGACGAGCTCGCCGGGCACTTGCTTGGGCTCACCCACCGGCTGGTCGACGCCGCGCTCGCGGCCGAATTCGACCCCTCGATCGCCCACCGGGTTGGTGCCGAGCTGGTGGCGGCACACTTCACCGGCACCGAGACCCTCGGCGAGACCCTGGCGCTGATCACCGAGCGGTTGCCCGGCTTACTCGAAGACATGACCGCCTACTGTCCCGACCTGGCCGCTCGAATCGCCCGACTCTCCGGCAACATCGCCGCCGGTTACGCTGGCGCGCTCCGAGAGCGCACGCTGGAGGAGCAGGAGGCGATCCATCGCGCCGGGCTCATGGCACGGATGGAGGCAGAGCAGGCGCTGGCGGCCAGCGAGGCCCGGCTTCGAGCCATGTTCACCCAGGCAGCGGTCGGGATCGGGATCGGGGACCTCGAAGGCAACATCGTGGAAGCGAACCCGGCACTGCTGCAGATGTTCGGCTACACCCGCGAGGAGTTCACGACGCTCAACGTCAGCGCGATGGTTCACCCAGACGATGCGGCCAGCGTGTGGCAGGTCTACCAACAGCTGGTGCGCGGCGAACGTGAGCACTTCCGGATGGAGAAACGGTTCTACCGCTCCGACGGCGACGAGATCTGGTCGAACCTGACGGTGTCGCTGGTGCGGGACGAGAACGGTACACCCACGCATCAGGTGGCAGTACTGGAGGACGTGTCGGAGCGGCACAGGTTGCAAGCCCGGTTAGAGCATCAGGCGTATCACGATCCGTTGACCGGACTGCCCAACCGGGCATTGGTTTCCGACCGGCTGGCGGAGATCTTCGCCGGGCCTGCCCGGCGGATCGGTTTGTGCTACCTGGACCTGGACGGGTTCAAGGTGGTCAACGACAGCCTGGGCCACGATACCGGCGATCAGCTGCTGATCGCCGTCGCGGCCCGCCTGGCCGGCTGCTGCGGGCCGGGTCAGCTTGTGGCCCGGATGGGCGGTGACGAGTTTGTGATCATCGTTGAGGACTCCAGCGAGCAGGAGGTTGTCGCGCTGGCCGATAAGGTGCTGACAACGCTGGCCGCGCCGATCAGAATCGGCGACCACGAACTGACCATCACAGCTAGCGTCGGAATCGTGGAGCGGCCGATGGCCGAGACCACCCAGGCAGACCTCGTCTCGGCCGCCGACATCACGCTGTACTGGGCGAAGGCCGATGGCAAGGGCCGCTATGCGATGTTCAACCGCAATCGCAACGACAAGGAGGTGGCCCGCTTCACGCTGTCGGCGACCATGCCTGCCGCGGTGGAGCGGGGTGAGTTCTTCGTGGATTACCAGCCGTTGGTCTCGTTGGGCGACTGCGCTCTGTGTGGGGTGGAGGCGTTGGTGCGCTGGCGGCACCCGACATATGGCCTGCTCGGACCCGAAAGATTCATCGGGCTGGCCGAGGAGACCGGTTCGATCGTGCAGCTCGGGCGCTGGGTGTTGAGCCAGGCGTGTGAGCAGACCAGCCGGTGGCGGGACACCTTCGGCGATGCCGCGCCCTTTGTCAGCGTCAACCTCGCGCCCCGGCAGCTGCGCGAGCCCGGCTTGGTGGACGACGTCGTGACGATTCTGAGCAACGCCGGATTGGCCTCGTCCTACCTTCAGCTCGAGCTGACCGAACAGGCCCTGATGGGCGACGAGGCGGGGCCGGTGGAAGCGCTGGCCAAGCTTTACGACATGGGCGTGCGAATCGCGATCGATGACTTCGGCACCGGCTACTCCAACCTTCCCTATCTGCGTCGACTGCCGCTGCATGGCCTCAAGTTGGCCGGCTCGTTCGCCGTGGGTCTGCGCGGCTACGACCCCGACCCGGTGGAAGAACGGATGGTGGCGACCCTGGTGGACCTGGCGCATGCCTTGGAGCTGACCGTGACTGCCGAGGGGGTGGAGACCTTCGCCCAGCTGGAGAGGTTACGAGCGCTGGGGTGTGACGCCGGGCAGGGGTTCTTGTTCGCTCCTCCGAGCACTCCCGACCAGATCGAAGCGCTGCTGCGCGCCGCCGTGCCACTCGCTGAACCTGAGGTTCGCTGACGAGAGCAGCGGGAGTCCTCACCGGGCGTCCGGATCCTGAGCACCTCGATTGACCGACCGGCGGGCTGGCGCACGTCCGGGTGGTTGTTGCAGCGCCGGGCGATGCGGTATAGGTGGGATGGAAAGAGCGACCGGCGTGTCGGGTTCCACCGTGATCTCCTGGCCGTGGTGCGCCGTGCGCAGCGGCTTGCCGGACAGAAGCCGGTAGACGGCCCGGTCCTGACAGACCTCCACCGCGATCCGGCTGGACGCGAAGCACATCCGGAACGCGATGCGGGGCAGGTCCGGGGGCAGCCGAGGGGCGAAGGTCAGGCGCCCCCCGTGGTCGCGCATGCCACCGAACCCGGCTACGGCGGCGATCCAGGCACCAGCCAGTGACGCGATGTGCACCCCGCTGCCCACGTTGTCGTGCAGATCGTGCAGGTCGAGCAGGGCGGTCTCGGCGAGGTAGTCATAGGCCAGCTCGAGGTTTCCGACCTCGGCCGCGATCACTGCCTGCGTGCAGGCCGACAGCGAGGAGTCACGGACCGTCAGCCGTTCGTAGTAGGCCGCGTTGCGGGCCTTCTGCTCCGCCGTGAACGCATCCCCGCGCAGGTGCATCGCCAGCATCAGGTCGGACTGCTTGACCACTTGCTTGCGGTACAGATCGAAGTAGGGGTAATGCAGCAACAAGGGGTAGCGCTCCTGCGGGGTCTGCGCGAAGTCCCAGATGGCGTGTTCGGTGAACTCCTCGGCTTGTGGATGTACGCCCAGCTCCTTGTCGTAGGGCACGATCATGAGCTCGGCTGCGGTCCGCCAGCGGGTGATTTCATCGATGTCGACGCCGAGTGCACTGGCTTGGTTCGGAAGCCGTTCGCAGACCGCCGCAGCCTCCTGGAGGTTGCGCTGCGCCATGAGGTTGGTGAAAACGTTGTTGTCTGCGATGGCGCTGTACTCATCAGGTCCGGTGACGCCGTCGATCCTGAACCCGCCGTGCGCGTCGTGGTGGCCCAACGAGACCCAGAGGCGGGCGGTCTCCACGAGTAACTCGATTCCGCACTCGGTCTCGAAGTCGGCGTCGCCGGTGGCCGCGAGGTAGCGGACGGTGGCGTCGGCGATGTCCGCGTTGATGTGGAATGCAGCGGTACCGGCGGGCCAGTAGCCAGAGCATTCCTTGCCGCTGATCGACCGCCAGGGGAACGCGGCGCCCCGCAGGTCCAGTATCCGCGCGCGTTCTCGAGCCGTATCCAGCGTGGTGTGCCGCCAGCGCAATGCGTCGCGAGCCGCCTCGGGCACCGTGTAGGTCAGCAGCGGCAGCACAAAGGTCTCGGTGTCCCAGAATGCGTGCCCATCGTAGCCAGGCCCGGTCAAGCCCTTGGCCGGGATCGCCCGGCTCTCCCCGCGAGCCCCGGCCTGCAGGACGTGGAACAGCGCGAAGCGCAGTGCCTGTTGCAGTTCGGCATCCCCGTCGATCTCGACGTCAGCGACGTCCCAGAAATCGTCGAGATAGGCGCGCTGCTCGGCCAGCAGTCCCTCCCAGCCGGTCTGGAGCGCTCCGGCCAGCGCGGCGTCCACCTGCGCCCGCAACGCCGGGGTCGAGCGCTGACTCGACCATCCGTAGGCGATCAGCTTGGTCAACCTCAGCCGTCCCCCTGCGGGCACGTCGGCGGCTGCGGTGAGTCGAGCCAGGTCACCTTCGGCCTGGATGTCGGTACGCAGGCCGTTGGGGACCTCAATTTCATGATCCATCCCGGCGGCTATCCGCAGCCCCGAGGCGCGAGTGTGGTGCCCGAGCACCGCCCGGTACCCGCCCGCCACCGCGAAGTCGGCCAGCAGCGGCGCGTCGAGCGCGGCTGCCAGGCGCGGATCGCCGGTCCGTGCTTCGATGGGTTCATTGGCCAACAGGTCGGACTGCAGCACCAGCTGCAACGGCCCGTCCAGCGGCTCCACCTCGTAGCGGACCGCCGCGACGGCTCGCTGGGTGAAGGAGACCAGTCGCTCGGAGGTGATCCGCAGCCGACGCCCTGCCGGTGAGACCCAGACCGTGCGTCGGCGCAGCGTTCCCGAGCGGAAATCCAGTACCCGTTCGTGCTCGGGCGCGTTGCCGTAACGCATATCCAGCGGCTCGTCCGCGACCAGCAACCGAATGATCTTACCGTCGGTTACGTTGACCACGGTTTCGCTGGCCTCTGGATAGCCATAGGCGGTCTCGGCGTGGGGCAGCAGACGCTGCTCGTAGAAGCCGTTGAGATAGGTGCCGGGCAGCACCCTCGGCTCGCCCTCCTCGAAGGTGCCGCGCAGCCCGATGTGACCGTTGGACAGCGCGAACGTCGACTCGGTGCGTTGTAGGGCAGCCAGGTCCAGTCCACGCCAGCGCAGCTCCCAGGGGGAGATTTCGTAGCCGTACTCAGTCGTCATGTGATTTCCCCCGCGATTCGGTACCCAGTAGTTCGACCAGATCGGTCACCACGACGTCGGCGCCGCGTTCTCGCAACGCTTCGGCTTGGCCGGCCCGGTCCACGCCCACGATGTGCCCGAAGTTGCCTGCCCGCGCGGCCTGCACGCCGGCCAGTGCGTCCTCGAACACTGCGGCCTCCGATGGCTCCACCCCGAGCGCCACGGCGCCCGCGAGGAACGAGTCCGGCGCCGGTTTGCCCCTCAGTCGATCCCTGGCGATCACTACTCCGTCCACCCTGGCCTGTATGAAGTGGCTCAGCCCGGCTGCGTCGAGCACGGATGCACCGTTAGCGGATGAGGTGACGACACCGATCGCCAACCCCGCATCGTGTGCGGCCTCCAAGTACTTCACCGAACCGGGATAAGGCTTCGCCCCGCCTTGCTCGAGGATCCGCAGCAGGAGCTCGTTCTTACGGTTTCCGATGCCGTGGATGGTCGCCTTGTCCGGTGGATCGTCCGGAGAACCCTCGGGCACCGTGATGCTGCGTGATGCCAGGAATTGGCGGACACCGTCCGCTCGGGGCCGCCCGTCCACGTACTCGGTGTAGTCGCGAGGTGTGAACTCGCGAAAGGCGGCGTTGTCATGTTCGGCATGCTCAGCCAGCATCGCGTCGAAAGTCACTTTCCACGCTTGACGATGCTGCTCTGCCGTACTGGTGAGTACCCCGTCGAGATCGAACAGGCCGGCGGTGATCTGATCGGGAAGCCCGAGCGAGCGGGCGGAACTGGGCATGCGGCACACGGTACCGGGGGGCCGACCACCCATACGGGCGTACCTGGAATCAGGCGGGGAAATCCGTATCGTTGCGGCTCGGGTACTCACGGGTACTTGCGCTGCGTTGACGCCCTGCTGCGCTACGTGTTCACTCTTGCTGGGGTCTGCAGCTGTCGGCGACCTCCACCACTGGAGGAAGGCGCGTGTCGCAGCAGAGTTCGGAAATGGGAGGATTCTATGGCCGCGCCTCGCGTTCGGCTGGCCGCTTTGGTCGCCTCAGGATTGGTCATCGCCGGTGCGCTGATCGCCGGGCCCGCTACCGCGGCCCCTGATGCGGCCTCCCTGTCCCCGTCGCTGGTGCAGGAGTTGCTCACCAGTGGGGCCGGGCGGATACCGGTGATGGTGCACGGTGTGACACTTGCCGACGCGCAGCGGGCGGTTGACGCGACCGGAATGACCCGCATCACCACCTTCAACAAGATCGGAGTGGTCGTCGCGCGGGCGAGCCGGGATCAGGTGCGAGCCGCCCGTACGCAGCCGGGCGTGACCTATCTCGAGGGCGACCGGGCGATCGTGTTCAGCAGTACAACAGCGAATGTGGCCACCCGAAGTCTGGAGGCGCGGGAAACGCTGCGCGGCGCGAACGGCATGCCGCTGGACGGCACCGGCGTCAGCATCGCGGTGATCGATACCGGGATCGACCCCACCCATCCCGCGTTCGGCGGCGGCAAGGTGGTGCGCAGCCTGAAGAGCGTGTGCCTGGACGAGTCCAGCACGGAGACCAACTGCGTGATTACTGCGCCCACCGCCCTCGACACCGATCTCGTGTCCGTCGGAGGTCATGGCACGCACGTCTCCAGCCTGGCCGCTGGGAACAGCCTCACTCTCACCGACGGCAGCGTCGTGTCCGGCGCCGCGCCCGGTGCCAAGATCGTCATGTTGTCCACCGGCTTGGCTATCACGATCGTGGGTCCCGACTCGGCGCTGAACTGGGTGCTGGAAAACCACACCATGCCGTGCGGAGTGGGGGTATCCGCCGTGCGGTGCCCGCCGATCAAAGTGGTCAACAATTCCTACGGGCTGGCTGGTGGTGGCTCGTTCGATCCGAAGTCGGCGACCGCCAAGCTACAGCGCGAGCTCGCGGCGCAGGGAGTGGTCACGGTGTGGGCGGCGGGCAACGACGGGGGCGACGGCACGAACAGCCTCACCAACCCACCCGGCCAGGACCCGACGGGTGGGATCATTTCGGTTGCCTCCTACAACGACCAGGACACCGGCACCCGCACCGGACCGGTTTCCGCGTTCTCCTCCCGAGGAATCAAGGCTGACCCTGCCACCTGGCCGGATCTCTCCGCGCCAGGCGAGAACATCCTCGGGGCCTGCCGGCTGTACCTGCCGATCTGTGCCACCGGTCTGAAGCCACAGAACGGACCGGGACCCGCCGACATCGGCTCGTACAACTCGATCAGCGGCACGTCAATGGCCGCGCCGTTCGTCGCGGGCATCGTGGCACAGCTCTTCCAGCTCAGCCCGGCAGCGACGCCTGCCGAGATCGAGAATGCGCTGAAGTCGACCGCCTTCCGCTACCCGGATGGGGCGCCTTACCAGACCGTGGGCCCGTACTCCACGTCCTTGGACAAGGGGACCGGGTTGGTTGACGTGGTGGCCGCGGCGGTCGCATTGGGAGCCCGCGTGCCCTGACCTTAAGTTTGCGCTCAGGCGGGCCCCATTCGTGGAGCGCGACACGCCGGTTACTGGCGCCACACCCGATTTAGAGTGCACAATGTGCAGCGGTCTCCAGATGATCACAAGGACGTTGGGGAAGACGCTCCTCGTCGATCAGCGGAGGTCACCAGATGAGCACCGGTGGAACGATCTATGTCCACTCGTCGCCGGCCGCGGTCTGTCCGCACGTTGAGTGGGCGATCGCGGGTGTTGTCGCGGCCAAAGTAGATCTGCAGTGGACCGCTCAGCAGGCGGCACCAGGTCAGCTGCGTGCCGAATGCGACTGGGCCGCGCCGACCGGCACGGCCGCGGCGGTCGCGAGTGCCTTGCGGGCTTGGCCGATGCTGCGCTTCGAGGTCACCGAGGAGCCCAGCCCCGGAGTCGACGGGGAGCGGTTCTGTTACGTGCCCGGGTTGGGGCTCTGGCGGGCGCGCACGAGCGCGAATGGTGACATCATGGTCTGTGAAGATCAGCTTCGCGCGCTCGTGGCCACGGCCCGTGGCCGCGAGGCCTTCGCGCACCAGCTCGATCAGCTGCTCGGCGCGGCCTGGGATGACGCGCTGGAACCCTTTCGCCGCGCCGGTGACGGCGCCCCGGTGACCTGGCTGCACCGCGTGGGCTGACGCGGTGGCTCTTCAAGTACGGCAAACCCCCCGGATGGCCGTCCTTGAAGAGCCACCAACCTCGTTAGAGCGGGATGTTGCCGTGTGCGCCTCGGCCTGCTGGTGCGGCGGCCAGTGCCTCGGCGAGGCGGCGTCGAGTTTGCGCGGGTTTGATCACGTCGTCCACCACTCCGATCGCGACGGCGCGGTCGACCCCGCCGGCAATGCGCTCGTGGTGCTCGGCGAGCTTGGTGTGCAATGCCTCCCGCTCGTCCTCAGGGGCCGCCGCCAGCGTCTTGCGATGCAGAATGCCCACGGCGGCCTTGGCGCCCATGACGGCGACCTGGGCGTCCGGCCAGGCGAAGACCTGGGTGGCGCCCAGTGAGCGGGAGTTCATCGCGATGTAGGCCCCCCCGAACGCCTTACGGGTAACCAGCGTGACCCGGGGAACGATCGCTTCGGCGAAGGCGTGCAACAGCTTGGCGCCGCGGCGTACCACGCCCTCCCACTCCTGGCCGACGCCGGGCAGATAGCCGGGCACATCGACCAGGACCAGCAAGGGCACCCCGAACGAGTCACACATCCGCACGAAGCGGGATGCCTTCTCCGCCGACGTGGAGTCCAGACAACCGCCCAGGCGCAGCGGGTTGTTGGCGATCACCCCGATGGTCCGGCCGGCGAGCCTGCCCAGCCCCACGACAACGTTGGGGGCCCATTTGGGCTGCAACTCGGCGAACCCGCCGGCCCGATCGGGATCGTCGGGAGCGGGGGCGTCCAGCACGGCGTGCACCAGCGGCCGGACGTCGTAGGCGCGCTGCGGCTCGTCGGGCAGGTACTGGGCGAGATCGAGGTCCTCGTGCACCGATTGCAGGTCGAACATCCCCGGCTGGGCGAACAGCCCGGAGATGTAGCGGGCCCGCTGTAGAGCGTCGGGCTCGGACTCGGCGACGATGTGCACGACGCCGGACTTCTTGCCGTGCGCACTGGGCCCTCCCAGGGCCTCCATGTCGATCTTCTCGCCGGTGACGCTGCGGACCACGTCGGGGCCGGTGACGAACACCCGGCCGTCCGGAGCCATGATCACCACGTCGGTGAGTGCGGGGCCATAGGCGGCACCGCCGGCAGCCGCGCCGAGCACCACGGAGATCTGCGGCACGCGACCGGACGCCCGGACCATCGCGGCGAAGACCTGGCCGACAGCGTCGAGGGCTTCCACCCCCTCGGCCAACCGGGCACCACCGGAATGCCACAACCCGATCACCGGGCAGCGTTCGCGGATCGCGATGTCGATGGCCTCGACAATGTGCAGGCAACCCTCCGAGCCCATTGCACCGCCCATCTTGGTGGCGTCGGTGCAGTAGGCGATCACCTTGGCGCCATCGACGCGACCGCGCGCGGCGAACACGCCGCTGGTGTCGCGCGACCGGAGTGGAGCCATTGTGTTGAGGTCGAACAAGGCGGTGAGGCGAAGCTCCGGGTCGCGTGGATCGGTCACCTCGGGGTCGGTGGATTGGTCATCGATTCGGGGACGATCGGCCAGAGTGGTCATCGTGAGATCTCCTCGGGTAGGGGAGCGGTTTGCCTTACCACGGCCGGTCAGACCGAAGTGAAGGCGAGCGCGACGTTGTGCCCGCCAAATCCGAACGAGTCGTTGACAGCAACCTGTAATTCCACCTCGCGGGCGGACTCGGTCACGACATCAAGCTGCACACCGGGATCGAGGTTTTCCAGGTTCAGTGTCGGCGGAATGACGCCGTCCCGGATCGCCAGCACGCAGGCCATCCCCTCCACCGCCCCGGCGGCGCCGAGTAGATGACCCAATGCCCCCTTGGGAGCGGTGACAACTGGATGATCGCCGATCGAGTTGCGGATGGCGGCCGCTTCCGAGACGTCCCCGACCTGAGTGGCGGTGGCGTGGGCGTTGACGTGTCCCACATCAGCCTTGTCCACTCCTGCGGTACGCAGCGCCGCTGTAATCGCCCGCCCCGCCCCGATGCCCTCCGGTTCGGGTGCGGTGATGTGGTGGGCGTCGGAACTGGTGCCCACGCCCGCGAGTCGGCCGTGCAAGAAGGCTCCGCGTGCAGCGGCGAACTCCTCCCGCTCGAGCACCATCACCCCGGCGCCTTCGCTGAGGACGAACCCGTCCCGCGCCATGTCGAATGGACGAGAAGCCCGTTCTGGTTCGTCGTTGCGGGTGCTCATGGCCCGCATCTGCGCGAAGCCGGCCAATGTGATCGGGGTGATGCACGCCTCCGCCCCGCCGGCCACCACGATGTCTACCTCCCCGGCGCGCAGCATCCGCCAGGCGATCGCCAGCGCCTCCGCCCCCGAGGCGCAGGCGGCGACCGGGGCGTGCACGCCGCCGCGGGCGCCGAGGTCCAGCCCGACGTGCGCGGCAGGTCCGTTGGGCATGAGCATCGGGATGGTCAAGGGCGAGACCTTGCGCATTCCGTGGTTCTCGAGTAGATCGTCCTGCCCGAGCAGGGTCAGTACCCCACCGATGCCGGTGCCGATCACGACGGCGAGTCGCTCCGGCTCCACCTCGGGTGGGCCCGCATGCTGCCAGGCCTCCCGCGCGGCGATCACCGCGACCTGTTGGCAACGGTCCCAGCGGCGGGCCTGCACCCGCTCAAGGGTGTCCGCCGGTTCCACCGCCAGCTTTGCCGCGATCCGCACCGGCAGGTCGAATCGGTCCACCCAGTCCTCGGTGATGGACCGCACCCCGCTCTTGCCGGATCGCAGGGCATCCCAGGTGGACGCTATGTCCCCGCCGAGCGGAGTCGTTGCACCGAGCCCGGTGATGACGACAGCGGTCATGCCGTCTTGGCGACGTAGTCCACCGCGTCACCGACGGTCTTGAGGTTGGCCAGCTCCTCGTCGGGCACCTTGACGCCAAATTTGTCCTCCAGCTGCACCGCGATCTCGACCATCGAAAGCGAATCGATGTCCAGATCGTCCACAAAGGACTTGTCCAGGGTGATCTCGCTGGTCTCGACGCCTGCCACTTCGTTCACGATCTCGGCGAGCTCAACGAGAATCTCCTCATTCGTCATTGGCACGTTCGTCACTGGCGTGTATCCCTTCTCTCGGTTGCCGACGATCAGAGCCGGCCTGTACTCGCTGCGTGGGTGCCCACTATTCGTGCTCGCAAACGATGTCGTTCACGGCAGGATCACCGCCTGTCCCGCGTAGGACAGTCCGGCGCCGAATCCGATCAGCAGCGCCACATCGCCGGAGCGGACCCTGCCTTCGGCTCGCATGTGGTCCAGGGCGATCGGTATCGACGCCGACGAGGTGTTCCCGGAGCGGACGATGTCGTCGGCCACCACCATGTCGGGGCGCGCGCCAGCTGCCCGCAAGCGCTTCGCGATGGCCTCGACGATGCGTAGGTTCGCCTGGTGTGGAACCAGGACGTCGACGTCGGCTGGAACGAGTCCGGCCAGCTCCAGGGCTCGCAGCGCCACCGGGGCGACCCTGGTGGTCGCCCAGCGAAACACCGCCTGGCCCTCCTGGCGGAGGAAGGAATTGCGGTCGGCCACCACGATGGTGTCCACCAGGTCACCGGCGCTGCCTGCCGCGATCGGACCGATCCCCGGCGGCCCGCCGTCGATCGCGCCGACTACCGCCGCGCCCGCCCCATCAGCGAAGATGATGCAGGTGGAGCGGTCCAGAGGATCCACCCAGTCGGACAGCTTCTCCGCTCCGACCACCAGCACGTGCCGCGCGGAGCCAGCGCGGATCATGTCGGCAGCGGATCCCAGGCCGTAGCAGAAACCCGCACAGGCGGCGTTGATGTCGAAGGCCGGGGAGGCGTGCACGCCTATCCGGTCCGCGGTCTGCCCGGCCGCGTTGGGAATGAAACTAGGCATGGTGCAGGTCGCGACCAGCACCGCATCGATGTCCGCGGGCGCAAGCCCGGCGTCCGCCACGGCCTTCGCGCCTGCGTCAACCGCCAAATCGACCACCGACTCGTCACGGCGGGCGAAACGCCGCTCCACGATCCCTACCCGGTCCCGTATCCATTCATCGGTGGTTGCTACCCCACGGGCGGCGATGTCGGCATTGGTCACGATCTGCTCGGGCTGGCTGCTGCCCAGGCCGAGGATGCGCGCGCCGTCCGCCGGAGCCGGCTGCCTCATCCAGGGCCTCATGCCGGGTCCCGGGACTGCTGCCCCGAGTGGTCCTCGACCAGACCCACGGCCTGGTCGAGGTCCTCGGGAATCTTGAGAGCCAACGTGACTGTTCCCTTCAATGTCCGTTTGACCAGACCGGACAGGCTGCCGGAGGGGGGGAGTTCCACGGTGGCGGTGACGCCGAGGGCGCCCAGGCCCGCCATGCAGGAGTCCCAGCGGACCGGCCTGGTCACCTGCGCGACGAGCCGACGCAGCATCTCGGCGCCGTCGCCGACCACCTCGCCATCAGCGTTGGACAGCAACGGGCGGGACGGATTCTTCGCCGTGAGCCGCGTGGCATGCTGAGTCAGCGCCTTCTCGGCGGGGGCCATGAACCGCGTGTGGAAGGCTCCGGCGACGGAAAGTGACACCACCCGTGTCCGGTCGGGCTTGTCGTCGGCCAGCGCCGCCAGGGCGTCAAGACGGCCTGCGGCAACCACCTGACCTGCGCCGTTGCGGTTGGCCGGGTCCAACCCCAGCCGGGCCAATACCGCTGTGACCTCATCGGGGTCACCTCCCAGGATCGCGGACATGCCGGTGGGCTCCAGCTCACAGGCCGCAGCCATCTCCCGGCCACGCACGGCTGACAGGGCGATGGCCTCGTCGGCGGTGAGTACCCCGGCCACCGCGGCCGCCGACAGTTCACCCACGGAGTGTCCGGCGATCGGGGCATCGGCAGGCAGGTCAAGCCTGCGGGCCAGCTCCTCGGCGGCGAGCAGCGAGACGGCCACCACCAGCGGCTGGGTCACCGCGGTGTTCTTGATCTCCTCAGCACTGGCGGTGGTGCCCAGGCGCCGTAGATCGAGTTCGGCAACCTCGGACCACGCGGCCACCCGATCCTCGGCGCCCTCCAGCGCAAGCCAGGGGGTGAGCATACCGGGGGACTGGGAACCCTGCCCGGGGGCAAGTAGCGCGATCACTCCTCAACTGAACACCAGCGACGAGGGCAGTGGTGATGCTGCCCGGCACCAAGTCCGTCACCGTATCCTTGTGGGATATCTACAACACTGCACCGTGAACAGCCTCATCTGGGCGGTACAGGTTGGTTTGCGTTGTGAGGTGTGCGACCCTGACGACCGTCCCGGACGCTGGCGTATGACCATCACCACAGTCCGCGCGAGCGGGCCAGCCGCCCCACCGCGAGACCTACTCGCAACACCAGGGCGTCCCTCGGGTTGCCCGGTACCCGGCCGGTGATGTCGGTGATCCGGCGCAGCCGGTAGCGCACCGTGTTGGGGTGAACGAACAATCGCCGGGCGCAGCTTTCCAGCACGCCGCCTGCTTCGAAGAAGGCGTCCAGGGTCTCTTCCAGCCCGCCCGCCGCGGCCGACAACGGCCGCATCACCTGGTTCACCAGCAACCGTTCCGCCTCCGGATCCCCGGCCAGCGCTCGCTCCGGAAGAAGCTCGGCGGAGGGCACCGGGCGGGGAGCTGCCGGCCAGGCCGCGACGGCACGCAGCCCGGAAAGGGCGTCCGCGGCGCTGTGGTGCGCATCGGCCAGGGATCCGACGGTGGGCCCGATCACCACCGGGCCCTCGCCGAACGCCTCGACCATCCGGTGGGAATCAGCGGGCAAGTCGGGCTGGCCACTGACGACCAGCACCAGGCGGGACCCCTGAACCCCCACGAGCATTCCGCGGCCGGTGCGCAGGGCGATACCTCGAATGTCGGAGAGCAGCCCCGGCGGCTCATCCGGGGGGGGATTGCCGACCAGCACGGTAGCCGGCGAAGCGGGATCCAGCCCCAACGCCGCGGCGCGGGACAACAGCGATTCCTCACCATCCCCCCGCACGATGCCGTCCACCACGAGCGCCTCAAGCCGAGCGTCCCAGGCCCCCCTGGCCTCGGCGGCGCCCGCGTAGGTACTGGCAGCGGCGAAGGCTACCTCACGTCCGTAGCGGAGAGAGGCTTCGGTGAGTACCGCGCGCTCGGCCTCGTCGGCGGCCAGCCCGGGCAGCTGTTCCTCGAACACCAAGGTGGCGACCCGGACCAGCTCGACGGTCTGGCGAAGGCTGACCCAGCGCGCCAGATCACGCGGGGCGGTACGGAACGCCTCCACGGTTAGCTTGATCGAGCGCTGCGGGTCCTTGAGCCACTCGACGAAGTTCGCGACGCTGGTCTGGGTCACCAGCAGCACTCCGGCCCGCTGGTCGGCGGGCAGCCGAAGAAACCATGGATAGCGCTGCTCCATCTCGGCCACGCTGGCCGTTGCGAGCCCACCTGAGGCTCTCTCCAGCCGCCGCAGCGTGCTGGTCGGCAATAGCTGGGTGCCGGCCTCGGTGGTCATGGCAGCCAGCATCGCACGCCGGATGCGGTGGTAGCGGGGAATGACGCGCGCGCAATACTGGTTGACGCAAGCGCCAAATAGGCCCCGGTTGATCCGGAGCCCGAGGAGGGACGATCGTGAGTTCGCCGCTCAAGCTCGCATCCGGGGTCGACGTGCGCCGGGCGGAGGAACGAATGCACACCGACATCGATTGGCTCGATTCCTGGCACTGCTTCTCCTTCGGCCGCCACTATGATCCGGCTAACACCCACTTCGGCCTGCTCCTGGTGAGCAACGACGACGTGGTGAAGCCCGGCATGGGGTTCGAGACCCACCCGCACCGTGACATGGAGATCGTCACTTGGGTGCTGGACGGATCGCTGGTGCATCAGGACTCCGAGGGGAACTCCGGGTTGATCTATCCCGGGCTCGCCCAGCGGATGAGCGCGGGACTCGGGATCGCGCACTCGGAGAAGAACGACTCCTGGCGATTGGACGGTGGCGAGCCACACGATCAGGACGTGCATTTCGTGCAGATGTGGGTGCCACCGGACACCCGTGCGATCGAACCCGGCTACGAACAGCTGGACATCAGCGCTGAGTTAGGTCCGGTCGACGCGGGGTCGGGCGATCTCGTGGTGGTCGCTTCCGGGATGGAAGCCCACCGCGACCGGCGAGCGATCTCGATCCGGCAGCAGCGGGCCGCACTCCACGCGGCCCGGTTGCAACCGGGCTTGGTGGTGGATCTGCCCGTGGCCCCCTTCGTGCACGTGTTCGTCCCCCGGGGTTCGGTCGATCTGGAGGCCACCGGCCTGCTCAACACCGGCGACGCCGCTCGGATCACGGTGTCCGAAGGCCAGCGCGTCACCGCCGGGGCGGCAGGCGCTGAGATCCTGGTCTGGGAGATGGCCGCGCGACTCACCACCGGGTAAGTACCGCACCGGGTAAACAGAGTCCCCCGGATAGCACCGGAGTCGGGAGTAATGGTGACGCCGAATCATACCGAATACCAGCGTGCGGGAGTCGATTATTCGGTTCTGGATCGGGTGAAGCGTGCTGCGATAGAGCGTGCTGCGGCAACGAGTGTGTTACTCGGGGCGTCCGGTGGGACCGAGTTCGCCGGATCTCGCGGGGCGACGGCCTACGTTTTCGATATCGGTGGCCTGACCCTGGCCCTGGTCTCCGAGGGCCTGGGGACGAAATCGATCATCGCCGAGGACTACCTTGCGCAGTCCGGAGAGTCCAGATTCGCCGATATCGCGGTGGACGGCGTTGCCGCGATTGTCAACGACGTCGTGTCGGTCGGCGCCAATCCGATCGTCGTGACTGCTTACTTCGCCACCGGAGACGCCGCCTGGTACAGCGACGAACGCAAATCCCTTGAGCTTCTCGCGGGTTGGCAGCGAGCTTGCGAGGTCTCCGGCGCAACGTGGGGTGGCGGGGAGTCCCCTGCGCTGCCAGGTCTGCTCACCGGCGCAGGCATCGAACTCGCCGGAAGCGCGCTGGCCGTTGTGCCCCCGGGGCGCCGGCCGGTATTCGGTGAAGATGTTCGACCTGGTGACTGTATTGTGGTATTACCCAGTTCTGGCCTGCACACCAATGGCGCGTCCCTGGCCCGGCGAATCGCTGCGGATCTACCCGGCGGATATCTGACCGCCTTGCCCAGCGGTCGTACTTTCGGAGCTGCACTGCTCGATCCTTCGGTATTGTACCCACCATTTATTCGCGCGCTGCTCGAGTCATCGGTACATCCGCACTTCTTGAATCCCATCACGGGACACGGCCTGCTGAAGATCATGCGGCCGGCCGCCGAGGTCCGGTATGTGTTGCATACGTTGCCCGAGGTACCCGAGGTATTGAAGTTCTTGGTCGGACGTACCGAGATGTCGGCATCCGAAGCTTACGCGACGTTGAACATGGGTTTCGGTTACGTGGTGATCGTCAGTGCCGCGGAGGCCGAGCGGACAGTGGAGATCGCCCGCCAGGTCGGTTACAGCGGTTTTATCGCCGGGAAAGTGGTATCCGGCGACAAGTCCGTTTCCGTACCTTCATTGGGAATCGAGTATTATGGCGACGAGTTGAGCGTCAGCTGAGTTGTGAGCTGACTCCTTGATCTGTTTTCAGGTGCCAGGCCCCGGGTCGGATTCCTGTGGACCTGCGGCTTGCGGGTCGTCGATGCGATAGTTCCGGGCCGCCTCGGCGACGACCGGCCACCTCACCTCGCCCCGGCGGGCCAGCGCGGTCAGCGCGGCCACGGTGATCGACTCGGCATCCACCATGAAGTGTCGCCGCGCCGCCGGCCGGGTATCGGAGAGCCCGAAGCCGTCGGTGCCGAGAGTGATCATGTCAGTGGGAACCCAGGGACGGATGAGGTCGGGCACCGCGCGCATCCAGTCCGACACCGCCACCAGCGGACCCGCCGCCTGCGCGAGCATCGTCGTGACGTGCGGCACCCGGGGTTCGGCCTCGGGATGCAGCAGGTTGTGCCGATCGATCTCGACGGCCTCGCGGCGCAACTCCGTCCAGGACGTTGCCGACCAGACGTCGGCAGCCACATCCCACTCCTGGGCGAGCATCTCCTGGGCCCGCAGCGCCCACGGCAACGCCACTCCGGACGCCACCAACTGCACCCTCGGTCGTGCGGTGTCCGCCCCGCTGGCGGGGTCAGGAGCCGTTGCGAAGCGATACAGGCCGCGCAGGAGGGAATCAACGTCGAGCCCCTCGGGCTCCGATGGCTGCCGGTAAGGCTCGTTGTAGACGGTGAGGTAGTAGTAGACGTTCGGATCGGACCCGGTGTCCTCGCCGTACATCCGGCGTAGCCCGTCCCGCACGATGTGGGCGATCTCGTAGCCGAAGGCGGGGTCATAGGCCACCACGGCGGGGTTCGTCGCGGCGATGAGGTGAGAATGTCCGTCGTTGTGCTGCAGACCCTCGCCGACCAGCGTGGTCCGCCCGGCTGTCGCGCCGAGCAGGAATCCGCGGGCCATCTGGTCCCCGGCCGCCCACAGGCCGTCACCGGTGCGCTGGAAGCCGAACATCGAGTAGAAGATGTACACCGGGATGAGCGGCTCGTTGTGCGTGGCGTAGGAGGTGCCCGCCGCGGTGAATGACGCGGTGGAGCCCGCCTCGTTGATGCCCTCGTGCAGGATCTGCCCCTGCTCGCTTTCCCGGTAGGCCAGCATCAGCTCGGCGTCCACCGAGGTGTAGAGCTGCCCGTGCGGGTTATAGATCTTCTGCGTGGGAAACATCGAGTCCATGCCGAACGTGCGGGCCTCGTCCGGGATGATCGGCACGAACCGGGGTCCGATCTCGGGGTCCTTGATGAGCTCCCGGAGCTGCCGGACGAATGCCTGCGTGGTGGCGACTTCCTGCTTGCCCGACCCGCGACGTAGCACGTCGTAAGCCTTGTCGCCAGGCAGCACCAGAGCTTTGGATTTGGTGCGGCGCTCGGGCACGAACCCGCCCAGCGCCCTGCGCCGTTCACAGAGGTACTGGATCTCGGGTGCGTCGGGTCCCGGGTGATAATAGGGCGGCAGCTTCGGATCCTGCTCGAGTTGCGCGTCACTGATCGGGATGCGCTGGGCATCGCGGAATCCCTTGAGGTCGTCCAGGGTCAGTTTCTTCATCTGGTGAGTGGCGTTGCGGCCCTCGAAATGCGGGCCGAGGCCATAACCCTTGATCGTTTTAGCCAGGATCACCGTGGGCTGGCCGTGGTGCTGGCTGGCGGCCTGGTAAGCGGCGTAAACCTTGCGGTAATCGTGACCGCCGCGCTTGAGGTTCCACAGGTCGGCGTCGGAGAGCTTGTCGACGAGTTCTTTGGTGCGCGGGTCACGACCGAAGAAATGCTCCCGGACGTAGCTGCCGTCGTTGGCCTTGTAGGTCTGGTAATCGCCGTCCGGAGTGGTGTTCATTAGGTTCACCAGAGCACCTTGGCGGTCGGCGTGCAGCAGCACATCCCACTCGCGGCCCCAGATCACCTTGATGACGTTCCAGCCCGCGCCGCGGAAGAACGCCTCCAGTTCCTGGATTATCTTTCCGTTGCCCAGGACCGGGCCGTCGAGGCGCTGCAGGTTGCAGTTCACCACAAAGGTGAGGTTGTCTAGGCCCTCGTGCGCCGCCACCTGGATCTGCCCGCGGGACTCCGGCTCGTCCATCTCACCGTCGCCGAGGAAGGCCCACACATGCTGGTCGGAGGTGTGGGCGAGGTCGCGGTCGTGCAGGTAGCGGTTGAGCCGTGCTTGGAAGATCGCGTTGATCGCCCCGAGCCCCATCGAGACCGTGGGGAACTCCCAGAAGTCCGGCATCAGCCGAGGGTGCGGATAGGACGGCAGGCCACCGCCCGGGCCCGCGTGCGAGAGTTCCTGGCGGAACCCGTCGAGCTGGTCGGCGGAAAGCCGACCTTCGAGGAAGGCACGGGCGTAGATGCCGGGAGAGGCATGGCCCTGGATGAAAATCTGGTCCCCGCCGCCTGGATGGTCCTTGCCCCGGAAGAAGTGGTTGAAGCCCACTTCGTAGAGCGCGGCCGAGGAGGCGTAGGTGGAGATGTGCCCACCGACGCTGACCCCCGGTCGCTGCGCCCGGTGCACCATCATCGCCGCGTTCCACCGGATCCAGGCGCGGTAGCGCCGTTCGGTGTCCTCATCCCCCGGGAACCACGGCTCGTTCTCGGTGGGGATGGTGTTGACGTAGTCCGTGCCGGTCACTGAGGGCACGCCGACGCCGGTCTCCCGGGCTCGCTCGAGCAACCGCAGCATCAGATAGCGCGCCCGTTGCTTGCCGCCGGACAGCACCGAGGAATCGAAGGATTCCAGCCACTCCGCGGTCTCGTCGGGATCGATGTCGGGCAGGTGCGCCGCCATCCCGTCCCGGATGACCCGGATGCGTGCGGGCGTCCGATCGTCGTGCGTGGCCAAAAGTTCTCCTTGCCTCTCTCTGAGTCGCCGACTAGTCGAGGGCACTGCCAGTCGCCGAGCTGCCGATGGCGCAGACCGGTACTCTGTGACCATCGTGCTCCATGCTCGTCTAACTCGTCGCCCGTGTCACCTACCCGCAGGTAAGCCGTCAGAGCAATCCGGCCCCGGCGTGTCCCGCCGCTGGCTGTTGCGCTCCGGCCAGAACTCAGTGTTCGCTTGGATGCCATCAAGTAGTAGTCGCCGGGCGGTCCGCCGCCTGGCTCAGTGTGTTGAAAGGGGTGAAACCGTGGTCGCCGCCGCGGCGGGAGACACGGGCAAGCTCGATGTGCTCGAGCAGCTCAAGATTAACAAGGACATGGTCGTGCAGGAGCTCGGCTGGGATGAGGACGTCGATGACGACGTCCGTTCCGCGATCGAGGAGGTGATCGGTGCCGACCTGCTCGACGAGGAGTCCGACGAGATTGTCGACGTGGTGCTGCTGTGGTGGCGCGAGGACGATGGTGATCTTGCGGACGCTCTGATGGACGCCCGGACGCCACTGGCCGACGACGGCATGATCTGGGTGTTCACTCCCAAGACCGGCCGGGATGGCCACGTCGAGCCCTCCGAGATCGCCGAGGCGGCCTCCACCGCCGGTCTTGCCCAGACTTCCAACATCAAGGTGAGCGAAAACTGGGCGGGTACCCGGCTGGGTGGACCGAAGACGGTCAAGGTCAAGCGCTGACCAGCAGCCCTCGGGATGGATACGCTCAAGACGTGGTGCGCATCGGACGGTGCGGCTGCTGACTAAGTTGAGGAGAGAGCATGTCGCTTGAGGTGGGAGACCGGGCCCCGGACTACGCACTGAAGGACCAGAACAACCAGGAGCGAACGCTCTCGGAGTTCCGGGGGGTCAAGAATGTGCTCCTGGTCTTTTACCCCTTGGCCTTCAGCGGGATCTGCACCGGTGAGCTGGACAAGCTCCGCGACGACCTGGGTGCCTTCCAGAACGATGACATCCAGGTACTGGCGGTCTCGGTGGACTCGGTGTATACGCTCAAGGCATGGTCGGAGCAGCAGGATTACAAGTTCCCCCTGTTGTCTGACTTTTGGCCGCACGGCGCGGTTGCCCAAGCCTACGGAGTGTTCGACGACAAGAGCGGCCACGCCATCCGCGGTACATTCCTGGTGGATACGGACGGTGTGATCCGCTTCGCCGAGCTGAACGGGCCCGGCGAGCCTCGTGACCAGACCGTCTGGAAGCAGGCCCTGGCGGCGCTGCCAGTCTGAACTCCGCTCCGCGCGGTCGTTGTCCGTGCGGCGCCGGGGCGTATAGCTCAGCGGGAGAGCACTCGCCTTACAAGCGAGCGGTCGCAGGTTCAAATCCTGCTGCGCCCACCACTCTGATCAATGGTTATGATTTCGCCAGCCACGAACACGACACGAGCAGTCATGGGCGGCGGCTCACATGACCGCTGAGGCAATGAGTACTAGGTGGGGCACCGGCAGCGAGCTGCGAAGGATTCAGCACGCCGCACGGAATCGCGGTCTGGGGTCCGGTGCTGGACCACCATTCGGAGCCTGGCTGAAGGTCTACCCCTTCAGACTAGCGTTGACCTGCGATGTGACAGCCGATCCAGCCCGTGAGCGGGGTGGTCGATCTGGCACCAGGTGTTCCTTCGGGGGCGGGGGTAGGATGCGGTTGAGCATGATCAAACCCACGAGATCATCTGGTTCCAGGCTGGCCTCATGTCGATCTTGAGGTGTTGGACCGAATGTCGAGGAGGTCGACCCCGTGGATGGCGGTGAGGTGAAGTCCGTGGGGGCGCTGCTGCGCAAGATCCGGCTCAAGCGGGGGCTGACGTTAGAGGTGGTCGCCGGACTGGCGGGTATCACCGCGGGGTTTCTGTCCCGGGTCGAGCGGGGTGAGGTTCCCCTCGAACGGCTCTCGCACTGGAAGGGTGTAGCTGCCGCTCTCGGCGTCCCGCTTTGGGAACTGCTGCGGCTGGAACTGCCCGCTCCAGGCAATGGTCACACGAACAGCGCTACCGAGGCCGTGCAGGACGCGCTGGACGCGGCGCAGGCCGGCTATCCCGGCGGGGAGCTTCTTCCGGTGTCGGTGCTGCAACAGCGGGTGGCCAGAGCTCTCAAGCTGGATCAGCAGGCCCGGTTCCGGGAGGTGGGCCGGGTCCTGCCGGAGTTGATCCGTGATCTGCACACTGCGGTGGCCGCTGGTCGTGATCTCGGTACGCTGCTGCCACTGGGTGTGATGCTGCACGTGCAGGTCACGGGCAACTGGCTGACCTATGCGGTGGCTCATATCGACGTGCGGCGCCAGGCCATGTTCCTGGCTCGTGACCTCGCCCGGGAGCACGGCGAGGCGACCTCGCTCGCGTCGGCCGCCTTTGGGCTGGCTCAGATATTGACAATCGGTGGCTCCTTTGCCTTGGCGCAAACCGTGCTCGACAAGGCCACCCAGCCACCAGTCATGAGAGAGACATCGGGCCTGATGTTGGCCACGCTGGCCGCGCCCCGAGCCATGCTCATTGCCATCAGGGGTGGTGACCCTACGGCGCCACTCAGGGAAGCCGCGGAAATCGCGGACCGGTTCGGTGAGCTTGGTGAAGCGGACCCGCTCGGGTTCGGCTTCGGGCCGACGTTCGTCAGCTTTCGGCGGATCAAAGCGGCGCTAGAACTCGGTGACGTCGATGAGGCTGTCCGATTGCTGCGCGTGGTTCAGCCGGAGCGCGATCCCTTCCGGGTCAACCAGGCATTTTACTGGCGGGTCACAGGACAAGCTCTCACCCTCGCTGGAGGAGCGGTGGATGAAGCGGTACGCGCATACTTGAGAGCGGAAGCTCTCCTGCCCGTGAAGCTCTACCGTGAGCCGCTACACCGCGAGAAGCTGCGGGAACTGCTGACCCGGGCACCGGACAACGAGCAGTTACAACAGCTCGCCACCCGGGCCAGCCTGGATCAGCTTTAATCTTTTGGTGATCTTGTCTCTCAACACAAATATCTGTGTCTGAGCTGCCACGCTCTGTGGCGTGGTTTTCAACGGAGGGTTGTGGGGACTCGTTCTGTGGCTGGCGGTCATCGGCGTGCTCGTGCTGATGGCGATGCTTGCGGCGTGGCTGGTTCAGGCCCGAGCCAGTCGTATCCCGCCTAAACATCGGTGGGATAAGCGAGTCCCTCACGCCGTCACCGGGCAAAGCGGCGAGGGCGCGCGGTGACCGACGCATCCAGAGCGATCCTCGTCCAGACAATGGTCGACGCACAGACACTGACCGAGCACCTCATTGATCTCGATACCCTCGCCGCTTCCCGCTCCCGAGGAAGCTATCTCGCGCTCTGCGGTAATGAGGTGCTGGCCGCGAGCATGACAACCGAAGAACAAAGCTTCTGTCAAAAGTGCATTCGTCAACAGGTCGACCGATGCTGCTGACCGGACTCGACTGAATCCCGAGCAGTCATCCGGAGGCTGCTCGGTCGCCCCTGACCGCCCCTTGACGGCACCGCGCGGGTGTGGGATGCCGCTACCGCCGAGCCCCTGCACCAGCTGACCGGCCACACCATCTGGGTGGAGGCGGTGGCCTGGTCCCCGGATGGCACCCGCCTGCTCACCAGCAGCGACGACGGCACCGTGGGGATGTGGGACGCTATCAGCGGACTGCCTGTCGGGTTTACGATCGTCATCCTGCCAGGGGGCGAGCTCGCAATCTTCGACGCCATGGCGGACCAGCTCGTCAGAGCCAGTGCAGGAGCCTGGCGCTGGCTAGGCTGGAATGTCGTCGAGGATGGTCGGTTAACCCGCCTCCCTGCGGAGTCCTTTGGACCCCTCCCACCCCTGTATCCCGCCGCCCGACCGGCGGAATCGGTCTGACGTCCGGCCCGCAGCGTCGTATGCGGTATTCGGGTCAGAGGTTTCGTCCGGTGGTAAACGGGTAGAAGCCGGAGTCTTTTTCGATGCCGCATTCATATATGCCCGCTGCGCAGCGCCTAATTTCCTTCCTGCTCACCGCGGAGGAAGCGCTCGAGCTCGGCGGCGAGCTCGTCGCCTGATGGGAGGTTCGAAAAGTCTGGCGGGGTGGCCGCTTCGCCGTCGAATACGGCCTCGAGACCACGCACCAGTGCTTGGTGCTCCTCACTGGCGGCGAGGGTTTCATTGATCTGGGCCCGCACGCTGACTGCCGCGGCATGCAGGTCTCCAGCGTCGAGCACCAGCCCGGCCACCGTGGCCAGCGCATTGACGAGCGCGGCACTGGCCGCCGGATAGGGCAACGATGCCAAGTAGTGGGGTACCCGCGCCCAGATTCCGATAGCGGGGATGCCCGCCGCGGCGAAGCCTTCCTGCAGCGCGGTCTGAATTCCAGCCGGCACCTCGATGGCGCCGGGCATCACACCCACCTGCGCTGCCAGCTCGGCCACGGTGGCAATCGCTGTCAGACGGACCGGGCGGGTGTGCGGGACCGGAGCGGGGTGGGCGCCGAGGCCGGCCACGAGCCGCACTCCCAACTCCTTGGCCAGGCCCACGACAGCCCGGACGAAAGCATGCCATGCCAGGTCGGGCTCGGGACCCACCAAGACGAGAACACTCTTGCCTGCATCGTCCTGACCGGCCCGTAGTTGGATCTCGGGCCAGTTCAAGCCCGCGAGTACCCCGTCGGAGATCCGGGCGGTAGGACGACGGGCCCGGAAATCGATGAGCTCGTCCGCGGCAAAGGTGGCCAGTACCTCGGTCGGAATCGTCTTGAGAATCGCAGCGATGGCGCCCTGCGCTCCGAACCCGGCATCGAGCCAGCTCTCTGTGGCCAGGATCAGCACCGGCGACTCCAGCGGGCGGTGAGTGTGCAGCTCGTAGGTAATCTGCACCGGATTGCTCATGGGCGCCAAGCCTCCTGCTCAGTTGGGCTGGTGTCGTCCGGGCCGGCTCGTTACGTCAGCGTCCGAGGCGGGTCGAAGCAACGCGAGCAACTCTTTCCAACGACCCCATCAGGGTAGAGGCCATCCAGTGGTCGGTTGAGGGCTCCTACTACCCGTAGCGGGAGCATCGGTGACCCACGGTCAGCGTTCGCTAGTTGAGCTGCTGAAGCTGCCGGTCCGGTGAACGGGGTGGGGGGCCTGGTGGCTGGTCCGGAGGTCGTGCTGCGACTTTCTCAGGCAAAGCGGCGGTAACAACAATCGCCTAGCGTCATGTCCATGGGTGACTTCGTGGGCTCGCGGATCGGCGTCGAGGAGGAGTTCCACCTCGTCGAGCTGGAGACCGGGAGAGCGGTGCCCGCGGTGGACACCATGCTCGCCCAGCTGGACGGCGACTCGTTCGCGCCGGAGCTGCAGCGCTCGCTGGTCGAGTCCAACACGGTGCCCTGCGAGAGCCTCGACGAGCTGCGCGCCGAACTCCGCCGGCTGCGCCACCGGTTGAACGAGGTCGCCGATCCGCTGGGTCTAGGGGTGGTGGCAGCCGGCACGGTTCCGCTGGTCGACCTGCTGGGTACGGACATCTCAGCCGGCGCCCGCTACGAGCGGATGCAGAACGAGTATCAGCTGCTGGTCCGCGAGCAGCACATCTGCGGGGCGCAGGTGCACGTCGACACACCCGATCGGGACGTCGCGATCGCCGTCGTGCAGCACGTCGCGCCGTACCTGCCGACCTTCCTCGCGCTCTCGGCCAGTTCGCCGTATTGGCGGGGGGTCGACAGCGGTTACGCAAGCTACCGTTGCCTGGTCTGGCAGCGCTGGCCGACCGCCGGGCCGCCAGGGCCGATGCGTACCGCCGCGGATTACGACGCCATGGTGGCCGATCTGGTCGCCTCGGGAACGATCAGTGACCCTGGGATGGTCTATTTCGACATCCGTCCTTCGGCCCACCTGCCCACCGTCGAGCTGCGGATCTGCGATGCCTGCCCTGCGGTGGATGACGTCGTACTGATCGCCGGTCTGTTCCGGGCCTTGGTGCTGCGGGCCCGCAGGTGGGTCGACGAGGACCGACCGTTCCCCCAGATCCGTCACGAGCTGCTGCGGGCGGCGACCTGGCGGGCCGCCCGGTCCGGTCTGGAGGGTGATCTCGTCGATCTTGGCCACCCATCGGGGCCGACGCTGGTGGCACCGTCGTTGCTGGTCGAACGGCTGGTCAACGAGTTGCGGGCGGAATTGGAGGCGGCGGGGGACTGGGAGCAGGTGCTGGAGCTGGGCCAGCAAGCGGTGGCCCAGGGCAGCTCCTCAGCCCGTCAGCGCCGGATGTTCGGCAGGCGCGGTGAGCTCACCGACGTGGTGGACGGCCTGCTCGCCCAGACCCGCGGCGAGTTCCCGCGCCATGAACCGCCGATCACGGTGCCGGCCACGCCTGCCCTGCTGGACAGCTACACCGGGGCAGGCTACGACGAGGCGGTCGGGACAGGTGGCCGAGCCCGGCCACACTACGGCTGGATGTTTCGGGCGCTGGACCGGTTGGGAGCCGCCGGCATGGCGGTGGCCGAGTCCGTGCTGCAATCCGAGCAGCGGGCCCGGGGCGTGACGTTCCGGGTAGCTGATGACGAGCCGGACCGGTTGTTCCCGCTGGATCTGGTGCCGCGCATCGTCACCGCCGAGGACTGGGCGACGCTGACACCGGGGCTGATCCAGCGGGCGCGGGCGCTGGAGGCGTTCCTGCACGACGCTTACGGCAGACAGGAGGCCATCCGGGATGGCGTCCTGCCTGCGGCGGTGGTCACCGGCTCGTCCGGGTGGAGCCGTTTCGGGACGCTGTGCGGACAGCGCACGGTGCGCGCCGCTGTCAGCGGAATCGACCTGGTGCGAGACAGCGCCGAGGGCTGGTTCGTGCTCGAGGACAACCTGCGGGTGCCCTCCGGCATCGGATACGCGATGACCAGCAGGCGCCTGGTACGCAGCGTGTTGCCCGATCTGGAACCCCCCGCGGGCGTGGTACCGCTGGAAGGTGTGCCAGAGCTGCTGCGCAAGACACTGCTGGCCGCAGTTCCGGACGAGGACGGGGAGGACACGATCGCGCTGCTGAGCGCCGGTTCCTTCGATTCCGCGTTCTACGAGCATCAGCTGCTGGCCGAGCAGATGGGGCTGCCACTGGTCACCCCCGGGGAGCTCACGGTCACCGACAGCGGGGTGTACGCGGACGACCGGCGCATCAAGGTGCTCTACCGGCGGCTCGATGAGCAGACCCTGCTGAACGCGACCGGGGCCGACGGCAGGCCGGTCGGGCCGCCGATCTGCGCGGCCATTGCCGACGGCCGGGTGAGCCTGCTCAACGCGCTGGGTAATGGGGTGGCCGACGACAAGCGGGTATACGCCTACGTGCCGGACATGATCACCTACTATCTGGGGGAGCGGGTGCTGCTCGACAACGTGCCCACCTACGCGTGCGCCGACCCGCACCACCTCACCGAGGTGCTCGACCGGCTCGGTGAGCTGGTGCTCAAGCCGGTGGACGGTTACGGCGGGCACGGCGTCGTGATCGGACCGGAGGCCAACGCCGCCGAGCTCGCCGAGCTCGCCGCCATCGTCGCCGCGCACCCGCAGGACTGGGTCGCGCAGGACCTGGTGTCGCTGTCCACCCACCCCACCTTCGCCGGTACCCGGCTGGAGCCCCGGACGATCGACCTGCGCGCATTCGTCCTGCTCGGTGAACGGGCCGAGGTGGCTCCGGCCGCCCTGACCCGGTTCGCGCCCAGCGGCAGCACGATCGTCAACTCCTCGCGCGGTGGCGGGGCGAAGGACACCTGGATCCTGCGTTGAGAGGAGCTCACTGATGTGCGGCATCGCAGGCGAGATCAGATTCGACGAGCAAGCGGCCGATATCGACGCGGTCACCACCATGACCGCTGCGCTGCACCGCCGTGGCCCCGACGGCTGGGGCATCCACGCAGGTGGGCGCACCGCGCTCGGTCACCGTCGGCTGAAGATCATCGACCTTTCGGAGCGAGCCGCGCAGCCCATGGTCGATCCCGAGCTGGGCCTGTCCGTTGTGTTCAACGGCTGCATCTACAACTACCGGGAACTGCGCAGTGAGCTGGCTGCGGCCGGTTACCGGTTCTTCTCCGACTCCGACAGCGAGGTGCTGCTCAAGGCGTACCACCAGTGGGGCACTCGGTGCGTCGATCATTTCCTGGGCATGTTCGCCTTCGCTGTCCTCGAGCGGAACAGCGGGCGACTGGTGCTCGGCCGCGACCGGCTCGGGATCAAACCGCTGTATCTGTCCCGGACTCCGCACCGGCTGCGCTTCGCCTCCACCCTGCCCGCACTGCTCGCCGCCGGGGAGGTGGACACCGCGATCGACCCGGTGGGACTGCACCACTACCTGAGCTTCCACTCCGTGGTGCCTGCTCCCCGTACGATCCTGGCCGGGGTGACAAAGCTGCCACCGGCCACGGTGCGCACCGTGCATCCGGACGGCCGTTCCGAAGATCGGGAGTACTGGCGGCCGGGGTTCTCCCGCAGCGGTGTCGGTCTGGATACTCCGGACTGGCCAGGGGCCGTGCTGGCCGGATTGCGGCTCGCTGTGCAGCGGCGCATGGTGGCCGACGTGCCGGTGGGCATCCTGCTCTCCGGTGGTATCGACTCCAGCCTGGTGGTGGCGTTGCTGGCCGAGGGCGGTCAGCAGGGGTTGCGCACCTTCAGCGTCGGATTCGAGGCCGCCGGTGGGGAATCCGGGGACGAGTTCGTCTACTCCGATCAGGTCGCGGCGCACTTCGGCACCGACCACCAAAAGATCATGATCACTTCGGATCGGCTGCTTCCCGCGGTGGACGCGGCCATCGACGCGATGAGCGAACCGATGGTCAGCCATGACTGCGTGGCGTTCTACCTGCTCTCCGAGGAGGTCTCCCGCTCGGTGACCGTCGTGCAGTCCGGGCAGGGCGCGGACGAGGTGTTCGCTGGCTACGACTGGTATCCGCCGCTGGCCGAGGTTCCCAGGGACCGGGCCGCGGCGGCCTATGCGGAGGTGTTTGTCGATCGTCCCCACGCCACGCTGGCCGACCTGCTCGAGCCGGAGTGGCTGGCCGGCTCCGACCTCTTCGACTCCGATCACAGCCGGGCATTCGTCGAGGCTCATTTCGCTGCTCCCGGTGCCGACACCGCGCTGGACGCGGCGTTGCGGCTGGACACCACGGTCATGCTGGTGGATGACCCGGTGAAGAGAGTGGACAACATGACGATGGCATGGGGGATTGAGGCGCGGGTGCCGTTCCTGGATCACGAGCTGGTCGAGCTCGCCGGTGCCTGCCCACCCGAGCTGAAGCTCGCCGCGGGCGGAAAGGGAGTGCTCAAGGCGGCCAGCCGCGGCGTCGTTCCTGACACGATCATCGACCGGCCCAAGGGTTACTTCCCGGTGCCTGCCATCCGGCATCTGTCCGGCTCGTTCCTCGACCGGGTGCGCGACGCGGTGACCGACCCGGCGGCCAAGGACCGCGGGTTGTTCCGCTCGGATTGGCTCCAGCGCCTGCTTGCTGATCCGAACACCGAGCGGACCACACTGGGCTCCAATGCCCTGTGGCAGGTTGCCCTGTTGGAGATGTGGCTGCAGGAGAGAGGTATCTAGGTGAGCGCGGCGAGCCCCGAGAAAGCTGGAGCGGTCAGTGGCTTCGGGCGGCGCCGCCGTGCCCGTCTCGTCACCGAGTCGCCCGGTCTCGATTGGCTCGCCGGCGAGACCTGTACCTCACCTGCGCTGTCCCCGGACGGCAGCACCCTGGCCGTGGTCTCCGACCGTGATGGCACGCCCCGGGTGTGGCTGAGCCCGATGACCCAGCCCGGCCCACCGGTGCTGCTGGCTACCGGTGAGGACTACGTACGGGCGGTCAGCTGGTCGCCCGACGGTGAGTGGCTGTGCCTGATGACGGCGCCCGGTGGCGGTGAGCGCACTCTGGTCCGCGCGCTGCGCCCGGACGGTTTCGATGCCCGGGTTGTGGCCGGAACTCCGACCGGGATGGCGTCGATCGGCCGTTGGCAGCCCGGTGGGCACACGGTGGGGATTGCCGAGAGCAGCGTCACGGACCCGAGCAGGCTGAACACCTACGCGGTCGATGTGTGTTCCGGTCGCCGTCGTCAGCTGGCGAGCGGTCTGGCCGCAACGGTGTGCACGTTCAGCCACGACGGGCGCTACGCCGTGGTGCGCCTCGGCGCTCGAGGCGCCCGCCGCTTGCTGCTGGTCGACACCCGAACCGGCAGCACCGCTGAGTTGCTCGGCGCTGACGCGACAGTCGCCGACGCTCGTTTCGCCCCCGACGATCGGGTTATCTACCTGCATACCGATGCCGACCGCGAGTTCGCCGTGTTGCTCGCGCTGCCGAGGGTCGCCGCCGGTTATCCGGAATCCGCCGAGCTCATTGTGGCCCGCGAAGGGGCCGAGCTCGAAAGGTTCGCCCTCGAGCCGACCGGCCGCGCGATCGTCGCGGTGTGGAACGTCGAGGGTCGCAGCGAGCTCGAGCTCATCGACCTGGCCGGAGACCAGCGGTGGGCCCTGCCGACGCCACCTGCGGACGTGGTGACGAGCTGTGTCTTCACCCGTGACGGTGGGTCACTGGTGCTCGCCGTGGAGTCCGGCGCCGAACCACCGCACGTCCTGGGTTACCCGCTCCCGCCGGCGCAACCGGTGCGGCTGGCTCCTGCGCCGCCGGCGCCCTGGCCGCCGGACGCCCCGATCCGGCCGGAGCTGCACCGATGGCGGGCTCGGGACGGTCTGGCGCTGAGCGGCTGGCTCTACCGGCCGACCGGAGCGCTCGGTGCGCTGCCCACCCTGATCTGGTTGCACGGCGGCCCGGAGGCCCAGGAGCGTCCCACGTTCAACCCGCTCTACCAGGCGCTGCTGAGCGAGGGGATCGCGGTGTTCGCACCGAACGTCCGTGGCTCGTCGGGCTTGGGGCGCAGGTTCGTGGACGCCGACGTCCGTCACCGTCGGTTCGGCGCCATCGATGATGTCATCAGCGTGGTCCGTTACCTGGTGGACGCGGGGCTTGCCGATCCCGCCGCGATGGGCTGCGCCGGTCGCTCGTACGGCGGTTATCTGACCGTCGCTGTGATGGTGCACCATCCCGACTTGTTCCGCGCCGGCGTCGACGTCTGCGGCATCACCGACTTCGAGACATTCTTCGTCCACACCGAGCCGTGGATCGCGGCGGCGGCGATGACCAGGTACGGCGACCCGCAGCGAGACGCGGAGCTGTTGCGGGAGCTCTCACCGATCCACCGGATCAGGCAGCTGAACGCTCCGCTGCTGGTGGTGCACGGCTGCCAGGACACCAACGTGCCCCTCATCGAAGCCGAGCAACTCGTCGCCGGGCTCCGGGACCACGGCGCGGCACCCGGCTATCTGGTGCTGCCCGACGAAGGACACGACATCCTGGGCACCGACAGCCGCGCGGTCTTCGTGCGGGAAGTCGTGAACTGGCTGACCACGCACCTGCTCGGGCTCTTCGAGCCCCCCGCTGTGCCTGCTGTCACCGACTCTTGTAGCAGGCAGCATCCAGCGATGTAGCCGGCGCAGTGCCGGGTGCCGCCACCGACACCGCCTTGCCGGTGGCGCTGTCAGCTCCGCTGGTCGACCTCGTGATCGTGGTTTTGCCGGGTATCGGGGACGGCATCGGGCTGATCGCGTTCTGCACAACCTGGCGCATGTACCGAAAGTCCGGACGGGCGGTGTCGAACCACCCGCCACGCTTAGTGAGAACGGGCAGTGCTGGATCGAATGAGATGCTCTTCAGCGGTTGCTCCTTTGCCTTCATGGCCAGCTGCACCAGAACGGGGAGCACATCCTGCGGAATATTTGTGAAGATATTGTTACTGGTCGCGTTTGCTACAGCACGAAAATTGGAGAGGATCTTGGCGGGGCTCTTCTGGTCGACGATGTACTTCACCAGGCACCGCTGGCGGCCCATGCGAGTATAGTCGTCGGTATTGGTCCGTGAGCGGGCATACCACAGCGTCTGTTCGCCATTGAGGCGCTGTGGGCCGGCTGGGATATAGCCGAAGGGCTTGACGGGCTCACCGTGCACGCCGATACCGCCGATCGGCACCGGCTGTGCACCGACATTGACCTGCAGGCCCCCCAACGCGTCGATGATCGAGGCAAAACCCGACATATCGACCTGGATGTAGTAGTCCAACTGCATGCCGAGCATGGTGGAGACCGACGCGGCCAGCAGGTTCAGTCCGGCGATCTTGCTCGGCCCTCGCGGCACCAGATCTGGGTGCGCATTGCCATATGAATAGAGTGCATTGAGTAAGTATTCCGGAGAATCTGGATTGTGCCGGTCGGTGAAGCCGTTCGGGAATCGCTTGGCCAGCTTGGAGCCCGCCGGGAACGGGGAGCGCATCAGATTGCGTGATAAGCTGAACAGGGTCGTTTGACCGCTTTTGGTATCAATGCTGGCGACCATGATGGTATCGGTCCGGGTGCCCACGCGATCCGGTCCCGCGTCGCTGCCGACGAGCAACAGGTTGATCCTCGGCTTGCGGATCGCGTGCACTTCAGCCCTGGTGGCGGACTGACCGCCAGGACTGGAAATCGCCGGAAACACCTTGTTCAGCAGGTTCCGCTGGGTATTAGCGGTGTAGGCGGCATAACCGAACGGGGTGATCGCAGCGGCGCACAGCACAGTGACGAGGATGCCGCCGACCAGACGCCGCCCGAGTGCCGCCCGGCGCGGCATGGCCTGGACATAGGTACTTCCGATCACGAACAGCCAGAGCACACCGACCAGCAGGAAGGCACCGGCGAGGTAGAGCAGCGCCTGGGAGGACAGCACGTACTGGAGCAGTTCATTCCTGGGCACCTTGAACGCCACCAGGCAACCCGTGCCGATCAGCAGCATCAGAATGCCGAGGATGGCGTAGCCGATGCGACGGCCTAGAACGAGATGACCGGACCCGGGGAGGAAAGCGGACAATAGGGCCAGTAGGAGGGCGGTGCGGACCTTGCGAGCCCGCCTGACCGGAGGTCTCCCTGCCCGAAGGGACCTGGCCGGCTCCAGCCGATATCGGTGTGGGCCCACTGATGAGGTTCCTCGTTTCGGTCAGCTGAACCAGGGACGCCCCACCCCCTGTCGCCACTGCTGAGTGGCGTCGCGCACCAGGTGCCTTTATACCGATGAACGCACGAAAGCCGATGAGGTTGCGCAGCATCGACGCTGGCGTCGGCGTCAGGGTCGGTTCGGGTCCGCGGGAATTGGTGCTGTGCAGAAGGCGCAACGCTGTGCCTTGACCGGGATCGAGCTGAGGCACTCCGGGCAGTCCCGTGTCGTGGACTCGACGGGGGGTTCGGTCTTCAGCCGGGCCATCAGCGTGTTGACCGGGCGTACGACCAGGAAGAACAGGGCGGCAGCGATGAGCAGGAAGGATACGATCGAGTCGATGAAGGCCCCGTAGCGGAACTCCGATCCGCCGATCGTGAAGGTCAGGTTGGCGAAGGACACCTCACCGCCCGGGATCGCGAGGATCGGGGTCAGCAGGTTCTGGGTGAACGAGGTCACAACTGCGGTGAACGCAGCGCCGATCGCGACCCCCACGGCGAGGTCGACGACGTTGCCTCGAAGCACGAACGCCTTGAAATCATTGAGCATGTGGAACTCCCATTCGGTCGGTCAGCGTGGCGGGACGATCAGCGTCTGAGGTTGTCCGTGAGGCGCTCGAACGTTATCTGTATGGGCGTAGGTCGCCCAGCGCCGTCCCTCCATGCTCAGCACGAGACGGGGCGCGACACCAGGATCACTCACATTCGAGTGCCCATCCAGCGCCTTTTATAGGTAATAAACTTCGCTCGTTTGCACCTGGTGGAACGGTTGCAGGATCGCTGAGCACAGCGCCCGGTCCTGGCTGAATGATTCCTATTCCTCCGAGTCGATCAACACCAGGTCCAGTGTGGGCTCGGCGGGGGCGGATCGCGCAGCGCCGTCGGCGTCCGCCTGCCCCCCAGTCGTCGGCCCGCCCAGGTCCAGTTCCTCCAGCCATTGCCAATCGAGCAGGTCCGCCTCCCGGATCTGGGCACCTCCGACATAGGCGCGGATCAGCCCGGCATGGGGATTGGCGGCGTAGGGCACCAGAATGACCTGCGGCCAGAACAGATGCAGCTCGGTCCTCGGGTCGACCAGCAGATCACGGCGGAACTGGCTGTCAGTCAGCCGGCACACCATCACGTCGTCGGTCAAGCTCCCTCCGTAGCGGAAGGGATACAGCACCGCGTCGCCGAGATCGACGAGGAACGAGCCGCGCGGATGCCGTACGGAGGCCCTGGGCAGGGCGCCCACCTCGTTGGCCATCTCGTACCAGATGAACCGCCACAGGTCATTGCCGTAGGTGTGGGTATCGGTGCGGGGCTGTCCGAACTCATAGGACTTCCCCGCCGCGCGCACCCCGGCCCGCAACGCCCGGATCACCGCCGCCCGCACTGGATCGGCCCCGGCCACCGTGAAGATCATGTCAAGCTTGCTGCGCACGACGGTGCCTCCTCACCCAAATAGCCCGATCACCCAAATAGCCCGATCACCCGACTGGTCCCACCCAAAATAGCGCGTTCTGGCTATAGTGGATCAATGATTGACCGGCGTGGCCGGTGGTCACAACGCACGGGGAAGCAGCGCCATGCTGGCGAGGGACATGGAACGTCTGTGGGAGGAGCACTGCGCGGTCGAGTTCGCCCTGCGCGATGTGGACGCCACGATGTCGACCATGGTCGAACAACCGTATCTGCTGAACTTGCCGACGCTGGTCGGCGGTCACGGCCAGGAGAGTGTCCGCCGGTTCTACATTGAGGATTTCCTCCCGGCGTTGCCGGCTGACATCGCGCTGGAGCCCGTCAGCCGCACCATCGGCACCGAGCGGATCGTCGACGAATTGATCGTCACAATGACCCACGACCGCCAGATGCCGTGGATCCTGCCCGGGATCGCGGCCAGCGGTGCTTGGATCGAGGTTCCCATGATCGCAGTGGTGCGCTTCACCGAGGGCAAAATCGCTCATGAGCACCTGTGGTGGGATCAGGCGTCGGTGCTCATCCAGGTCGGGCTGTTGGCGCCGGATGGGCTGCCGATGCACGGCATCGAGATTGCCCAGCGCCTCCGATCACTGGCGGCCGGGCCTGCGAACTGAACGTGCCCCGGGCGCCATGTTCGACCTGTGGGCTCAGTGAGCGGTCGTGGGGGTACCGCAGCATTTCTTGTACTTGCGTTGCGACCCGCACCAGCACAACTGATTGCGCCCCGGCGGCCAACTGATCATCCGTCCTTGCTTTTTGGCCTGCTTGGCGTAGGCCAGGCGCACCGGCTCCTCGCCGGGATCGTCACCGGTACGGTCCAGGTAATCGGTGAACCCGTCCACAGTGCCGAGAATCAAGCTGATCCTGGTGGGTTTCTGCTGCTGGGACAGCTGTCGCAACCGCTGCTCGATATCAGCGTGATCGTTCACGGCGTGGGCGGCGAACACCAACGGCCAGCGCTGCATTGCCGACTGTAGTTCGCCACGCTGCCAGACCAGCATCTCGATCTCAGACGCCGATGCGACCGCGGACGCCGGTGCGGCTGGAGCCGCTCGACTGGCAGTGAACCGGTCGAGCAGGTCGACGAATTCTTGCCGATTCTCTTCCGCGATGTCCGCGACGCGATCCAACTCATCAATGGGTAACCCGAGCTTGGTACGGCACCGCTGCCTGCCGAACAACGGCATTGCGGACAGTGACGTACTCGCGTGTGGCTTCGGGATCGCCTCGATATCCACCGTCTCAATCGCCCGGTCGAACCAATGCAACGCGGCCTCGTACTCGCCCCGTGCCTCCAACATTTCGCCAACCAGGACCGCCGGCCCCGTAGTGGCTGGCTCCATTTCCTCCAACGCACGAAGATGCTCCCATGCGTCGGAGTCCGCGCCCTGTTTGAAGCAGAGATCCGCCAGGCCGTGCCGAGCGAACCCAGCGTCTTCGCCACCGAGGGTGAGGACCTCGCGTAGCAGAGCTACCGCCTGGTCGATCTGCCCCGCGCGCTCCCACTTGTCGGCAGCCTCCAGCAAGATCTCACCCCGCTCGTCGGGGTAGCGGACAGCGTCCTGCTCCAGCTCCTGTGCCAGCGTGCAGAGCTCTGTGGCCGATTTGGTACTCACGAACACGAGATTAATGGGCGGGCCGAGGCTTGCCACCGCAGACCCGCCCAGCATTGGGATGCAGCTGAGCGGGAGCCAACCTCGGCCGGGCACCCACGTCAGCGGCTGCGGCGCAGTACGGGACCGCAACGTCGCCGGCTATCTCAACGAGGACGGTACCGCGACGGTGACCGGATCGCGCTTGCCGGTCGAGCAGGCGGTGGCGGCGGTAGCTCAGGCGTCTCGTCGGCGGCTTCGCCACGCACCAGGAACACAGCGGGCCGCAAGGCTTGATATATGTCCATATGGATATATGATTTATCCATGGCGCGAGCGGCGACGACAACGGATGCGTTCAACGCGGTGGCCGAGCCCCGGCGGCGACAGATCCTGGACGTCCTGACGGGCGGGGAACGACCCGTGAACGACCTCGTCACGTTGCTCGGCCTGGCGCAGCCGCTGGTGTCCAAGCATCTGCGGGTGCTCAGGGAAGTAGGGCTGGTGGAGGTGCGCGAGGAAGGGCGGCACCGGATGTACCGGCTCAACGCTCGCCCGCTCAAGCCCATCCATGACTGGGTCAAGAACTACGAGCAGTCGTGGTCGCAGCGCTTCGATCGGCTGGATGTCGTGTTGGAAGAACTCAAGGAAATGGAGCACGGAGATGGTGGCAATGACGAGTAGCGGCACGGCAGTGGTGACGCTCCCGACGGACACGCAGATCCTGATCACGCGAGAGTTCGCCGCACCTAAGCACCTGGTCTATAAGGCATGGACCACCCCCGAGCTCATCAAACGCTGGTGGAGCGGGGACAGGGGTGAGGTCACGAGTGCCGAAGTCGATCTGCGGGTCGGTGGCACCTGGCGCTATGTGATGGTGGTGCTCTGCGGTAGTGAGTTCGATGGCTCAGAGGTCGGTTTCCACGGCGAGTTCCGGGAGATCGTCCCGAACGAGCGCATCGTCTCGACCGAGGTCTACGAGGGCATGCCCGAAGGTGAAGCGGTGAACACCCTGACGCTCACCGAGAAGGACGGACGCACGACCGCCACTTTCCTCGTGCAGCACACGAGCCAGGAGCATCGTGACGCGCACATCAACTCCGGCATGGAAGACGGCCTGCAGGAAGCCATGGACCACCTCGAGCAGGTCGCGGTCTCGCTCCGCTGAGCAGGCTTCCGCCTCGCCGCTGACGATAGGGGGGTCGACCTTGACGTTGCCCTGCCAGCGGGTCAAGCACAAAGATCGCGGCGGTCGTCCTTGCGCAGGTGGCGGCCGAGCTGTTCCCGGGTTACCGCCGCCGAATTGGGCTGGCGAGCTCACCGAGTCGGCCGCTGGACTCCTCAAGCATTAGCGGAATCCTGTACTGGGCTTACAGGCTGAGTGCGGCTCGTAGCGCCATGTCGACCTGTTCCATCGTTGGTTCCGGGATGGCGCCGAGCAGTTCGGTGAACCGTTTGGTGTCTGCGAAGTTGATCGTGCGGCACCGCGCGTAGCCACCCAGCTCATCCCCGACGCGCACGGTCAGCAGCGCAGCGGCCCCCTGCGGGCTGAACGACGTCACGTCGACCACGATCGGCTGCTCGGCGTCGTTGAGCTCGTCGCAGCTGACGACCAGCACCGGCCGAGACCGGGAGATCCCCTGGTAACGCCAGACCTCTCCGCGCTTCAAACCCCCGCCCCGTCGGTCTCGTCCAGCCGATCGGCGCGCCAGTCCAGATAGTCGGGATGCTGCTGATCGCAGGCGATCTCCGCGGCGACGGCACGGCGCAGCAGCTCGGCGCGGACCAGCTTGGCCAGCCAGCCGGACACGTTGTCACCCGCAGTGGCCCGGACTGCCTGGGCCAGCCGATCGTCCATCGTGACCGTAATCCTCGCCATATCGCGGAGCATACTCATGGACTTACCGACCCGCTTCAGGCCAGTTACCCCCAGGCCACCAGCTTTAACCCCATACCTGAAGACGACCCTGCCCCCCGGCGCGGCAGCCGGGGGGCAGGGGTCCTTTCGCCGTTCCGGTCGGCGAAAGGAACGGCCGGTCGCCGGGAACCGTGAGGGGGGAGTTGGCTCGACCGACGGCCGCCCGGGTCAGGTGACGCCGAACTGTGTCGGCTCAGCGGCGGCTCCGGTCACACCCAGGTGGGAGTCGCGTGCTCGTCGTTCATGGTCAGCAAGGTACTGGCCCGTCGGCTGAACGGTTTTGCTGCGCTGCACGGGCGCGGTGAGCGGATGCACGTCAAGACGCCTTATAAGTGGCTGCACGGCACGGCTCCGAGTTCGCCGTGGTCGGCGTTGGCGCTCGCGCTGTTGGCCGATGAGCTGGGCCGCACCATCACCGCCGCTGAGCTGGGCTGGAGCCGGGTGAAGCTCGAGGCGGTGTCGGCGCTCAGTGGTCTGATCCTGCCCTGGACCGCGACGGGAAGCTTGCATGCGGTCCGGGTGGTCACCGACGCTGGGAGCATGGACCGGCGAATCCTGCTCACTCTGCTGGGCGGCACGGTATGTGCGCCCGCCCACGAATGGTTGATCGCCCATCCGGAGGCCGAGGCGGCGCTGGCCCGCACCTCCGGCGCGCCGCTGTCCGTGGGGTTCATCGACGGGCTTGACGACATCGTCGGCCAGTTGCGCCGGATGGACGACCAGGGCGGCAGCGGGACCTTGCTGCAGCTGGTCCGGGGGCAGTTGCGGTACATGCTGGAGCTGCTCGATCAGCGCGGCTACACCGAGACCGTCGGACGGCGTCTGCATGCCAGCGCTGGGGAGCTGATGCGGCTGGCGGGCTGGCTCTCGTTCGACAGCGGGTGCCATCCGCAGGCCCAGCGGTACTGGGTCGCCGGGCTGCACGCCGCGCATGCGGCCGGGGACCGGGCGTTGGGCGCCAACATTGTTGGATCGATGTCCTTGCAGGCCAAGGACATCGGCCAGATCCGGGAGTCGGTCACCTTGGCTGAGACCGCGCAAGCCGGTTATCCCGGTGCCACACCCCGAATCGCCGCGATTTGCGATCTGCGCGCGGCCGAGGCATACGCCTGTGACCGCGCGACTGTTGACTGCCGCCGTGCATTGGACAGCGCTTTCGATCGGCTCGGTGACGCTGCCTCATCCTCGGGGGAGCCGAGCTGGTGTTACTGGCTCGACGAGGCTCAGGCGCACGCCATGGCTGGTTTCTGCTATCTGCGGCTGGAGGACTGGAAGCGGTCCCGCCAACATCTGCGCACCGCGCTGCGTCTACAGAACTCCAGCTGCGCCCGCGAGGGCGCACTGCGTCACATATTTCTGGCCCATACCTACCTGCGCCAGGATCAACCCGAAGTTGATCATGCTGTCTCCCTGGCTTCCCAGGCGGTCCAGACCCTCAGTGGGGAGGTCAACTCCACCCGCTGTGTCGGACACCTGGCCCGGCTCGTCGGCGAGTTCGCCCCCTACCGACGGCGTCCCGCTGTCCGCCAGCTCACCGAACAGGCCGCCGGACTTCTCACCGTCACCTGACACGGCCCCGATCCCGACGGGCAGGCGTCAGCGAGGGATGGCTGCATCGGGAACCCCAGAAGATCGCGACCCTTTGACCTACGAGGAGGAGCAGCTGATCCCGATCCTCGACGCACCGACCCACTGAGCCGACACGACCGTTGAACAGGGCATCTCACGGTGGTGAGTGGTCCGGACGATGGAGCGCGCGGCAGGCCGGACAGGTTTGGGCCGGGTCGGGTGGCGTGCCGGGCAGGGTGACGAGAGGTCGGAACTGCTTGCCGTCGCAGCGTGCGGTGACCAGCGCACCCTGGGCTTGGTCGGCCAGGTGGGTCTGGCTGTCGGCGAGCGAGGCCACGCACCACTGTGCTCCGCTCATGGCTGGCCAACGGCGTGCCGGGCGGTGCGGTGGCTCCGATCCGGCCGCCGTGCAGTGGTGACGCCATCTTCGGGATGCGACGACGCGGCGGTCGAAGTCCGCAGCGGGCCGAGCAGGCGACCCGTCCAGCTGAACAGTGGGGCACTGCGGGAGCGCTGTGCGCGGCGGGCCGGTCCTCCGGGGCGGAGCAGTGCCAGGCAGGGGGTGCAGCGCCGCAGGGCCGGTGTCACCATCGCGGCGGCGACCACCCGCATCCCACACTGTGCGGTGTACACGCCGGTCTTCGCCGCGTACCCGGCGGTCATCTGCTCGTCGGTCACCGCGTGCTCGGTGCCGTCGGCACCCGAGGTGACCCACACTGCCCAAGCCCTTATTACGGCTGGTCTGGCCGCCATGCTCGTGTCGTTCATGGTCGGTAAGCCAACCGGGGTGAAGGGTGGGCCGGGATGAGTGCAGAGGGTGTACGTCAGTGGGTGCGCTCACCCAGGTCGGTTATCCCGGCGTCATGCCCAGATCACCGCGATCTGTGACCTGCACGCGGCCATGGCGCTCAAGTTGAAGATACTTGCTCACCAAAACGGCCGTTTTCGCTCTGCCGGTCTTGGCTGCCGGCGGCGACCAGAACGGGGTGGTCGCCAGCCGGGACGCGCTGACTAGCGTTGATGAGCTGCTGGGTGAGCTGGACGACGCCGACGCGCCGGATGTGACCGAGTTCAGCCGCACCGTGACGTACGTCTTTGGCCTGCACTGGGCGGGGCCCTACGGCCGCACGGTCCTGATTCCCGCTCGCTGGACGCTGGCCGCCGCTGAGGCGACCCTCTGCGGCTGGGTCGGGGTCACCGGGGCGGCTGGGCTGTAAGGATCTCTATCCCGTCCTGGGGCAGTTGGAGGCAGCAGTGCTGCCGGGCGCCGAACCGGGCACGGTGCCAGACCACGCGCTCTGACGGGTTTCCCCGCGCCGCGCTCCTCGCGGCCACGGCCGGATCGGGGCTGACGTGCGTGCCCACGACCCACCCCGTGTCACCAATCGAAGGGGGTGGGTCGATGCTGTCGCCGCACTCCGGGATGGCCCGCCATGTGACGGGGCCGACGACCCGGATGTGCTGCCAGAGGTAGGGGTCCTGGGTCATTGGTCACATTCCTCGACTCGGTTGATGGTCATGATGCCGCCTTCTGGGTGGCCACCTGCCCGGTTGCCTTCGGCGTCGGTGGCGGTGATGTCCGCGCTGGCCTGGTATGACCCGCCCACACGGCAGTCGTAGTGCACCGTGAGGGTGAAGCCCTCAGCGTCGGGCAGGGTGGTCACGGGCAGTACCGTGATGACAAGAGTCCATCCGCCGACTCCGTCTGAAGGGTTCTTGTATCGCATCTTCATGACCACGCTGTGCTTGGCGGGGATGGTGGTGCACCAGATTTTCAGGTGTCATAAACGAGATCCGCGCGGACCTTGGGGCCCGTGGCGTAGAACTCCGCATGACACGCCTTGCTCGGATCGTGCCCCGGCGCGCACGAGCCCGGCGCGGCCTGAGCGAACAACAACGTGGCCGCGAAGGCGGCCGGTAACGAGCGCATCGGAAAACCTGATGGCATCACGTCCAGACTCCCCTCGGGAAGGGCTGTTTACTTACTTTCCGTGGTGCTCGCGGCGCGTCTCGGTAGTCATGGCGGGACCTTATGCTGTCGTTGCGGACAGCGATCTTGGCCGGGTGGCCCTTCAGCAGGCGGGGCACCTGTCGAAACGCAACGTTAGAAGCGACGTGAGATCGTCTTCTAGAACTTTGCAGAAACTTGCAAATTGACCGGCATCCTACTGTCCGCGAGGATGACGTCACTGCGGGTTGGCGCAAAGTTCTACCAAGGAGGCGGGCGTGAAACTCACCTTCGTTGCCAAAGATCCCGATTCGGAGCCCAGCGGCTCGCCGACGCTCTACCGCACCGACCGCCAGTCGTGGATAGTGCATGGCTGGGTGGTCACCGATCCGGATGCGTTGGTGGCCATGGACATCCCGGAAGGCGAGGGGTGCGTGGAGATCCCCGATCGATTGGTCCAGTTCTTCCAACGGCAGCAGTGATGCGTCCGGCTAGCTACGACGAGCTCAATGAGCTGTGCAGGGGTATCAGGAAGTCGTTCGTGCACCTGGAGACCCGAGACGCGTACGGCACCGAGATCGAGCTGCCGCACATGGCCAAGTGGCGTCGCGGTGAGCCCGATGATTTTGCGTGGCTGGGCTGGTGGCTGGAGATGCTCCGCAGCCACCGCGCCGCCGGCCGGACGTGCCGCCGCGCCCGGGTCGTGTCCGAGCCACTGAGCGACTACCAGCGGTGGACGCGAAGCCACGCCACGATGTTCATCGACGCGGGCGAGGACATCCGTTATCTCCCCCGCCCCCAGCTGGCCGCTGTCGCTTTGCCTGGCAGTGGGGATTTCTACGTGTTCGACGACGAGCTTGTTCTGTTCCTGCACTACGCCGGCAACGGCACCAACGCCTCATTCCAGATCACCGAAAACCCACAGACGGCGCGAACCTGCCGGGAGGTGTTTGAGACCGTCTGGGACCTCGCGACGCCGTTCGGTGAATACCGACCCGGGTAGCCCCGTCGCCCAAGCGCGCCAGGAACTCGGCGCCCTGCTGCGTCAGCTGCGCAAGTCCGCAGGCCTGACCGGCCAGGCTCTGGGTGATGCCACCGGTCAGCACTTCACCCGCGTCAGCCGTATCGAGAACGGCGGCCAAGCGCCCACCGAACGCAACATCCGTGACTGGTGCGCCGCCTGTGGCGCCGAAGATCAGATCCCCGATCTGATCGCGACCGCCCAGTCGGTCGAGACTGCCTACCTGGAGTGGGCTCGGCAATCTCGGGCCGGCATGAAACGTCTGGGCGACCTGCACTCAATCGCCACCTACCGGCGCACCACGACCTTCCGCATCCACGAACCGATCGTGCTGCCCGGCATCTTCCAGACCGAGGCATACATCCGGCGGATGCTCACCTTCTGGTATGCGTTCCTCAACGCCCCCGACGACGCGGACGCCACTGTGGCCATGAAAGCCGAACGCACCGCCATCGCCCTGCGTCCAGCCAAACGCATTGCTGTCGTCCTCGGCGAACAAGCCCTCCACACCCGCCGCGGCACACCCTCCGAACACGCCGATCAGCTCACCCACCTGCTGTCGCTCATGCGCCTGCCGTTCATATCCCTCGGCGTCATCCCGGCCGATGTCCAGCGGCACGCCATCGCCACCATCGGATTCTGGATATTTGACAACAACGCCGTCGCTCTAGAAACCCCCACCGCGGCAATCAAAGTAACCCGACCGCAGGAAATCGCGCTCTACGTGGCGATGTTCCACCAGCTACAAGACCAGGCCATCTATGGCCATGACGCGCTCCAACTAGTCGCCAAAATCCTCGCGAGCCTATGAGATATGGCTGCCGGTCGCGCGGCTGGCGTCCGCGCTGTCGGCGCGGGGTGGGGATTCGTCGGCCCCGAGACGCTACGGCGCGCCGGGGCCGATGTCGTTCTCACCGAGCCAGACCAGGTGGGCGTCGGCTTGCTGACCCACCTCGACGGTCAGCGGGCACCCGATCCAATCACTGGCTGACGGTCTGCCCGACCTTCCGCACGATCTCCTGGAGCGCATCGGGGACCGCGAATGGATCCGTGCCGCCACCCTGGGCGATGTCAGGTTTGCCGCCACCCCCGCCCTTGAGGATCGTGGAAGCCACCCGCACCAGGTCACCGGCCTTGATCCCGCGATCCCGGGCCATGTCGCCGACGGCTGCCACGATGATCGGCTTGTCATTGGACAGGCTGGTGATGGCCACGACGGCGGTCCGGTCGCCGATCTCGCTCCGCACGTCGAGTACGAGTTTGCGCAGTTCCTCGGTGGTGGTCGGCTCGGGTAGGTGCCGGACCACCAGGGCGAGGCCGTCAACGTTGCGCGCTGTGGCCGCGAACTGGCTCGCCCATTGCCGAAGCTGCCCGGCGCGGAGCTGCTCGATCTCCTTCTCGGCCTCGCGGAGCCGTCCCAGCAGTCCAGCGACTCGGCCCGGAAGTTTCCTCGGGGCGAACCTTGAGCGTTTCGGTGAGTTGGGCTATCAGTACATGTTCACGGGCCAAGAACCGGAAGGCGTCGGTCCCCACGAGGGCTTCTACCCGGCGAACGCCCACACCGATCGAGGACTCGCCGAGCAACTTGACCAAACCAAGCCTCGTCGAACGGTCGACATGCGTACCACCACACAATTCCCTAGACCAGTCCCCCACCGAGACGACTCGGACCTGGTCACCGTATTTCTCGCCGAACATGGCGATAGCGCCCACCTCACGAGCCTGCTTGATGCTCATGACCTCGGCGCTCACCGCGAGATCCTGCGCGAGGACCTCGTTGACCTGCTGCTCAACGTCGGCGAGCACGGATTCAGGCACCGCGCTCGGCGCACTGAAGTCGAACCGGAACCGGCCAGGCGAGTTCTCCGAGCCAGCCTGCGCGGCGGTCTCGCCCAGGGCGTCCCGGATCGCCTTGTGCACCATGTGGGTAGCTGTGTGGGATCGGGAGATCGCCTGCCGACGCTGGGTGTCGATCTCGGTGACCGTCTCCATGCCGAGCCGGACTTCGCCGTGGGCGACGGTGCCCCGGTGCACGATCAGATCCTGGATCGGAGTCTGGACGTCGGTAACCTTGATCAGCGCTCCGTTGCCCGTGCGGATCACGCCCTGATCCGCCAGCTGGCCCCCGCCTTCGGCGTAGAAACAGGTACGGTCAAGCACCACTTCGACCGTGTCACCGGCACCGGCCGCCTCAACTGGGCTGCCTGAGACCAGCAGACCGCGCACCACGCCTTCGGTGGCGATCTCCTCGTAGCCACGGAAAATGGAGCGGCCGGCACTGTCCAGGACCTGCCGGTAGGCAGACACGTCGACGTGACCGGTCTTCTTGGCTCGCGCGTCTTGTTTGGCGCGGTCGCGCTGCTCGGTCATCAACCAACGGAACCTGTCCTCATCCACGGACAGGCCCTGCTCGGCCGCCATCTCCAAAGTCAGGTCAATGGGAAACCCGTACGTGTCGTGCAGTTGGAACGCCTTGTCACCAGATAGCACCGTGCTCCCCGACCGGCGGGTCGCACCAGTTGCAAGATCGAAGATAACGGTTCCGGACCGCAGGGTCTGCAAGAACGACGCCTCTTCCGCGACGGCGATGGCGTCAATACGCCCGGCGCCGGCGGTCAACTCCGGATACGTCGGGCCCATCACCGCGATAGCGCGGTCCAACAAGTCGTGCACGACTGGCTCTCGCGAGCCCAGCGGGCGCATCATGCGCACCGCACGGCGCAGGATGCGCCGCAAGATGTAGCCGCGGCCCTCGTTGGAGGGTGTCACCCCGTCACCGATCAGCATCACGCTGGCCAGAACATGATCGGTCACCACCCGAAGGGCGACGTCGTCCTTGGTATTCTCGCCGTAGCGGGCGCCGCTCAGTTCGACGGCCAGATTGAGAACCTGGCGGTTGGTGTCGATGTCGAAGATCGTATCGACGCCCTGGAGCAGGGCCGCCACCCGCTCCAGACCAAGACCGGTATCGATGTTCTTGGCCGGCAGATCACCGACGACCGGATAGCCCTCCTTGGCCGGCCCCTCACCCCGGACGTTCTGCATGAACACCAGGTTCCAGATCTCCAAATAGCGTTCACCATCAACGATGGGACCACCCTCGCGCCCAAACCGCGGGCCGCGATCGAAACAGATCTCCGAGCTCGGACCGCACGGACCGGGCACGCCCATCGACCAGAAGTTGTCCGCCATGCCTAGGCGCTGGATGCGCTCGGCCGGAACCCCGATCGCGGTGCGCCAGATGTGCTCGGCCTCGTCGTCATCGGTGTAGACCGTGACCCACAGCTTGGACTCCGGCAGACTCAGACCACCCTCGGCGACGGAACGGGTGAGCAGCTCCCAGGCATAGGGAATCGCTTTCTCCTTGAAATAATCGCCGAAGGAGAAGTTGCCGATCATCTGGAAGAACGAGGCATGCCGGGCAGTCTTGCCGACCTCCTCGATGTCGACGGTCCGCACACACTTCTGCACACTGGTCGCCCGAGAGAACGGAGGGGGAACCTCGCCGAGGAAGTAGCGCTTGAACGGCGCCATGCCCGCGTTGATCAGCAGCAGCGTCGGATCATCAGCGATCAGCGATGCCGACGGGACAACCGTGTGCCCCCGCTGCTCGAAGAAACGAAGCGCACGGCTACTGATCTCTGCCGACTGCATGGGTTGCCCTCCGGAGGGGGTCCGGTCACGGTCATCGCAACCCGGGGCCTACCCGCGCGGCGAGCCGGGGAGACATCGCTGGTACGTCGTGATCTACCAATGGTAGGTGGGGCGGCCCTGCCGTTTCCGACGGGTGATGCTGGACCGCACGTAAACGGACTCTCGTGCGCAGCCTGGCGCTATGGCGACGCCCACTCTTGCCCTAGCTCGCCAGCTCCGACTGTGCAGCTCGGTTGCACTGGTGCGGTTGGCGTCCGCTACACCAGGCGGCGGTCCGAAGCCCACCGGGACAGCTCGTACCGGTTGGACAGCTGGGTCTTGCGCAGCACCGACGACACG
>JBOHHE010000111.1:0-2701 GCA_050700355.1 Pseudonocardiaceae bacterium
GGCCTACGAGGCAGCGATCGCCCGCACCGGCAACGCAACGGAGCGCGACTTCCTGCAGCGCAACCGCCAGGCGCTCACCCGAGCCTGAGGTGGCTACTTTTCGGCCACGTTGATGACGATCGAAGTCCTCGTCCGGGCGCACCGGGACCCCGCCTTCGCCGCACTGTTCGCCGAGAGTGACCGGCGGATGATGCGCGCGTGGTGAGCCGAATCCTCGCTCACCGCACTTGACCCCCGACAGGCCACGGAGTTCAGGACGTATCACAGATCAGCTTCCAGCCTCTTCAATCATATCCCGCTGCTACGAACCAGCAGCGGAAAAGCTCGCAGCCCCGCCGGGCCGCGACTGGAGTGGGAGGTGATCGAATGCGATTCACTTACCCTGTTGCCCTCGCCTGCCGCACCTGTGCACAGCCGACCACGATGGTCGAGACGGCTCTCGGCTCCGTGCGTGTGCACTGTGGCACCTGGCGCTGGCAATGCGACACCTCGGACACTGGGACCAAGAGTGGCGAACGGCGCACGGTGAAGTCGTCTGTTCTGACTGTGTGAGAATGCGGCTAATGATCAGAAGTTGGCAGCATGAGTTTACCGCCCATGTGTGAGAGCCTGAGCAGGCGGAGTACCGCGACAGACTGCCCATACTTTCGCCACGATCTTCGAGGTCTACCGCAGCGAGGGGATACCGCGTTCGAGGCTGCCGCCGTGGATCCCGACCCATGGGCGGCGTTGAGGGGGGTGGTTGACCGGATCGCTGAGGATAACTGGTCAGATCTCGTCCGACGTTGGTGTTCGCTTGAGGTCACTTCTGCTCGTGGGCGGCAAGGATGGCGGCCGCGGCTTCGGCAATGTGGGACTCGGCGGTCGCCTTGTCGACGCCGAGGCCGGCGAGGACACCCGTGCCGTCGTCGAGTTCCAGCAGCGCGAGCAAGATGTGCTCGGTCCCGATGTAGTTGTGGCCCATCCGCAGGGCTTCGCGGAAGGTGAGTTCCAGCGCTTTGCGCGTCCGGGGAGCGAACGGGATGAGCTCGGGGACCTGATCGGCTGCCGGTGGCAGGGTCGCGGTGGCGGTCTGGCGGACGGTGTCCAGTGGCACGCTTTGGGCGACGATCGCTCTCGCGCCGAGGCCGTCGGGCTCGCTCAGCAGCCCCAGCGTCAGGTGTTCGGGGCAGATCTCGTTGTTGTTCGCGGTCCGAGCTTCGTTCTGTGCCGCCACCACAACGTTTCTGGCCCGTTCGGTGAAACGGCTGAATCCCTGATTGGGATCCAGGTCGGAGGGTTCACCGGGGCTCTTGCGGACGAAACGCTTCTGCGCTGCTTGTTTGGTGACTCCCATGCTCCTGCCGATGTCGGTCCAGGACGCGCCGGAGCGTCGTGCCTGGTCCACGAAGTGGCCGATCAGGTGATCGGCTACTTCGCCGAGGTGATCCGCGGCGAGAACCGCGTCGGAGAGCTGGTCGAGCGCGTCGGAGTGCACCTTCTTGATGGCCTCGATCAGGTCGTCGAGTCGGACTTGGTTGGTCATCCGGACTGGAGTCGTCATGCGTCAACTATAGGTGGACGACCCCAGAGGGTCAACCCTGAGTTGACGATACTCAGGCTGGGATGCGACGTCGTGGGAGATCGTGCGGCCAGCACGGGCCTCATGTTGTGATCGCGCCGGACGCGGGCTGGCCGTTGCGCGTGGCTGCGGGATGAGTTGTCGACGGTAACGGGCTCTGCTCGGGGTCTTTGCTGGGTACCGTGTCGAGCAGGGTGAACGCGCGCCGGTCGATGAGTCCGGTCAGCAGTTGCTGGGCGTATCCGAAGATCAGGGCGTAAGCGAGGATCTGCTCCTGGGTGTCGAGTGCGCTCAAACCGGGGATGAACTGACCGCGAATGGCGATCAGGGCACCCAGCGCGGTGAGCGCGCCGGCGGGAACCTTGAGCAGCGCCAGAGCGATCGGGATATCGTAGGGCGTGGACGTTCCGCGCAGGTTGCGGATGGACACCGCGGCGGCCAGGGAACCTCCGAGGAGCCCGAGCATGATGACCACGACGATATCGAAAGGGGCCGGCGTCTGGCCTGGCCCGTCCCCGGTCGGGCAGGCCACGGTAATGGGCGGAGTGGTCGGTTCGAAACACAGGGGAACGTTGCCGGGAGCGTGGTACACCACCCACGAGAAGGCGAGCAGCAGAATTGCGATGAGCAGGGCGGTCGACAGCAGGACATTGCGGAAGTTACGTATCCGCGAGTGTGACCGGTCAGCAGATTCGTGACCCATTTTGATAATTTTGCTCAGCGTCGTACGTTTGGCGTTTCCGGCTCTCATCTGGCTCAGCCTGCGGGCGACCTCACGCATCGGGTGGTCACGGTTCAGCCCGGTCTCCGCCCGTGCCACGGCCTCCGGGATCTCGGCGTCCACCTCGTCGTCGCTGTACAGTCTCACCAGCTCGGACTCGGCCTGATGGATGTTCTGAAACGCTGCCTCGATGTTGGTCCCGCGCCACCAGCTGAGGAATGGGTAATGCCGGGGACACTGCCCTCGTGCGGCCTTCTCTGCCTTGCCCAGCAGGTGTTCGACCCCGGAACAGATTGCGATGAACTCGGCGTCAGGCGGGTGGCGTAGTTTCTCGCGAGCCTCGATCGCCTTCAGCCTTGCCCAGAAGCCGGCGGCGGCCGCCTCCACCTCCTGGGTCCACGCCCGCCCGCGATGACGGG
>JBOHHE010000112.1:0-2809 GCA_050700355.1 Pseudonocardiaceae bacterium
ATCTTTTTCCTGGTCTCGGGCACCGCAAAGCTGGCGCGGCCGAAATCGACCTCGGCCGCGCTGGGTGTCCTGCGGGTTCCCGGCCGCTACCGACCGGTCGTGACCGTCTTACTCGCCGTCTGCGAGCTTGTCGTGGGCATTGCCCTGCTGCTCGTCGATGGGCCGGCGGTACTGATCCTGTCGGCGATCATGCTGGTTGGCTTTACCGTGTTCCTTGCCTACCTCGCCTCCCGCAGCGAGGCGACGGCGTGTGGCTGTCTCGGTGACCTCGGCTCGGCGAACAACTCACTCGGGCTGATTCGAAACGCCAGCCTGCTCGGGCTTCTCGCCCAGGCGGCCAGTGTTCCCGGCGCCGTGACACCGGGCGCGGTACTGGGCGGTCTGCAGGTCGTCCTGCTGCTTATCGCACTGACCGAGGGTCTGTACGTGATCGGTGGACTCCGCACATTGAGGATGGCTTCTCATGGTTGACTTCAGCTCGCTATTCGGGATTACTTATGTTCTGCTCTGGGTTCTGGTGATCAGTGAGTCGGTACTGATGTTCGTCCTCCTGCGAACCATTGGCCACCTGTTGCTCGCGGAGCAGCCCATCGCTGTTCGTGAGGGCGTTCCGGTAGGCAGGCAACTGCCGGACGTCGAGGCCAGGACGGCGGATGGTCACCGGTCACTGCATTCGTTGCTGCCGGGAAAGCCCTACACCGCCGTGGTCTTTGCCACGCCGACCTGCTCCTACTGCCCCGGCGCGGTCAAGGCCGTTCAGCAGGCCGTCGGCGAACTGCCCTGGCTCGGGGCCACCGTGCTCGTCCGGGCGGCCGAGCTCGACGGCTATGCGCAGATCGACGAATGGGGCCATGTGGGAATGATCACTTCCACAGCGGCCCGCAAGCTCAATGTCAACGCGACGCCGTTCGTGATGATTGTCGACGACACCGGCAAGGTGATCGCCAAGAGTGTGGTGAACGGCGCGGGCCACCTGTCCGACCTGCTGGCCACGACCGAGGCGACCATGACCAACTCCGATTCACGTGTTCACCTGGCGGGAACGAAACGAGTGTGACAGCGTCCGCCTTCGAGGAAGGCCGTGAGCCGGTCTGCGACCGCACGTGGGTCCCACGCCACCCGGACCGGCTCGACCGCATCGCGATCACGGCGCCGACGACAGCACGTCCTCGGTGAGGTTCTGGCTAAAGGCGGCGATCCGCATGCTCTCGCCTTTCCGCCAGCGGCGCACGGCCCGGGCGCAGGCCAAAGGGTGCCGGTGCTGACTGCAACTGGCATGATCTGCACGATGAGTGATACGAGGGCGTCCATGTCGGCAGGCGGGCACGCGGCTTCGAACAGCCCGGCCGTACAGCAGCCAGACTTCGATGGCGTCGGCTTTTCCAGCAAGGACGTCCGTGTTGCTATTGAGGAGTACGCAGGTCGCGCGATCCTGTTCCGCCAATGCGACTTCACGCGCGCCGAAATGCAGGACCTTGATCTGACGGGAGCGGTCTTCGACCAGTGCAGGCTGGATGGGGCCAAGCTCCGCGAATGCGTGCTGGACCGAGCTCATATTATCGGGGGAAGCTGCGTTGCCGCCGACTTCGCCAGTGCTGATTTAAACGACGCGGTTTTTCATGGTGTCGAGCTGAGCCGGACACGGTTCACCGGCGCCCTACTGGCTGACGTCCGATTCGAGGAATGTCGGATGATCGGCGCCGATCTTACTGCGCTACGCGGCCTAGCGGTCACCTTGACGATCAAAGAGTGCAATCTCCAACTGGCCAACTTCCAGGACACTGACCTTCGCGGGGCAGACCTGACCGGCAGCGACCTCACCGAGGCCGACCTCCGCGGCACCGACCTCCGTGACGCGGTGTTCAGCCGCTGCCGGCTCCGTGGAGCTGACCTGTCACATACTCGACTGGCCGGTGCTGATCTGCGCGGAGCCGACCTTGGGGAGATCACCGCAGACATGCTCGGTCAACTACGCGGTGCGATAATCTCCCACGCCCAGGCCGCAGACATCTGCGCCGCACTGGGGCTCACCGTGCTGGACTGAGCCACAGTGCTATGTCTTTATTCCTTTGATGACAGCAGTACCCAACTCGCGTAGCGATTTTCCCCATTCCTGGAACTCGCTATCCTCCCCTGAGAGCCACAGGTATCGGCATACCGCGGACAGCAACGCGAATTGGCCGCTGGGCGATTCCATTACTGTCCCGAACTGTGTACGCAGCCGATCAGCGGTAGGTCGATGGAGCAGGCTGTTACAGTATAGCGTGGCGACGTCATATCCAGAGGGTGCACATCGCCACGTTTCCCAATCGAGAATGAAAAGGGTAGGGCGGGTGAGGTTGCCCCAGTGCAGATCAGCATGGGAGGTGACCCAGACAAGCCCACTGCTCACCTCATCGAGGTTCAGTTCGACGTCAAAATGATAGTGCGTGCTTCTGACGGTGTAGTCGACGAGTCCCACGGGATCCTCGGGCGGAACGGGGTACGTCGCCAGCGCGGCGAGCGCGGTCTCCAGGCTGTGCCACCACGACTCCGACAGTTCGGGGTCCGCACGCAGGATCCCGTCGGCGGTGACCGCGGCTTCTTCGATCAGCGTCATCACCTCGCCGCGCAGCTGAGAGCCCCCACCTCGGTAGGGACTGTCATCGCGCCAGTCTGCCCAGCGCAGGACCTGCGGCTTGGGAACGCCGGTGAGGGCGTTGGCTGCGACGTTGCCGTCCCATCGGCACGCGGGTTGGTAGTCGGGGTCGTCCACCCCGGCCTGGCTCAGCTCACCGATCCCGACCCGCCCGCACCCAGCCCACTACGC
>JBOHHE010000113.1:0-5738 GCA_050700355.1 Pseudonocardiaceae bacterium
GCGTAGGCTGTACCGTAGCGGTTAGTGGGTGCGCAAATGCCGAGTCATCGTCCACGGCGGGCGCAGAATAGGTTTCCCTTGAGTGGATGGGGCAGAATCCCCAACTAGGCGACGCCGTTGCCGTTCAGAACCCGCTTCTACATCCCCCTACTACCAAACCCCATCCCCCACAACCACTCATCCAATTCCTTGACCACTGTGGTGTCATGCCACGGCTGCAATCGCCCTCGGGTCGCCCTGACTTCACTGGTCAACCGGGCCGAGCGGTACTTGGTGGCCAGTAATGCTCCCTCGCCGGTCAGCCGGGCCGCTTCTTCAACTTCGCCAGAGAGTAACCGGGCAGTGCTCAGCCGCAAAGTGCAGAAGGCCATGCCGCTGATGAATGAGCTGTCGATCAGCTTCAGCCCGCGTTCAGCAACGGTGGCAGCCTCTGCTGGCTTGCCGAGTCTCAACAAGCTGTAGCTCTGCGAGTTGGCAATAAAGCCCTCATGAATCCAGTAGAATGCCGAGGGAAATTCCCGGCTGGTTGCTGCAAACCAAGTGAGCGCCCGGTCAAACTCAGTCATGCATTCCTTGTACTGGCCGTCAACAGCATAGGCAATACCGGCTCGGTCGGCAGCGAAAACTTGCAGCAATACATCATCGCTCTTGCTGGCCATACTCTGGGCAGCCGCCGCAAAGTCTATAGCTGCATGGGCTTTGCTCTGCCAGGACGAAAAGTAACTCATTTCGCAGAGTGCGTAGATACTGAGCTCAGTGTTACGGGCTTCCTGGGCCGCACCTCTCGCTTCATCAAGGTAGTGCATGGCACTGGCCGGATCTTGGAGATTGAAGAAGTAGGTGCCGATGGAACTGGACATACTGCTGTAGAGCGAGAGCAGCCTGGGGTGCAGTTCATCCGAACATTCATCCAGCAAGGAGTCCACGAACTCCCGCTGGGCAATGACAGTGTGAAGCACCGAGTACGGGCCGAAGGTATCCTCTTGGCGTTTGCAGTCAGTAAGGATCGTTTCAATGTGAGCTATGGACTGCTCATCCACCCGGCTCGGTACAGCAACGACTTTGGACAAACGTTCCTGTTCGTCACCGTCCATATTGAGGAATGGTGAGGCGGCAATGGCAGTGGCCAGTTGTCCCAGTAGCCTCAGGTGTTCCCGACGTTCCACAGTATTGGCCCATTCACAGAGAAAGGTGCGTAGCTGCTCTTTAAGCTGCGCTCTCCATGCTACGGGCATTGCCTGGGATGATGGCGTGCTGAGCAGGGCCAGGAAGAGGAGTGGTCCGGCCAGGCTGTCGGCCAGCTCCGCTCCGACAGCGGCCACCAGGCCGGGGAGCAGCTCCTGGCCGGTGGGCAGGCTGCCGTTGGCGTTCTGGATTTCGGAGGGGGTGGCTGTCGCCCGCAGCTCCTCCGCCCGTGCCTGAGCCTCGGCATATGCCTTGGCCAGTTCAGCTTCCTTGGCGTTGGCTTCGTGCTCTTGCTTGGCCCGGCGAACCCGTTCGTAGCTGGCGAGCAGGGCACCCTTGGCCTCCAGCAGCTCATCGGTCTTCTGCCAGAACTCCGGGCTCATGAGCTGGCTGCCGGCTTCAGCCTTGGCGACTGAGGAGCGGCTGTAGCCGGTTCTGCGGGCGATTTGCTGTTGGACTTTGCCTCTGGCTTCGCGCAGGGAGGCCAGCTGCTGGCCGAGGCTCAAGCGCATGGCTGTCAGTTCGGGTGGTTCTTGGATCATCGTCTCCCCCGTCACCGTTGTCTTGGATTTCCTCGCAAGCTGTAACGATCCGGTGGTGCGGACCTGAGGGTAGCTCAGTGTTCATGGCTGTTCGTCGGGGTGAATCAGCGTTGAGGACGGACAGTCACGCGCGCTGGTGTGTGCCAAGGCCCCAGGGCCGGGATGACGAGGTCCCTGAAGCAGCAGCGGCATGGGTGCCCGGGTGTCAGTTTGGTTCTTGCGTCTTCCCCCACGCAGGCAAGAACTGGCCCCGGGTGGCCGGATTTCCCGAACTGCTGCTTGCAGGCGTACTCGCCCGGCTCTGGGTGCCGCTCATTGTGGTCAGTGGATGAATAGCAACGAATTGATGGGCTGGTTCTGGGACCTAATGAACAAGGACGGGTGGCCGGACGATGTACGCAGGGTGTTGCCCGCCGCTGAGGATGCAGACGATGGCGCCGTTGGCGGTGTCGATGTCGGTGATGTGTTCAGGCCCCGTCGGCGAGGTGCCGGACGGGGCCTGATCGTCGGGGTGGCGGGGTGCTCGTCAGGGTGGCGTTGGTGTGGTCATTCGGCGGTGACCTCGGCGACGGCGGTGCGGGCGGAGGATCCGTCGACGGTGGCCTTGTCGGCGGTGAACGCGGCGACCAGGGCTTGGAGGGCGAGGTTGTTGACTGCGCGGGGGTAGCCGCGGCTGGTCTGGTGGATCAGTGTGGTGGCGTCGTCGGAGAACAGGGTGTCGCTGCGTCCGGCGAGGCCGAGGTGGTGAGGTAGGTAGCTGGCGGTCTCCTCGTTGGTCATCGGGGGCATGGCGTAGCGCAGCCCGATGCGTTGGTCGAGTGTTGCGAGCGCGCCGAGTTTCATCCGGCGGCGCAGGGTGGGCTGGCCGACGAGCAGGCAGGCGAACGGGCTCTGGGAGTCCATGTCGTGGTTGGTCAGCATCCGGATCGATTCCAGTTGCGGGTGGTCGAGTAGGTGTGCTTCGTCGAGACCAGTACCGGGGTGCGGCCGCGTTCGGTCTGCTCGGTGGCGAGCGCGTCGACGGTCTGTGGGACCGGGGTGGCGTGATGGGTGAGGGGTTGTCCAGCGAGGGCGAGGACGATCTGGTGGTGGATGCCGTGGACTCCGACCGTGGGGTTGGGCAGGTAGATGATCGTGTGCCGGGCGGGGTCGAGCGCGGACAGCGCGGCGCGGATGGCGACGGTTTTGCCGGCGCAGACTTCGCCGGTGATCACTCCGATCCGGCGTTGGGTCACGCACCAGCCGATCCGGGCGACGGCCTCGCCGTGCGCGGCGTGGCGGTGCAGCATGCCCGGGGCCAGGTCGCGGCCGAAGGGGGTGCGGGTGAATCCGAAGAACCCCTGCAGGCGATCGATCATGCCCTCACCTCGCCAATGACCTCGCCGGTCGCTTTGTGACCGGTGAGCGGGTCGAGTTGCTCGGGGAGCTGGTCGCTGCTGGTCAGGGCGGTGTAGTTGACGCCGCGGGCGAGTTCGGCCTGGTGGGCGGTGTCGATGAGCCGGGCGTAGTCGATCCCGGTCGGCGCCGGCGGCGGGGCCGGCATTTCGGGTCGGGCCTTGGGGTGGGCGTGGCGGCCGATCCGGTGCGGGACCGCCGGCCCGGCCGGGACACCGTTCACGCGTGCTTCGACGGTGGTGAGGTCGAACGGGTCGAATACCAGTTCGACGCGCCGCCCGACCAGGGCGGGGTCGACCTGGTCGGTGTTGGCGTGCAGGGACACGGTGGCGGTCTTGGTCACAGTGCGGCGTTCCTCCCAGAGGAAGGCCTCGGCCAGCGCCGCCGGGGCGGGCAGGCTGAACGGGCCACCGGCCTGCCCGCGAGCCAGCGGCGTCTGCCCGGTCTCGGAGTGGACCCGGCGGTGGGAGACGGTCTCGATCCAGGCGGTGAACAACCGGTTCAGCTCGAGCAGATCCGCGACCGGGTGGCGGCCGCTCGCCGCGGCGACGCCGTGACTGCGGTCGCTGCCGCCGTCGGGGGTGTCGCCGCTGATCTCTCCGGTGATTTCGACGAGGAACTGCTCGCGCACGGTGCGGAAGAAGCGCTCGATCTTCCTCCGACCTTGTGGCCGACCCGGGGTGGAGTGGATGAGCCGGATGCCGAGTTTCGCGCATGCCCGCAGCAGCCAGGCGTCGACGAACGCGGACCCGTTATGCGTAGACCGCGCCCTGCGCTCCACGCGAGCCCAGCGCCGGCCGGAGCGCGGCCGCGAGCCGGACGGTGTCCTCGGCGAACCCGAACCGGTGCCCGACCACGACCCGGCTGTGGTCGTCGAGGAACGCGAAGAGGTAGGTCTTGCGGCCAGCGACCGTCGGGTCGTGCAGGGCGTCACCGGTCCACAACTCGTTGGGCCGGGCCGCTTCGAACCGCCCGAACACTGCCGGCGCGCCGCCCGTGGACAGCTGCTCGGCGATGGTCGGGTCGTCGGCGAAATAGCGTTGCAGGCTCCCGCTCGCCCGGCGCCCACCCCATCTGGGTGCGCAGGATCCGGCGGACTGCGCGGCGGTCCGGGACGGGTTCTCCCGCTTGAGCGCAACCGCCATCTGAAGCACCTCGGCCGGCAGCCGCGGGCTGGACTGTCGCGGGCTGGGCACCAGGGCGTCGAACCCGCCGCGGCGCCAGGCCCGGATCCAGCGCTCCAGAGTGTCGCGAGAGATCCGCACCCGTCGCCCGGCCGGGTCAGTGTGCTCGCACCCGGCGATCGCGCGGACCAGCCGGCCGCGGGCCCGGGTCGACAACTCCGGATCCGCCGCCTCCCGGATCAGCTGGTAGCGGAACAGACCAATCGCGCGGGCCCGCTCGGCCCGCGCCACCGCCTCATCGTCCCTGCCGTGTCCCACCGCCATCGGTGAGCCACCTCCTCGTCTCGCTCGTCGTCTCGCCGGCTGGACAAGACAAGCGATGAGGATCACCCAGGACGATCAACCAGGGCAGGGTCAACTCGTGTTGATCACATCGGACCGGTCGGGTCGGGCCAGCCGGGCAGCAGCAGCCGGCCCGCGGACACCGCCGCCGCGGCCTGCCAGACCGGCACCTCGCCGATCCCGAACCGGGCGCCGAGCGCCCCAGCGGCGGCGGTCACCGCGGCGATCGTGTCCGCCCACGCCGACCCGGCCGGCCCAGGCAGCACCGGATCCGGCGCCAGCGCTCGACACCAACCGGGTGAACACCACCCACACCGCCTCGACGCGACCAGCGAAGCGGCGCAGCCAGCCGCGCACCATCTCCGCTGGCCTCCCCAGCGCCGCGGCAATCCGCCGATGCCCCACGCCGACCGCCTTCGCCTCCAGCGCCGCGCCAATCACCGCGACGGTGTCCGCACGACGAGTCAGCAGCAGCACCGGCAACAGCACGTGCGCCGCCCCGCAGCCAGAGCACCGCGAGTGCCGCAGCACGACCCGCACCCACCCCCGCAGACCGCGGATCTGCCGCAGCCGGGCATGACCCCACCCGGCCAGCGCTGCTGAACATCCCGGACACGCCAAACACCCCGCCCCGAGCCGCTGCTCGACTGCCTCGGCGTCCGTCTCTGCGATGACCACCGCGCCTCCGTGCGCACCCACACGGCCCTCCCGCGCGACTCCGGCCAGGAAGCACAGCGGGAGGGCCGTGGCCCATCCCGACCCAAAGATCGTCACGGTGGCGGCGCCGACGAACAAGGTCAACACGACACGCCCACCACAACCAGCATCGGCACGCTCAGCAGCAACGACCGGCGCCAACGTCGTCACCCTCGAAGGCGGGTGACACTCAGTGACTCGCTTTCGAACCCTGCTCCACTTCTGTTGCGACTGGTGGCGGCCTTGGACGAGCTAGGCGGATTGCAGAACGCGCAGGTCAGTGGCGAGACTTGGGATGCAGTCGTGGCACAGACAGGGGAGATGGACCCTAGTATCCCGTAATTGAAGTTTGTTTTCTTTAGATTTTGTGCGATAATGCAGTATGCGTTACTCGCCTCCTGTTGAGTTGTCCGATCATGAGCGTGTGGAACTGGTTTCGTTGACTCGGTCGTCA